>JANMCN010000133.1:0-106972 GCA_031361295.1 Acidobacteriota bacterium | reverse complement strand
AGCTCGAAACCCAGACACAGAAGGTGACACTGTCGGTGAAGCAGGCGGCCGAGATCTCGTTCTCGTTCAAGGCGCCGGCGCCGGCCGGCTACTAGACCGTCCGGACGTCAGGCGCGAAAGCCGGGGTTGCCCGTCCATGTCTCAACCGCTGACTGCAGGGAACATGATCTGGCTGCATCGATACACGAAGCTCGTCGTCGTCGCCACACTCCTGCTCATCACCGCCGGCGGCATGGTGACGAGCACGGGGTCCGGGCTCTCAGTCCCCGACTGGCCGACGACATACGGCTGGTCCATGTTCTCGTTTCCGTTCGACAAGTGGGTCGGCGGGATCTTTTACGAGCATGGGCATCGGCTGATCGCGAGCACGGTGGGATTCCTCACCATCATCCTGGCGATCTGGACCTGGCGGGTCGAGCGGCGGCCATGGGTGCGGCGGCTGGGGTTCGCGGCCCTCGGCGCCGTGATTCTCCAGGGGCTCCTCGGCGGCATCACGGTGCTCCTCTTCCTGCCTCCCGCCGTGTCGATCGGGCACGCGGCCCTTGCGCAGCTGTTCTTCTGCATCACGCTCAGCCTGGCGCTCGTCACGTCACCGGGCTGGCGTGACGACGCGCCCGCCTCGGACGATGGGTCTCTTCGGCGAATCGCTGGCGCGACGACCGGTCTGGTATACGTGCAGATTCTGCTGGGTGCGACGATGCGGCACACGGGAGCCGGGCTGGCGATCCCGACGTTTCCGCTCGCTTCTGGTCACATCGTGCCGCCAGCCTGGTCGGGGGCCATCGCCATCCATTTTGCGCATCGCGTCGGCGCACTTGCCGTCGTCGCGGCCATCCTCACGACGGCTGCCTGTGTGTACCGGCGTCACCGCGACGCGCGGGAGCTCGTCCGGCCGGCGGCGCTCCTCGTCATGCTCGCGCTCCTCCAGGCGACGCTGGGGGCTTTCGTGGTGTGGTCCGCTCTCCAGCCGTTCATCAACACGCTCCATGTCGTGAACGGTGCACTCGTCCTGGGCACTTCTCTCATCCTGACATTGCGCGCGTTCAAGCCGGTCATCGACGCCAGGGCGATTCGTGGCGCCCGGGTCGACGTGTCCGGTGCCCGATACACCATGCTGCGCTCGGAGTTCGACGTGGGAAGTCAGGCGCGTGGAGTACACCTCGAGGCCGGACGCGAGGGCCGGCCGTGAAAAGCGGCGCCGAGGCCGTCGCTCTCCCGCAGGCGAGAAGCCGCACGACCGACTTCGTCGCGCTCGCGAAGCCCCGCCTCAATCTGCTGGTCGTCGCGTCCTCCCTCGTGGGCTACGTGATGGCCGGGGGGGACATTTCGGATGCCGGGCGCATCGTGTTCACGGTGGCCGGCACCGCGCTCGTCGCGAGCGGCGCGTCGGCGTTCAACCAGGTGATCGAGCGCAAATCGGATGGGCTGATGCGCCGGACGCGGATGCGGCCCGTTCCCGATGGCCGGCTGCAGCCGGGCGAGTCGCTGGTGTTCGCCGCCGCAACGTCGATCGCGGGGCTGGCGATCCTCGCCGCTGGCGTCAATGGGCTGTCGGCGATGGTCGCCCTCGCGACGCTCGTCACGTATGCGGCGATTTACACGCCGTTGAAGCGCCGATCGTCCTTCTCGACCGTTGTCGGCGCGATCCCCGGCGCGCTGCCGCCTGTCATCGGTTGGGCGGCCGCCAGCGGCGGCCTCGCGCGCGGCGCGTGGGTGCTCTTCTCCATCGTGTTTCTCTGGCAGCTCCCGCACTTTCTCGCGATCGCGTGGATCTATCGCGAGGACTACGCCCGCGCGGGCTTCCCGATGCTGCCGGTGGTGGAACCCGATGGCCGGAGCACGGGTCGCCAGGCCATGCTGTATTGTCTGGCGCTGCTGCCGGTGAGCCTGGCGCCCACGCTCATCGGGATGACCGGGACGGTGTACTTCGTCGCCGCGCTGGTGCTCTCGCTCCTCTTCCTGGGTCTCACCGTGAAGTTCGCGCGCACACGCAAGGTGTCCGATGCGAGGCGGCTGTTTTTCGGGTCCATCCTCTACCTGCCCGTGCTGTGGCTCATGATGATCGCGGGCCGCTCGTGATAGCGGCGCGTGTCCGAGCCTGCCGTTGACGCTGTCTGACCTGCCGCTCCTCAACGCGTCGCTCAACGCGACGTCCGGTGTTCTGCTCCTGATTGGCTACACCTGGATCAGGAGGGGGCGGGTGCGCCTCCACAGGGCCGCCATGATCAGCGCGTGCGTGGTGTCCACGCTCTTTCTCACCTCCTACGTGATTTATCACGCCAACATCGGATCGAAGCCATTCCCGGGGCGGGGACCGATCCGGATGGTCTACTTCGCGATCCTGATCAGTCATGTGATCCTGGCCGCGACCGTACCCCCACTCGCGATGATCACGCTCAGCCGAGGGCTGCGGGCCCGTTTCGACCGCCATGTCGCGATCGCCCGCTGGACGTTTCCCATCTGGCTGTACGTATCGGTCACCGGCGTCATCGTCTACGTGATGCTCTACCGGCTGTACTGACGGGCCCGGGCCGATGTTTTCAGGGCACAGCGGTCCAACGAACCCGAAAACTCGAGCAGCATGACCCCGACCGCCCGCTTCCTGATTGCCCAGTCCGTCGATCCGCATTTACAGACCCTCCCCGCTGCGGGGGGTGTTCTGAATCCGCGGCTTCTCCTGGCCGGTGCGGCGGTGCTGGTCACGGGTTTGCTGTTCCTGCTCTACTTCTACCGCCGCCGCCTCTACATCCGTTTCTGGATCCTGGCGTGGACGCTCGGGGCCATCTCGCCCTTCCTGATTGCCCGCCGCTTCGTGAACTACAAGGCCAACGATGCGATGTACGGGCTGTCGCAATTCGTCGGCATCCTGAGCGCGCTCGTGTTCGTGATCAGCGCCGATGCGTACCGCACCAAACCGAGGGTCCAGAAAGGCTACGCGCTGGTCCTGCTCCCGGTCCTGATCTGGTTCACGCTCGCGCCGGTGGGCCTGGGGGCCCGGGTCGTCCACGCACCGGGGCACCTGATGATTGCCGCGTGCTTCGCCGCGGCGGGCGTGGCCTACCTGGCGCTGACGCGCCAGACGCGCCTGCTCGGGGCCGCGGTGGTGGGAACCGCGATGATTGCGCTCGGTGGCGCCAACGCCTCGTGGGCGTTCGGCGGGCAGGGGTCACTCGGCCTCTCGGATCGCGCCACGTTTCTGAACCTGGCGCTCTACCTCGCGATGGCGCTCGGCATGCAGCTCATGACGTTCGAGGACATGACGTACGAGCTGCGCGTGACGAACAAGCGCCTCGAATCCGCCCAGGGCGAACTGCGGGAGCTCGTCACGAGAGATGCGCTGACCGGGTGCCGGAACCGCCGCTTCTTCGAGGATGTCATCAGCCGCGAGATCCGTCGGCACCGGCGCTACGGGATCCCGCTGTCGCTGCTCTTCATCGACGTGAACCGCTTCAAGGTGATCAACGACAGCCTGGGACACGAGGAGGGGGATCGCGTGCTCCAGCGCGTCGCCGCATTTCTCGTGCGCAGCGTGCGGGAAGCGGACTATGTGTTCCGCTGGGGAGGCGACGAGTTCCTCATCCTCATCTCATGCCGCCTCGGGGCGGCCGAGCGCAAAGCCAGGGAGCTCAAGATCGTGTTCGCGCGATCCGAAACCGCAACGCTTCCGGACGGAGTGGGCCTCAGTATCGGTTGCGCCGAGGTCACGGCGGACGCCTCAGACGTCGTCGCCGTCATCAAGACAGCAGACGACAGGATGTACACCGACAAGCGCAAGGGCTGACGCGCGACAGCGGGGACCGCGCGGCGCTTCAGAGACACGCCCGCGGCATCATGGCAAATGGCCGCCGCCCGCCCGATGCGACCGTGAGCCTCTATCGGTACAACAGATACTTGTTCCGCATGAGCCGCCACTGGGCCTCGCCCGCGGCCCAGCTGCTGGCGACGCCCGACGGATCCTCGCCGGCGCGGATTCGCGCGATGCCCTCCTTCAGCCCGAACAGGCGCTCCGTCGATTCGAGCTCGTATCTGGTGCCATACAGCTTCTGCAGCATCGCCGCAATCTCGACGCCCACCCGCACCGGGTGCAGCGCGAGCCTGTCGGTGACGATCATGAAGACGCCGCCGCAGGCCTCGTTCGCATATTTGCTGGTGGTGGGGGTGAACCGCACCGGGTAGAAGCGGATGCCCGGCAGCGACCGGCCGTTCAGCGCGTCAGACAGGGCCACGCCGTCGACCCACGGGGCACCAATCTGTTCGAAAGGCGTGTCGGTGCCGCGACCGACCGAGATATTGGAGCCTTCAATGGCGCCAATGCCAGGGTAGAGCGTCGCCTGGTTCAGGTTGCGCATGTTCGGCGAAGGGTTGACCCACGGCAACCCGGTCGAATCGAACCACTGCTCGCGCTGCCAGTTCTTCACGGGCACGACGGTGAGGTCGGCGCCGATCCGGTTCTCGGCATTGAAGAGGCGCGCGAGCTCACCGATGGTCATGCCGTGGCGCACCGGCATCGGAAAGTACGCCGTGAAGGCGAGCGCACTCTTGTCGATCGTCGGCCCCTCGATCTGGAAGCCGTCGATCGGGTTCGGCCGGTCCAGGACGATGACGGGGAGCTTCCGTTTCGCAGCCTCCTCCATCACGTAGGCCATCGTGGTCGTGTAGGTATAGAACCGGGCGCCGACGTCCTGGAGGTCGACGACGATTGCGTCGAGCCCCTCCAGCATCGCGGGAGTCGGCCGTCGCGATTCACCGTAGAGCGACTCGACGCGGAGACCTGTTCTCTCGTCGGTCTCGGATGGAACCGCCGCATCCACGATTCCCCGGATGCCGTGCTCGGGGCTGAACAGGCGGACGAGAGTGACATCCCTGGCGCCGTGCAGCAGGTCAATCGTCGTCGCCCCGTCGCGCGCCACTCCCGTGTGATTCGTGACCAGTCCGATGCGCTTGCCGCGCAGCATCGCGAACCCGTTCGCGCGCAGCACGTCGATGCCGGTGGCCGCCGGGCTCGGCGGCAGCAGCGCGGGTGCGGGGCCGGATGGACCGAACTCGCGCCCCGTCAGGATGGCGGTGCTCCGGAAGTTCGGCGGCAGATCGGTAATCGCAGAGGCGGCGATGGTGGCGATCCGCGCGCGCAGCGGGGTCACGTCTCCCTTTCCGTCCGGATGCACCCGGTTCGACAGGAACACCACGAACAGCTCAGTCGAGGGATCGATCCAGAGCGATGTGCCGGTGAAGCCGGTATGCCCGAACGACCCAAGCGGCAGCAGTTCGCCGCGATTCGACGAGAAGGCGGAATCGAGGTCCCACCCGAGGCCGCGCACGTTCCGCTCCCCCGGCCCTGACGCGGGGGTGGTCATCTTGGCCACGGTGAGCGGAGACAGGATCCGGGTGCCGCGATACTCGCCCCCGGCGAGGAGCATGCGGCAGAAGACGGCGAGGTCCGCGGCGGTGCTGAAGAGCCCTGCGTGGCCGGCCACGCCCCCCATCCGCCGCGCCGTCGGATCGTGCACCACGCCACGGAGCATCGCGGCTCCCGGGCCGTCGCACGGCCATCCGAACGGGGTGCAACGCTCGGTCGGGGCGATCCGGCCGCGACGGGACGCGGGAGGAAGGAAGGTCGTGTCCTTCATCCCGAGAGGCTCGAAAATCCGTTCAGCGGCAAACTCGTTCAGCGGGTGACCACTGACATGGCGGACGATCTCGCCGAGCAGGAAGTAGTTGATGTCGCTGTAGACGAAACGCTCACCGGGCGGCGACGCAGGAACTTCGTCGATCGCGAGCTTGATCGCGGCGTCGTACCCGCTCCACGCATCGGCCAGGTCTACGTCAGGACGCAGGCCAGACGAATGGGTCATCAGGTGGCGCACGGTGATGTCCCCCTTGCCGTATCTTTCGAATCCAGGCACGAAGGACGCCACCCGGTCGCTCAGCCTGATTTTCCCCTCCTCGAGAAGAATCATGACGCTCGTCGTGGTGGCCACCACCTTCGTGAGGGATGCCAGATCGAACATCGTGTCGAGCGTCATCGGCTCGACGGCTGGCACGACGGCGCGGTTCCCGATGGCCTTCTGGTAGAGCGTCTTGTCTCCGCGGCCGACGAGCACCACCGCGCCGGGGAGCTTCTTCTCGGCGATCGCCTGCGTGACCAGGGGTTCGATGGCGTCCAGCTTGCGGACGTCCATCTGCGAAGCGCCCTGGCGCGGCGCCAGCACGGCGGCGACGAGCAGGATCGCGGCGAGGTGTTTCATGCAGGGATTATAGACTCGGCTCTTCGGCCGGCCTGACGCCGGAAACGCTGCGCTACCGAATCGCGGTGATCGCCGCCATCCGGCCGCCAGTGGCCTGCAGGAAGAATCCTTCCCACGCGCGCCGGATTTGATCGAGCTTGGCCACCTGCGCGGCATCCGCCGCACGGCCGGCGGTCGGAACATAGACAAATGCCTGCCGATGCACTCTCGCCGAATCCGCCGCGGATGGAGCCCTCGGGCCAAGGACCGCAATCACGTCCTGAATGAGGACGTCCCGCCGGGTGCCGTTGAACGTGATGCCCGCTTCCGGAGCCGATTCGCGCGTTCGGGACGCCGACATGTTGACGGGGTTCTCGACATAGAAGAATGGCGGGACCGCCGTGTCGGGCACGAGCCCCATCGCATACTGATCGAGAAGGCTGTAACGCTGCACGGTCGCGATGGTCCGGAACGATCCCCCACCGAGATCCTCGATGTCGTTTCCCTCCATGACCGACGCGTCCGAGTCGAAAAAGAAGCTCCAGTGCGCGAGGTCACGCCCGAGCAACGCGTCGGACCGCGCTCCGGTCCGATCGCGGAATTCGAGCTCGGCAAGCCATCGATGCCCCGTTTCCTGGCCGATGAGGCTGAGCGTGCTGTTGTCGCCGAGAAACTTCTGCGTGGGACTGTCCGGGTATTTGCCGAGCCAGTCCATGACGACCACGCTCCTGAGACGGCCCGCGCTCCCGAAGTCTCCGGACAGATCGTACGTGTTGACGCCGATTCCGCTCACTTCGTTCTTGACCGTCGTTTCGTACGCGAACGCATTGGTGATGAGCGGCGAATCGGTCCAGAACACGAGCTGGTCGTAATTGTCCGGGTGCGTGCTGTAGAACTTCTTCGAGAGGGCCACCAGGTCGAGCTGCGGATTTTCAGCGAACCGCTCCCCCACGGCGGCCGGGCCACCGGGGATGGGGCCGGCATCGCTGAGATTCACGGTCCGGAAATCACCGGTCCTGCCTGGCGAGAGCCCTACGATCGCGTCACGCAGCGTGATGGACGGCGCATAGACCATCTCGATCACGCCACTCGGGAGCAGCGTGGTCTGGACAGTCGTCGTCCGCTGCGTATCGAAGCCGCGCACATTGCACCACGTCACCGTGTAGCGATCCGCGGCCGTGTCGAGGAAGACCCGACCGCCTGCGATCGTCGGATCGAGATCGGCCAGGAACGGTGAGACCCGCGGGGGACCCGTGAGGAGGCGTGCGACGTTCCGTTCCGTGCTCGACTTGTCCGCCTGCTCGAACGTGACGTTCCCGTCTGAATTCACGAACGCGGCAGTCTCGGTGCGCCCATAGAACTGGAAGGCGAACGGCACGGTGCTGCTCGCGCTGTCGTCGTCGGTGAGCGTCAACGGTGCACCGAGCGCCGCGCGGAAGCCGCCCTGGAACCGGCTCACGTCGTAGCCGCCGGATCCATTGCGGGTGAACCGCAGACCCAGGTTCAGAAGATCGTACGGGTTGGGCGGAAGGACGATGTCGCCCTGGTCCTGGACGACGGCAATCTCGCCCATGTCGGCGGTGCGGGTGCGCGCGGGGGCCGCTGTCCGGCCCGCCAGCGTGCGCGCACCCTGCCGGGCTTCCGCCTCACTGTGGGTCCACAGTGCGTCGAGCACCCGCCAGCGCGAATTGCCGTCAGGTACGTGCGTCTTGAGCGCCCGTGCGGAATCGGGTCCGGACGGGGGTACGGCCTGTTCGTCGTCGGCGTCGGCGGCGACCGACGAGCATGGATTGGCCGTCGTGGGAGCAGCCGTTGGAGTGTCGGACGGAGCCCCGCTGGATCCGCCGCAGGCGGATACCAGCAGGCCGAGTGCGGCAAGGGCAGGCAGTTGCCTCACCGCGGGTTACTTCTTCGGCAGCTGATCCAGGATCCGCTTCGCATCCGCCGCTTCCTTTGCCGCAGGAGCGAGGGAGATGAACTTGTCGAGATCCACTCTCGCTTCGTCGAATTTCTTCGCGACGACATATGCGCGTCCGCGGTAGTAAAAAATCTCGGGCTGCGTGGGGAACTGGGCCAGCAGCTTCGTGAGCGACTCGGCGGCTTCGTCCCCCTTGCCCTGGTTGATCGTGACGATGGCGGCGTTGATGAAGGGGAATGGATCCTTCACCTGCTTCATGTCGACGGCGTCCAGGATCGCCTTGGCTCCGGCCTTGTCGCCCGCCTCCATCATGAGGTCGGCCTGCAGGATTTTCAGGTCGACGTTCGTCGGATCCTTCTCGAGCGCCAGATTCAGGTGCTCCAGCGCCTTGGCGGAGTTGTTCTCGACGGCGTAGGTGCGTGCGATCAGACCCTCGAGCTGGTAGACCGTCGGGTACTTCACGAGCAGATCCTCGTAAATCTTGCGGGCCTCCGGGATCTTCCCGGCCTGCGCGAGCTCCGCTGCATGCGCCACGGCCAGATTGATCTCGACGGTCGGATCGACCTTCGCGGCTTCCTTGGCCAGGGTGACATTCACCGGAGGCACCTTGTCGTTACGAATCTCGACGACCTGCCGATTGGTCTCGAGCCCCTCCTTGCTGATCTCGAGCCGCCACTGGCCCTCGGAGAGATTCTTGATTTTCCACTCGCCCTTCTTGTCGGTCCTCGCCGTGAGGGGGTCGGACTGTCCCACCATGAGGGCGGTCACCGCCGCATCGGCGACGGGCTGCCCCTTGTCGTCAACGACCTTGCCGGACAACGTGGCGTTTCCCTTCGTCTGCGCGGGCGCCGACGAGGCGAGCAGTGCAGCCGCGGCGAACACTATCGACGCAATCGCGATGCGCAATGACTTCATTTCGGCTCCTGCGTTCTCACGGACACAAAAAACCCCGAATCCTCAGCGGAAATTCGGGGTTCCAGTTTATCGCAACCCGTCGGCACCGGAAAACCGCGTCGGGTCGACGCTGCCCTACCGTGCGAAGCGGTCGAAGATATCCACGAGCTCGCTCAACTGCTTCGTCGTCTCGGGCTCCCCCTCGGCGACACCAACGGGCACGCAGTGCTCCACGTGGAATTTGAAGACGCCGAGGCTGATTCGATTGAGCGCGGCTTCCGCCGCCGACAGCTGCTGCAGTATCTCGATGCAGAGCCGCGGCTCCTGCACCATGCGGCGAATACCGCGAATCTGCCCTTCCACTCGATTCAGCCGCGTCACGATCGCCTGTTGCTGCGTTTCGTCGAGCATACTTCTGTATACTCCCGCTCGCCCTCCGCTGGGCCCCATTCTTCGGCGGTCCGTCGAGATTCCGCAGTAAATCTTCATTTTGTCGGCAAAAGCGCCACACCACCGGCAAACCGGGGCGCAATGGGAAGCGACGATCTCTTCACCGGCTGCGCCGGGGGCCCGTGTCTCTGTGCCGCCGCGACCTCCGGCTCGCGCGACATCATCAGGCAAAACACGCGACCGGAGTATGATCCCCGGACCATCTCGACGCGCGGACAGCCGCACAACCAGACTCAAACCACTTTCGATGGCTCTGAGAATCAAGACCGCCAGCGTAATCGGCGCCGGGACCATGGGCGCGCAGGTTGCCGCTCACCTCGCCAACGCGGGCGTCGGGACCCTCCTGCTGGACGTCACCCGCGAGACGGCCCGCGACGGCCTCGAGCGGGCGCGGGCGCTCCGGCCGGATCCGTTTTTCACTCCCACGACGCACACCCTGATACGCACCGGCGGGCTCGACGAAGACATCGCGGCCATCGGCCAGAGCGACTGGATCATCGAGGCGGTCGTCGAGCGTCTCGACGTCAAGCAGTCGCTGTTCGGCCGGATCGAGTCGCATCGGCGCGCGAACGCGATCGTCAGCTCCAACACGTCCGGCATTCCCATTTCCGCGCTGGGCGACGGGAGATCCGAAGGGTTCCGCCGCCACTTCCTTGGCACTCACTTTTTCAACCCGCCCCGCTATCTCCGGCTCCTGGAGGTCATCCCGACCCCGGACACCAGCCCGGACGTGGTCGAGACGATTGTCGCGTTTGCCGACCATCGACTCGGCAAGGGCGTGGTGATCGCCAGGGACACGCCGAATTTCATCGCGAATCACCTGGGGATCCACGGCGTGATGCAGGTGTTCCGGGCACTCGCGGCGGGCGACCTCACGATCGAGGAAATCGACGCCATCACCGGTCCTGCAATCGGCCGGCCGAAGAGCGCCACGTTCCGGACCATGGACATCGCCGGCATCGACGTGCTCGCACACGTGGCGCGCACCCTTTCCGAACGGCTGGAGAGCGCCGCCGATCGTGCGATGTTCGAGGTCCCTCCCCTCGTGGACGAGATGGTGCGGCGGGGCTGGCTCGGCGCAAAGAGCGGACAGGGCTTTTACAGGAGGACCGCGGCGGGTGACATCCTGACGCTCGACCCGGCAACGATGGAGTATCGCCCGAAGCAGCAGGTGCGTCTCCCGGCGCTGGATGCGGCGCGGGCGATCGAGGACGTCGCCGAACGCGTACGGAAACTGATGGCCGGACAGGACAAGGTCGGGCGTTTTCTTCGCGACACGCTCGTGTCGACCCTCGACTACGCCGAGCGCATCGCGCCTGCGGTGGCGTACTCGCCGGCGGACGTCGACCGCGCGATGCGGTGGGGTTTCGGCTGGGAAGCGGGCCCGTTCGAGCTCCGGGGCGCGTCGACGCGAGTCCCGACGCTGCTTGGCGCCGCGCGATCCGGAGGCGTCGTCCGGCGCAACGCCGGCGCGAGCCTCGTCGACGTCGGCGACGGCGTCCTCTGCGTCGAGTTCCATTCGAAGATGAACGCGATCGGCGGCGATACGATCGAGATGCTGCACGCCGGCATCCGCGAAGCTGCCGCGAATTACTCCGCGCTGATCGTGGCGAACGATGCCCAGAACTTCTCGGCGGGCGCCAACCTCATGCTCCTGCTCCTCGAGGCACAGGAAGGCAACTGGGAGGACGTGGACCTGATGATCCGCGCGTTCCAGAGCGCGACCATGGCGTTGAAGCACGCAGACGTGCCGGTCGTCGTCGCCCCTGCGGGCCTCACGCTCGGGGGGGGATGCGAAATCGCCCTGCACGGAAGCCGTGTGCAGGCCGCGGCTGAGACCTACATGGGCCTGGTCGAAGTCGGGGTCGGCCTGATCCCCGCTGGCGGAGGCACGAAGGAAATGCTCGCCCGTGCAATGGACGCGGCGCCTCCCGGCGCGGACCTCATGCCGTTCGTGCAGCGCGTGTTCGAGACGCTTGGCTTTGGGAAGACCTCGACGAGCGGCCCCGACGCGCGGCGGCTCGGCTACCTTCGAGAGGCAGATGGTATTTCCATGAATCGCGACCGCCTGCTGGCCGACGCGAAAGCATCCGCATTGGCCGGCGTGCGGGAGCATGTGCCCGCGCAGCCGAGAGCCGGGATCCGGGTCGGGGGTGAAGGCGTCCTGGCGGCGCTGAAGCTCGGCGTACACCTGGCCTGGCGGGCCGGCCGGATCAGCGAACATGACGCGCTCATCGGGCGCAAGCTCGCGTGGGTGCTGGCGGGTGGCAACCTCACGCACGCCACGACCCTCGACGAAGCCGGGCTGCTCGACCTCGAGCGCGAAGCCTTTCTGAGCCTCTGCGGCGAGCGGAAGACGCAGGAACGGATCGCGCACACGCTGAAGACAGGAAAGCTGCTCAGGAACTGAGGCGACTGCCAGGAACCCGGGATTCGGACTCCGGGTTCGGGTTCGGGGGCGCCGGAGGTTGGAACTGCGAATCGTGTTCGATCACGGCACCGGACCTCCGCTCATCGTCATACCCGGCCTCCAGGGGCGGTGGGAATGGCTGCGGCCCACGCTGCGAGAACTGCAGAAGCGCTGCCGCACGGTCTCGTACACGCTGTGCGGCGACATCGGATCAGGTGCGAAGTTCGACCCCGCACTCGGGTTCGACAATTACATCCGGCAGCTCGACGGCGTGTTCCGGGAGGCGGGTATCGAGCGTGCGGCGCTCTGCGGCATCTCTTACGGCGGCTTCATCGCCCTCCGGTATGCGGCCCGGCGTCCTGCGCAGATCACCTCGCTTGTCCTCGCGTCGTCACCTTCCCCCGACTGGGTGCCGAACGCCCGTCAGCGGGCCTACGTCGCCAGCCCCTGGAGGTCCGCCCCGGAATTCGTCGCCACGGCCCCGATGCGGGTCTGGCCGGAGATCCGGGCCGCTTACGACACCTGGCCCGAACGGCTGGCATTCGTGGCCCTGCACGGCGCCCGCGTGGTGGCCGCACCCATGGTGCCGTCGCGCATGGCCGCGAGAGTGACGCTCCAGCAACACATCGACTTCGCCCCGGACTGCGCCCGCGTGAGGGCGCCGACGCTCGTCATCACGGGAGACGACGCACTCGATCAGATCGTGCCTCCCGCTGTGACGCGGACGTATCTGTCGCTCATTCCGGGAGCACAGTACGAGAAGATGGAGAGGTCAGGTCACATCGGAATGCTCACCCGGCCAAAACAGTTTGCCGAGATCGTAACCAGGTTTCTCGAACGCGATTCACGCCCGGACTGATCCATGCCCTCCGTCACGGACCTTACCGGCCCCGCCGGGCCGCTGGAAGCGCTGCTGGACGAGCCGTCCACGGCCGCCCGCATCCGCATTCGCGCGGCTGTCGTCTTCGCCCACCCACATCCGCAATTTGGCGGCACGATGCACACGAAAGCCGTGTATCAGGGAGCCAAGGGCCTCGCCCGCATCGGATGCGCGGTGCTGCGCTTCAACTTTCGCGGGGTCGGCCGCAGTGCGGGCCAATTCGACCAGGGCGAGGGGGAGAATGCGGATTTCCGGGCTGCCCTCGACTACATGGCCGCACGGCATCCCGGCGCGCCACTCTGGGCTGCCGGCTTCTCGTTCGGCGCCTGGGTGGCGCTGGAGGTCGGCGCCGGGGACCCGAGAGTGTCCGCTCTCATCGGCATTGCGCCCCCGGTCGAGACGTCGGTCTCCGGCCAGGTTTACACGTTCGAAGCGACCCTGGCGAGCACCAAGCCGAAGTTCTTCGTGCAGGGGGAAGCCGACGAGGTATGTCCCGTCCAGGGCATGTGGAACTTCTACGCGAAACTCCAGGAGCCGAAGGAACTGGTCGTGATCGACATGGCGAACCACCTGTTCGACGGACAGGCCCGAGAGGTCGGCGAGGCCCTCGAAGACCTGCTCCAGGACTTCGGCCAGCTCGAGGCAGGCACACCATGAAGGACGCGGTCATCGTCAGTGCGGTGAGGACGGCGGTCGGGAAGGCGCCGAACGGCGCGCTGCGCGCCACGCGGCCCGACGAGATGGCTGCCACGGTGATTGCGGAGGCGCTCCGGCGCGCGCCAGGGATTGACCCGGCCGAGATCGACGACGTGATCCTGGGGTGCGCCATGCCGGAAGCCGAGCAGGGGCTGAACGTGGCGCGGATCGCCAGCCTCCGGGCTGGCGTTCCGGTGACCGCATCCGCGGTGACGGTGAATCGGTTCTGCTCGTCGGGGCTGCAGGCGATCGCTTCGGCGGCGGAACGCATCATGGTCGGCGGTGCGCGCGTGGTCGTCGCGGGCGGAACCGAATCCATGAGCCTCGTCCCGATGGGCGGCCACAAGGTTTCACCGAACCCCTCGCTGGTGGACAGCTATCCGGACGTGTACCTGACGACCGGGCTCGTGGCCGAGACCCACGCGCGCGAGGCATCGGCGTCGCGCGAAGAGCAGGACGCATTCGCCCTGCGCAGCCACCAGCGCGCGCTCGCCGCGATCGACAGCGGCCGGTTCAACGAAGAGATTGTGCCCCTCGCGATCCCCGGCGAGTTCCGCATCGACGAGGGGCCGCGTCGCGACAGCTCGATGGAAGCGCTCGGCAGGCTGCGGCCGGCGTTTCACGTCAAGGGAACGGTGACGGCAGGCAACTCGTCGCAAATGAGCGACGGCGCGGCCGCGGTCATCGTCATGGATGCGGACCGGGCGAGGGAGCTGAAGCTCGCGCCCCTCGGCCGCTACGTCGCGTTCGCCACCGCCGGCGTCGAGCCCGAGCGATTCGGCATCGGGCCGGTTCCCGCGATTCGGAAGGTGCTGAAGCTCGCCGGCCTGACGCTCGACGACATGGATCTCGTGGAGCTCAACGAAGCCTTCGCGGCGCAGGTGATCGCCTGCCTCCGCGACCTGCCGATCGATCCGGCGCGTCTCAACGTGAATGGCGGCGCCATCGCCCTCGGCCATCCGCTGGGGTGCACGGGCGCCCGGCTGACGACCACCCTGCTGTTCGAAATGCGCAGGCGCCAGTCGCGGTACGGTCTCGTGTCCATGTGCGTCGGCGGGGGCATGGGCGCGGCCGGGATTTTCGAGCGGATATGAGGGAGCGCGTATGACTATCGCGACGACCGTGCACGGCGGCTCGTGGCTGCTCGACGACCTCCCGGACGGAGGCGTGCTGACCCGCGAAATGCTGAGCGACGAGCACCGCCTGATCGGCCAGACGGCGGACGAGTTCGTCACCAACGAAGTTCTTCCCGTCATCGGGCGGCTCGAGCAGAAGGACTGGACGCTCGCGCGGCAGCTCGTCCGGCGTGCAGGCGAGCTCGGCCTGCTGGGCACCGACGTCCCAGAGGCCTTCGGAGGCGTCGGGCTCGACAAGGTCTGTTCCGTCATCGTCGGAGAGGCGATGGGGCGCTCGGCGTCGTTTGCCACGACGTTCGGCGCACAGACCGGCCTCGTCATCACACCACTCATGTGCTTCGGGACGTCTGGACAGAAGGCCCGGTATCTGGCGCGACTGGTCAGCGGCGAAGCCACGGGCGCCTATGCCCTCAGTGAGTCGGGGTCGGGGTCGGATGCGCTCGGGGCAAGAGCCCGCGCCACGCGGATGCCGGACGGAAGCTTCACGCTCACTGGCGAGAAGATGTGGATCACGAACGGGGGCTTCGCCGACATTTTCATCGTCTTTGCCAAGGTGGACGGCGAGCAGTTCACCGCGTTCATCATCGAGCGCGGCTTCTCCGGCGTCAGCAGCGGGCAGGAAGAACACAAGATGGGGCTGCACGGATCATCGACGACGCCGCTCATCCTGCAGGATGCGAAGGTGCCGGCTGACAACGTGCTGGGGGTAATCGGCAGCGGGCACAAGGTCGCCTTCAACGTGCTGAACTACGGCCGGTTCAAGCTCGCGGCGATGTGCAGCGGGGGCGCGCGTGCCGTCGTCGCCGAGGCTGCCACGTATGCTTCGCAGCGCAAGCAGTTCGGCCGCGCGATCGGCAGCTTCGGAGCGATCAGGCACAAGCTCGCGGAGATGACGATTCGAGAGTTCGCTGTCGAGAGCATGTTGTACCGGACCGCCGGCCTGATCGACGGGGCGCTGCAGAACGCGGGCCCGGTTGACGCCGCCGACGGGGGGCCTGCCATGCTGGCGGCGCTCGAGGAGTTCGCGATCGAAGCCTCGATCCTGAAAGTCGCTGGCAGCGAGATGCTCGACTTCATCGTCGACGAGAACGTGCAGATCCACGGCGGCAACGGGTTCGTTCGCGATTATCCCGCCGAGCGGCACTACCGCGATGCCCGCGTGAACCGGATCTTCGAGGGTACCAACGAGATCAACCGTCTCCTCATCCCCGGGATGCTCGTGCGCCGCGCATTGAAGGGCACGCTGCCGCTCATCGCCGCTGCCCGGAAGGTTCAGGACGAGCTTCTCACTCCTGCGCTGCCGGACAGTCGGCCCGATACCGCTCTCGCGGCAGAACGCCGGACGGTCGCGTCGATGAAGAAGGTCGCGCTGGTGGTGATCGGCACGGCGCTCCAGACTTACGGCGAGAGCCTGACCGACCAGCAGGAAGTGCTGACTCTCTCGGCCGACATCATCATCGACGTGTTCGCGGCCGAAAGCGTGCTACTGCGAAGCCTGGCCGCCGGCGGCCAGACGCTGCACGACCATGCGGCCCAGGTGTTCGTATACGACGCAGCGGGCCGGGTGGAGACCGCGGCGCGTACCGCGCTCGCGGCAATGGCCCAGGGCGATACCCTGCGGACACTCCTTGCCGCGCTGCGCCGGCTCCTCAAGACACCGGCCGTGGATACCGTCAGCGCCCGCCGCGCCATCGCCGATGCCGTGCTGGATCGACGCGCATACATTTTCTGATTGAGTTCCGCCCTCATGACATCGTTCCTGTGCGTCGAGGGGCTGCCGGGTGCCAGGACGGCCGAGAGCCGCGACGCCTTCGCCCGTGCGTGCTCCCTACGGCGGCGGCACGAGGGACGGCTCAGATTGAGGGGAAGCTTTCTGCTGTGTGCGGTGCTCCTCGCAGTGGCGGGCGGCGCCTGCAGCCCGGGTGACGTGCCGTACTCCGACGAGATCAGCGCGTGGCATGCCTCGAAGGATCAATTCATGCGAGAGTCGGACGACTCTCCCATCCCCCGAGCGCAGCGCGCGTCGTTTCCTCCGCTGAGCTACTTTCCCGTATCGCCCGATTACCGAGTGCCGGCGGCGCTCACCGTCGCCGCGAGCGACACCGTGCTCAATATCCCGTCCTCGAACGGCCAGCCGCGGCCCCATCGCCGCGTCGGCATGCTCAACTTCACCCTGAAGGGACAACCTGTCAGCCTGACAGCGTTCGTCGAAGTCGGCGAGGACATGCGGCGCCTCTTCGTGCCCTTCGGCGACCTGACGAACGGGACCGAAACGTATACTGGCGGGCGCTACCTGGAGCTCGAACGCACGGCAACGGAAATCTACGATCTGGACTTCAATCGCGCGTTCCACCCCTACTGCTACTACAACCCGGTCTACGATTGCCCCTATCCTCCACGCGAGAACCGGCTTGCGATCCCAATCCGCGCAGGCGAGAGGATGGGCCCGGCGGGACACAAGTAAGGCTGAAGTTCGAAGGCTGAGGTTCGAAGGCTCGAGTTCGACGCTGAAGTCTGACCTTCGGAGCGCAGTCCCGGATCGGACAAGGGTGGGTCTGAGCGCTGCCAGCGGATGTGAGAGCTGAGACAAATGATCCGTGCCATCGTGTTCGACTTCGACGGGGTGCTCGCCGACTCCGAGCCTCTCCACCTCCGTGCATACCAGGAAGTGCTCGCCGGGCTCGGGCTGGCGCTCTCGCGCGACGAGTACTACTCGGCCTATCTCGGGTACGACGACGCCGGCGTGTTTTCGGCGCTCGGCGAGGCGCACGGGTGGGGCCTGGACCCGTCGAGACTCCAGGCGCTGATCGCAGAAAAGGGCCGGGTCTTCGACGGCATGCTCGAGACGGCGGATGTCCTCTATCCCGGGGCGGCAGCCTGCATCGAAGCACTCGCCGGACAGTACGCACTCGGGATCGCGTCCGGAGCGTTGAGGCCGGAGATCGAAGTCGTGCTCCGACGGGCCAGGCTCGACCGCCATTTCAGGTTCATCGTCGCTTCCGGCGACACGCCGCGGAGCAAGCCGGCGCCCGATCCCTACCTGCGTGCCGCCGAATTGCACGCCACCCCGGCGGCCGAGTGTCTCGCCATCGAAGATTCGCTCTGGGGCATCGAGTCAGCCAAGGGCGCTGGCCTCCGATGCGTCGGAATTGCCAGCACCTATCCTCGTGAAGCGCTGGTTGTCGCAGACACGGTCATCGACTCCCTCGCGGAGTTCACCCCTGCCCTGATCCGGTCCCTGTAACATCTGAACACCGAACCTCGGGCTCCGAATCCCGGAACCCCGAACCCGAAACCCCGAACCGGGTACAATCGAGGTGTGCCCTTCTCCCTGAATCTGAGCTCGCGCGTCGCCGAGGTCACGGCGGAGTTGCAGCTCGCCATGGACGCACCGGGCAACGACCTGGCGCGGGCGGCACTGGCGATCGCACGCGTGGAGTACCCGTCGCTCGATTCGCAGCCGTACCTGGCGACGCTCGACCGCATGGGCGAGGAGGCCCACGCGCGCATCGGGGCGGCGTCCGACCTTCCGCAGGAAGACAGCGTCCGCGCGTTCAACGAATATCTGTACGACGAGCAGGGCTTTGCAGGGAATCGCGAGCGGTACGACGATCCGAGAAACAGCTTCCTGAACGAGGTGCTCGACCGCCGCACCGGGATCCCGATCAGCCTTGCGGTCATTTACCTCGAGGTCGCCCGTCGCGCCGGGCTCCGCGTCGACGGCGTGAACTTCCCCGGCCACTTCCTCCTCAGGGCCGGGCAGGGCGACAGGCCGGAATCGGGCTCGGACGTCGTCATCATCGACCCGTTCCACGGCGGCGCCCGGTTGTCATCCTACGACTGCCGGCAACTGCTGCGGCAGCACGTCGGCGACGATGCGGCGTTCGACAGGACACTTCTGCTCCCCGCCACGCGCCACGACATCGTCGTCCGGATGCTGGTCAATCTGAAGCGGCTGTACGTACGGATGCGCTCCTTCCCGCAGGCTCGATTCATCTCGACGCTGCTGCTCGGCGTCGACCCTTCCGCCATTTCCGAGCTTCGCGATCGTGGCCTCCTCGCCTACCATCTCCAGGATTTTGCCGGCGCGCTGCGCGATTTGGAAGAGTACCTGCGCCTCGCGCCGAAATCCTCAGATGCCGCGGAACCCGATGTGCTCGCTGGACACGAAGACGGCGAGGAGCCGGCGGACGGGGATGAAACCGGCGACGACCAGGCGGGAGATGATGCGACGCAAATCTGGGAACATGTGAAGACGCTGCGCCGGCGCGTCGCAGGGTTCAACTAATCGCGACGGACGGATCGCAGCTCTCAGACATCAGCGCTTTCGACTTAAGCCTTCAGACCTCAGGCACTCGGTTCCGCGAGAAAAACTCCCGGAGGCGTGCACATGCCTGTCGCAATGTCGGTTCGTCCGCCGCGCCGTACGACAGCCTCAGATAGCCCTCGCCGCTCGACCCGAATGTCGCGCCGGGTATCGTCACGACATCGACGGCGTCGAGAATCTTGGTCGAGAGGGCGAGCGAATCCGTGCAGCCGTCCACGCGCACGAACGCAAAGAACCCGCCATCGCCCGCCTTCCAGTGGAGACCGGGAATCGTGGCCAGTTCTTCCGCGAGTACCCGCCGCCGGTTCAACAGCTCGTCATGATAGTCGTGCGGGTAGTGCCAGGCGTCCCGTACCGCCGCTTCTGCGGCTATCTGTGCGATCACGGGCGCGCAGATGATCATCGCGTCCTGGATCTTGATCGCCTGTTCGCAGACTGAAGACGCCGCCAGCAGGTAGCCGAGCCGCCAGCCGGTCATCCCGAAGGATTTCGAGAACGTGCCGAGCACGACGACGTTGTCGCGCCAGCCGTCGACCGCCGCGGCACTGGCGCTGACATCAGATCCGGGCTGCTCGGCCCGGTCGATCCGGCCGGCAGCGGCAACGTCCCCCGCGTCCGTCGGCGCCTTCACCCCCCCGGCTTCGTACACGAAGTGCATGTATGTCTCATCGCACAGGACGACGATTCCGCGGGCCCTGAGCTCGACGACGATGCGTGCCAGTTCGCCGGGCGCGATCACGGCGCCCGTGGGATTGCTGGGCGTGCACAGCACGACGGCGCGGGTCCGTCCGGTGATGTGCGGGTCGATATCCGTCCAGCGGGTCCGGAACCCCTGTGCTTCGTGCACGCACGCTTCGACGGGAACCGCTCCAGCCGCACGGAGGGCCATCTCGTGGTTCACGAAGTACGGCGTCGACAGGATGACCTCGTCGCCGGGATCGAGCAGCGTCGTGACGGCCAGCATGAACGCCTGGTTGCCGCCCGCGGTCACGATCACTTCGTCGGCCGTGGCGTCGATCCCGTGATGTGCCTGCAGCCTGTCGCAGAGCGCTCGACGAAGGCTCAGCCGCCCGGCGTCTGGACAGTAGAGATGCGTCGCGGGATCAGAGAGTGCCCGGCTCGCCGCGTCGATCGCGGCCGGCGGCGGCCCAAAGCCGGGGACGCCCTGACCGAGAGTAATGACCTGCCGGCCCTCGGCGCGCAGCCTGGCAGCCTTGGTGTTCAGGACGTCGAATGGGGGCAGGGATATGCGGGAGACGCGACCGGGAATGGACGGCATGCGGCTAGGTCCGTCCGCCGGGCACCACGCTAGACGGCCGGCGCGGCCGACATGCGCAGGGACGCCTGATGCTCCAGGAACCACTGGTACGTGGAGGCCACACCCTCCTTCAGGCCGATCCGGTGGCGCCATCCCAACGCGTGCAGCTTGGACACGTCGAGGAGCTTGCGCGGCATGCCGTCAGGTTTCGACGTGTCGAACGTCAGCTGCGCCGCCGGGTACACCGCGTCGCGAACTGTCTCGGCAAGCTCGCGGATTGAGAGATCCTCTCCGGTCCCCACGTTCACGTGCTGCGCGCCGTCGTAGTGATCCATCAGGAACACGCACGCGTCGGCGAGGTCGTCGACGTGGAGCAGCTCGCGCCTCGGCGTGCCGCTGCCCCAGATGACGACCTGCTTCTGGCCGCCGACCTTCGCCTCGTGGAACTTGCGGATCAGGGCGGGGAGCACGTGCGAGCTCGTGAGGTCGAAGTTGTCGTTCGGCCCGTAGAGATTCGTGGGCATCGCCGAGATGAAGTCGTCGCCGTACTGCTTGCGGTACGCCTCGCACAACTTAATGCCGGCGATCTTTGCGATGGCGTACGCTTCGTTCGTCGGTTCGAGCGCTCCGGTCAGCAGCTCCTCTTCGACCATCGGCTGGTGGGAATCGCGCGGATAGATGCAGGAGCTTCCAAGGTACAACAGCTTCTTCACGGTGTACTCGTGGGCGGCGTGCACGACCGTCGCATGGATGAGCATGTTGTCGTAGATGAACTCCGCCGGACGGGTGGAGTTCGCCATGATCCCGCCCACCGTGCCCGCAACGAGGTAGACGTAGTCGGGCCGGTTCGCGCGGAACCAGTAGTTCACGGCAGCCTGGTCCCGGAGGTCGAGCTGATGACGGGTTGCCGTCAGGAGATTGCTCGCGCCCCGGGCCTGGAGCACCCGCATGATGGCCGATCCGACGAGCCCTCCGTGACCCGCGACGAAGGTCCGCGCATCGAGGTTCATGATTGTGGATCCTATCGCACCTGGACGCGGGTTGCGAAGCCGCCGCGGCCGTCGGGGCCCGTCTCGATCATCACGAGTGTGGACGCCTGGTAGGTGAGCCGTCGCTCGGCGATCCCGTCGTCATTCTCGTCGAACGACGCGGTGGTCAACGCCCCCGCATGGTACGTCTCCCACTTGTCGACAGCGCCGTCCCCGTTCGTGTCTTCTTCGACAGCGATGAGGCCGGCGGCATCGTAATGTTCCCACCGGTCGATCTTCTTGTCGTCGCCGACGGACGAGATCTCAATCCGGTCGATGGTCCCGGCGGCCCCTGAAAACGCCCACGCGTCGGGCTTCCCGTCGTCTTTCCGCGAAAATCCGACCTTCGTGAGGCTCCCCTGCCCGTCGTAGTACTCCCACCGATCGACCCTGCCGTCTTCGTTGCGGTCCATCCGCGTCTGGAGCGGGTGCGCACCGTCCATGTCGGTCCAAGTGTCGATCCGGCCGTTGTGGTTGGAGTCGAGCGTGAGCGCTTTCAGCTTGCCTGTGGCCGTGTCGTACGTGGGCTGGATGCCGGCCGCGGCACGCGTCCGTTCAGGGCTGGAGCAGCCGGACGCCAACGTCGCCAGGATGATGACGACGCCGGCCGGCACGTGGGACATTCGAGCCGATCCTACGGACGAGGTGGCGGCCCGTCAAGGAGAACGTGCGGCTGAGGTCGTCGCTTCAGTGTGGTTCCGCGAGACCCTGCCGGATGGCGGCCACGGCAAGCTGCACCCGGCTGGAGACGCCGGCTTTCGTGTAAATCCGCGTGAGCTGATTCTTCACGGTCTGGGGCCGCAGCCTCAGACGCGTCGCAATATCGTCGTTCGAGCAGCCGTCGACCAGGAACTGGACGACCTGCCGCTCTCGGGGGGTCAGGAACAGGGGCCTTGCGGGCCGGGACGCCCGGGTGGGCGTGGCACCGGCCTCATCGTGTCGAGTGGTGTCCATACAGGTGATAACGCCGGAGGCGTCGAAAACGTACACCCCTGATGTTGGTGCGCAAGCTATCCCTGGATTACTGTAGGGCAGCACATGGCGGCCCAGCGTCAGGTTTTCATCGGCACGGACGGCGGCGCAACGACGTCCAAGGTCGGAGCGGTGTGGGAAGACGGCACGGCGGTGTCGACCAGGCTGCTGCAACGGCCTACGGGCTCCGAACACGGGCCCCATGAAACCGTGGCGCGCTGGGTCGACGCCATCGATGAATACCTCCGGGTCAATGGCCTCTCCTGGACCCAGGTCGGGGGGGTCGGTCTCGCCATCCCAGGCCCCTACCAGCGGTACGGGGTGTTCGATCAGTCGCCAAACCTGCCCGAGACGTTCGTCGGCTTCGACGTGCACACCACCTATATGCAGGCGCTGTCAGAGCGCGCCGGAGTGGCCATTCCCCTGATTGTCGGCAACGACGGAAACATGGGTGGCGTTGCCGAAGCACAACGGGCACGGGGAAACAGCACGGGGACGGTCGTGATGCTGGCGCCCGGGTCGGGCCTGGGCTGCGCCTATATCGATCGAAGCGGCCTGCCGCTCGAAGGAGACACGATTTCGGGGATGGAGGCGGCGCACATGCCGGCGCCGCTGCACCTGCTCGACGCGAAGCCCTACCCGTGCGGATGCGGACGGACGTGGGGCTGCGTCGAGGTCTACACCACCCTGGCCGGCCTCCCTTACCTGCTCGCGGAGGCGCTCCGGCGGCATCCCGATCACGCGCTGACCCGTTACGACGGCGGCCCGAAGCAGCGCTCGATGGCGCTGCGAGGCCTCGCCCAGCAGAATGATCCGCTCGCCCTCGAGATTTTCGATTTCCAGGCGCGCGCGCTGGGGCTGCACGTCGCCACCCTCGCGATGGCGCTCGATCCCACCTTTGTCGTGATCGGCGGAGGCCTGATGGATCCGGAATCGACCTCCGTGGCGTTCCGCACCCGCTACCTCGACGGCGTGCGGGCGGCCGCGAACACGTATCTCTGGCCGGTGCAGCGCAGCCGGCTCACGATCGTCCCGGCCGCGCTCGGCGACCTGTCGCAGGCCGTCGGCGCCGCGCTGGCGGCGCTCTATCAGCCGCGACTCTGACGCGGCCGCGCGTGCGGGACGCGACTGTCGCGGGAGCGCTAACTTCGGGTCCTGGCTATCTCGTCGTACAGATATGCCGACGCGATGACGCCGCCGTGGAAGTTGCCGAGATCCAGTCGCTCGTTCGGCGCGTGCGCATTCTCATCCGGCAGGCCCACACCGAAGAGCACGGACGGCAGGCCAAGGATCTCCTGGAACGTCGCGACAACCGGGATGGACCCGCCTTCGCGGTTGAAGACCGGGGCCTTCCCAAATCCCTTCTCAATCGCCCGCCCGGCCGCCTGGACGAATGGATTGTCGAACTCCGTCATCCACGGTTTGCCGCCGTGCATGCGCGTGACCTTGACTTCAACGGTCCTGGGCGCGATCTTCTTCACATAATCTTCGAACAGCTGCGCGATCGTGTCCGGGTCCTGATTGGGGACGAGCCGCATGCTGACTTTTGCCATCGCGACGGCCGGAATGACCGTCTTGGCGCCTTCCCCCGTAAAACCCCCGAGCAGGCCGTTGATTTCGAAGGTCGGCCGCGCCCAGACGCGCTCGAGCGTCGAGTAGCCGCTTTCGCCGAACAGCTTCGGCGCGCCAAGCTCCTTCGCGTAGCGCCGCTCGCTGAACGGCAGCCGCTTCCACTGTTCTCGCTCTTCCTCCGTCAGGTCCCGCACGGCATCGTAGAATCCGGGAATCTTGATCCGGCCGCTGCGATCCTTCATCTGCGAAAGCATCTGCGCGAGCACCATGTTCGGGTTTGCGACGGCGCCGCCGAACGATCCCGAGTGAAGGTCGCTCTTCGTGCCCCTCAAATCGATCTGGAAGTACACGAGGCCGCGAAGGCCATAGCAGATTGACGGGATGCCGCGGTCGAACATCGGCGAGTCGGAGATGACAACCACGTCCGCCGCCAGCTCCTCCTTGTGGGCCTTGACGAAGTTGTCCAGGTTGGCGGATCCGACCTCTTCCTCCCCCTCCAGAATGATCCGGATGTTCACCGGCAGCCGGCCGTTCTGCTTCAAATGCGCCTCGATGGCTTTGAAGTGCATGAACACCTGGCCCTTGTCGTCGGCGGATCCGCGCGCGTAAATCTCGCCGTCCCGCACGGTGGCCTCGAATGGGGGCGAGTCCCACAACTCCACGGGGTCTACCGGCTGCACATCGTAGTGCCCGTAGAAAAGGATCGTCGGAGCGCCCGGCGCGCCCAGCCAGTCGCCATACACGACCGGGAAGCCGGGCGTGTCGATCAGCCGGACGTTCTGGAGGCCGATGCGCTGCATCTCGTCCGCCGTCCACTTCGCGCACGCGCGCACATCGTCCGCATGCTGCGGCAGGGCACTGATACTCGGGATGGCGAGGTAGGCCTTCAGCTCCTCGACGTAGCGGTCGCGGTTGGTGTTGATGAAATCAATCACGGAATTCATGTGTTCCTTTTCAGCGATCCAGCAACCAGCTGTCGGACAGGCTTCAGCTTTTCAGTCCTGTCCGAATCAATTCGGCTTCGGCACTTCGACCGGCAGCACCTCGCGGTCGCCCCACTCCTTCCAGGAGCCGACGTAGACACGCACGCGCGGGTAGCCCAGGAGTCGGAGTACGACGTACGAATGGGCCGCGCGATAGCCTCCCTGGCAATACGTGATGACTTCGCGGTCGGGCGTCACACCCGCGTCGGCGTACATTTTCTCGAGCTCCAGGGCGGGCTTGAAGTCGCCTCCCTCGGCCAGGTTACGCGTCCACTCGATGTGCACGGCGCCCGGCACCGCTCCGCCGCGGCGGGCCCGCACGGTCGTGCCGAAGTACTCTCCATCCGTACGCGTGTCGAGAATCACCGTCGACCCTCCGCCGAGCGCGCTCCTCACGTCCTTCCAGGTGGCCACTTTCTCCTGGTGGCGGACGCCGGTCCACTCGCTGGGACGCGCAGGCGCAGCGTCGCGCGTGACGGGCAGCCCCTCGGCAATCCAGGCGTTGAATCCGCCGTCGAGCATCTGCACCGACGGATGCCCGAGATACTCCAGGAACCAGAATGCCCGGGCGGCGCGGACTCCGGACTGCTCGTCGTACACGACGATGGCCGTGGCCGCGTCGACGCCGTGAATCGCCAGCACATGCTCGATCATCCACATGAACGCCTCGAGCGGCGCCGGATCGGTGTCGATGAGACTCACGCCCCAGAGATCAAGATGGATGGCGCCAGGAATATGCCCGGCCACATATGCGTCCGGCGGGCGCATGTCGAGCACGAGCGGTCGCGACGGCAGTCCGTGCCCGAGAACTCCCAGGAGCGCCCGCGGCGTGACGAGCAGCCCTGGATTTGCATAGCCCTTCATGCGTCCATCGTACTACGCGGACGAATCGACGCGTCAACCAGCCGGCGGCGATGCGATGCGTTGACTGGCGTCTCTCCGTGGTCCAAAGTAGCAACCGTCCACTGTCACGAATACGTTCATGCCCACCACGCGCAAGACGCGAACACGACCGCCGGACGCGGGACGCTTCGCGTACGAAGGTCTCGATCGCGCGCTCCACGAGCGGGCGAGGCTCGGAATCATGAGCTCGCTTCTGGCCCGTCCAGAAGGACGGCTCTTCTCCGACCTGAAGCACCTGTGCGGACTGACCGACGGCAATCTGAGCCGCCACCTCGAGGTCCTTCGGCGCGCGGGCCTGGTCGAGGTGTGGAAAGGCTTCGATCACCATCGTCCGCAGACCCTCTGCCGACTGAGTGCCGACGGAAGCCGGCGGTTCGTCGCATATCTGCAGGAGCTGCAGCGGGTCTGCCTCGACGCGGCGCCGCACGTGGCGACACGCGCGCGGCCCCGGCATCCCCCGAAGGGGTGGACGGTTTCGTAGGGCAGGAGGGCGTTGGTTCCGAGGTTCGGGGTTCCGGATTCGGCTGCGTTCCGGACCCGGTGGTCTTACGCAAGCGTCCAGACGATCCCTTTAGGAATTGCCCGGCCTGTTTCTTCCAGATACCGCAGGTGCGCGAGTACGGTGTCGGCGGCTGCGGCGGCGAAGTCCGGCGACAGGCCCGGATACACCACGGCGGTAATCTGTTCGACGGTCGACTGTCCTGCGCGCACGGCGCTCAGCACCTCCTGATCCCGCATCAGACGGTGGCGGATGTACTCGTCGATAACAGGCAGCGGATCGTCGATGATCGGTCCATGCGCGGGGAGCAGCCGGCGTGGGGCGAGGGCACGCACACGCCGGAGTGAATCCAGGTACTCTCTCAGATTTCCGCCTCGACTCGCGGGGATCACGATCGTGCCCCCGAGACGGATCAGGTCGCCGCAGTAGAGGTCGCCCGACGAAGGATCGAGGAAGCACATGTGATCGGGCGCATGCCCCGGCGTGTGAATCGGCCGCAGCTCGCCATCGCCAGCTCGAATGGGATCGGCCCCGGACGCCGGATACCTGACCACGCGCAGATCAGGCCAGCGTGACGCGAGCGCAGGGATTCCGGACGCGTGATCCGGGTGGCCATGCGTGACCAGCACGGCCTCCAGCGCGCGGCCGCTCAGCGCGGTTGCGATTTCGTCGAGGTGATCCGGGTGGCCAGTCCCGGCGTCCACGAGAGTCGGAACCCTCCCCACCAGCAGAAAGGTGGTGTTGCCCGTCGGACCGGTCCACGATGACGCGTTCCGGGCAAGGAGAGCTCTCATCCGCCTCTATTATCAAGCTACAATCCCGCGCGTGCCCGCAGAAGAATTCACCGCAGACGAACGCGCGCGCCTCGCCCCGTACTTCACGAACCTTGACGGCCATGTCTTCGCGCTCACGAACCTCCCCGAAACCGTGAAGGGCGCGCTGTTCGCGCGGTACTCGCGTTCGGCCAAATCGCTCAGGCGCCTGTTTCTCGACGAGTTCTCCGAGAAGGTGACGGAGCCGCAGGTCCAGGGCGCGGTCCCGATCGCCGAGGGGGGCGCGGCGGTTGCCCGCGCCGAGAAACTGTATGCGAAAGTCTTCTCGGACTACGGAGACGACTCGGTGGCCCAGCTCGGCGGGGCTCATATCGCCTGCGAGTACGTGTCGAACATCGTCACGAAAGTACTCGAATGGGGCCGGCTGATGGCGTACCTCGAGCAATCGACGCGCTACGTCCCTTACACGGACCGGCTGCACGACAGATGGCGGTATCACGTCCCCGCAGAAATCGAAGGAGGCCCCTTACGAGAGCGCTATGTGCGGACGATGGACGCTGCGTTCGAGAGGTACGCGCGGTGGATTCCCGCACTGCAGGAACACTTCGAGCGTCGTTACCCGAAGCTGCCGGGAGACTCGGACGGCGTGCACCGGGCCGCGGTCCGGGCGAAGGCACTCGATACCCTGCGGGGCATGCTGCCCGCCGCCACGCAGTCGAACGTCGGGATCTACGGGACCGGCCAGGCGTTCGAATCGCTGCTGCTGCGCATGCGGGGGAGCGCGCTCAGCGAGGTGCGCGAGTGTGCCGCCGAGATGCTCGTCGAGCTGCGAAAGGTGATCCCCGCGTTCCTGACACGCGTCGATCAGGCGGATCGCGGCGGCCGCTGGACCGAATACTTTGCCGCCGCCCGCGACGGCATGGAGGACATCGCCGGCCGGTTCGGGGCGGCAGATCCCGAACCGCGCGCGGAAGTCACCCTCACGGACTTCGACCCTGATGGCGAAATCAAGATCGTCGCCGCGGCCCTCTATGCCGCGTCCGACCTGCCGGACGACCAGCTCCTGGCGATCGCCCGGCGGATGGCCCCCGACGAACGGCTTGCGGTCCTCCGGGCCTACACCGGCGACCGCTCGAACCGGCGGCATCGCCCGGGCCGCGCGTTCGAACGGACCGGCTACCGGTTCGACGTGCTGACCGACTACGGCGCCTTCCGTGACCTGCAGCGACACCGGCTGCTGACGCTCGAGTGGCAGCCGCTCACCACGCGGCACGGCTACACCGAGCCGGAAGCGATTGCGGAGGCGTCGGCGCGCGATGACTGGAACCGAACGATGGACGCGTCCGCAGACCTCCACGACGCGATCGTGTCGGCCGGGCTGAGGCCGGTCGCCCCATACGCGGTGGCCATGGCGTACCGGGTGCGCTTTTACATGGACATGAACGCCCGCGAGGCGATGCATCTGATCGAGCTGCGAACCGCGCCCCAGGGACACCCCGCGTACCGCCGCGTCTGCCAGCAGATGCACACGCTCATCGCCGAGCGTGCTGGGCACCGCGCGGTCGCGGCCGCGATGAAGTTCGTGGATCACTCGACGGTCGAGTTGGAGCGGCTCAACTCGGAGCGGGTACTCGAGCGTAAGCGCGCCGGAGACCTGAAGAGCACTCCGCGCAGCTGACGCTGCGCGCTACCGACGTACGCAGGCCCCCGTCCCCAGATCAGTCCCCCTTCCGTCCGGTCCAGTAGCGGCCGTACTCGTCGAGGAAGGTCAGCGACTGAAAGGTCTTCATCCGATCGAAAAAGAGGACCCCGTCGAGGTGATCGGTCTCGTGCTGAATCACGCGTGAGGTGAAGCCGGACGCCTGGATCTCGATTTTCTTGCCCATGCGGTCGTAGGCGCGGACGCTGATCTGGCGCGCCCGGGGCACGCGGCCCCGGATGTCCGGGATGCTCAGGCACCCTTCCCAGTCCTCGACGACTTCGCGCGTGACCACTTCGATTTCCGGATTGATGATCGCCATCAGCGGCACGTCTTCCTCATCCTCGTCGGCGTCGCGCACATCATCGTCGTCTTCGTCGCGCACGACAGGGGGGAAGCCCGCGACGAAGAGGCGCAGGCTTTCGTGCACCTGCGGCGCCGCCAGTCCGACCCCCTGGTATTCCTTCATCGTCTCGAACATGTCATCGATCAGCTGCTGAATCCTCGGACTCCGGATCTCCGACGGGTGAAGGGCGCGGGCCTTCGCGCGCAGCACCGGATGCCCCATGCGCGCGATCTTCAAAATCGACATATGCGAATTATATGCGGGACAATCAGCCGTGCCGACCGCCGACCAGCCGTACCGACACTGCCCCGTGTGCGGCGGTGTCCTCGAGCCGCGGGTGTTGAAAGCCGGCGACCCGGTGCGGCTCGTCTGCGGCGACTGTGGCTTCGTGTTCTATCTCGACCCGAAGGTGGCGGTCGGCACGATCGTCACGACGGCCGATGGCCGGATCGTGCTCGTACGGCGCGCGATCGAACCTGGCTACGGATTGTGGGTCTTCCCGGGCGGGTACGTGGACCGAGGCGAGACCCTGACCGACGCGGCTTTGAGAGAGACCTGGGAAGAGGCCGGCCTCCAGGTACGGCTCGACGGACTCGTGAACGTCTACTCGTACCCGGGACGCCCGATCGTCATCATCGTGTATACCGCTTCGATTCTGGCCGGTGAGCTGCGCGTGGACGAAGAATCGCTCGAGGCCCGGCTCTTCGCGCCTGCAGACATCCCCTGGCAGGATCTTGCATTCGCCAGCACGCGGGACGCGCTGCGGGATTTTTTCGCGGGACGTGCGAGGCCTCTCTCACCTGCCGCTCAGCACTCGTCCGACCCCTGAACCCTAAACCGGGTGGTATACTTTCGAATCCCTGCGAATAGTCCCCGGGCGGAGCCCGCCCGATACCCTTTTCTGGATACCAGATGAAAAACCGCCTGACTCTCGTCATTCTTTGCCTGACCACTCTCGCAGGCGCCGGCTGTACGAGCCTCGAGCGTGACAGCTCGCTGACCTCGCCTTCGGCGGGCGGGAACAACTCGCTGCTGGGCAGCTGGTCGTCCTCCGCGCTCATTCCGGCCCCCGGCAGCTGCACCGATTTCAAGTGGAACGTGAGCGAACAAACGGCGTTGTCCGCGAAGGGCGCGTTCACGGCGACATGCGCGAACGATTTGAAACTGACCGGAACCGCGCAGGGATCGTTCACCTCGGCGGCGGCGATTGCCTGGACCGCGACCGGGAACGCCACCGCCCCGGGGCTGACGTCCTGTGCCATTGCGCTGACGGGCACGGCGGCGATCGGAACCGACTCGATCGTCGTGCCTTACCAGGGCACCACCTGTCTTGGTCCGGTCAGCGGGATCGAGACGCTCAAGAAGCACTGACGCACGAGCGTCGGCCCGATCGCGGGCGGCCGCTCCGCCCCTCACATCGCCCGGCTCAGTCGCGCGATCAGCGCCCCATCCGCCGGTGGAAACTCGAGACCCGCCAGTTCGTCGCGCGTCACCCACCGCATCGCCTGTCCGAGCATCGGACGCGGCTCACCCTGCAGGCCGCATGCAAAGAAGTGCAATTCCACGGTCCGGTCGGGATAGGCGTGCGCGGTCGTGAACAGTTCGACGCCAACGCATATCCCCGTGCCCAGTTCCTCGCGTATCTCCCGCTCGAGGCACGAGGTGAGCGCCTCGTCCGGCTCGCACTTGCCGCCGGGAAATTCCCAAAGCCCTTCGAGGTGCACCCCGCTGGGACGACGCGTCACGAGAAAGTGCCCGTGATGTTCGATGACCGCCGCCGCGACGACGACGACCGGCGCGCCCGGCTGGGGCGTCATATCGCCTGACGGGCGGCGTTCCGGGCGAGCGCGAGATACGCGCAGGTCGTGCGCATGGGGCAGGTCGGGCACTTCGGTTTCCGCGCCGTGCAGAGGGTGGCACCGAAGTCCATCAGGGCCTGGTTGAAGTCGAATACGTGGCGCATCGGCAGAACCGTCCGGGAGATGGCCCAGAGGTGCCGCCGCATTGCATGGGCCTTGGGATCGCCGCGCCCGACGAACACTCGGAAGAGCACGCGCGCGACGTTCGTGTCGAGAATGGCTGCGCGCTGGCCGAAGGCAAAGCTCAGGACCGCGCCGGCAGTGTAGGCACCGATGCCCTTGAAGGACCTCAGGGTCGCTTCATCGCCCGGCAACGCGCCGCCGTACCTGTCGACGGACTCGCGGGCGATCGCGTGCAGGCGCCTGGGCCGGATGTTGTAGCCAAGCGGCCGCCAGGTGGCGGTCACGTCCTCCTCGGGCGCCGAGGCGAGCGCCTGCAGCGTCGGGTACTTCGCGAGCCACTCGGCGTATTTCGGCAGGACCCGATCCACCTGCGTCTGCTGCAGCATGACTTCGGAGACGAGGATGCTGTAAGGATCGCGCGTGAGGCGCCACGGCAGGTCCCGGCCGTTCCGGCGATACCACTCGAGCAGACGCCGCCGGAAGAGTCGTCTCGGCGCGGGGCCTGGCACCGGCACGGCGGCCGCGGCCGCCAGTGCCGCCCCCTTTCGCGCGCTTTTCCGTAGGCGTCCGTATTTTTCTGCGGCCATAATCAAGACGTGAAAATCTACACCAGGACCGGCGACGCGGGCGGCACCGGCCTGTTCGACGGCACCCGGGTGCTCAAGTCGGATCCGCGTGTCGGCTCGTACGGCGAAGTCGACGAGCTGAACGCCTGGCTGGGCCTGGTGCGCAGCGACGCGGCCTCGGACGCCCAGCTGTCCGACATGCTCGAGCAGATCCAGCGCGACCTGTTCGGACTGGGCGCCCGGCTGGCGGACCCGGCGAAGAAGATCGCCGAGCGCGTCACGAAGGCCGCCGTGACGCACGAGGATATCAGCCGGCTCGAGGGATGGATAGATCTGCTCGAAGCGGAGCTGCCACCGCTGCGCCGCTTCATCCTCGCCGGGGGCTCGCGGGCAGGCGCCGCGCTCCACGTGGCGCGGACCATCTGCCGCCGCGCCGAGCGCAGCATCGTCAGCCTGGGCGTCGAGGCCATCGAACCCGCGCTGCTCGGGTACATGAACCGCCTGTCCGATCTTCTGTTCGTCATGGCACGTGCCGCAAACCGTCGAGCGGGGGCGGGCGAAACCGAATGGTGACGGTCGGCACGATCGTCCGGTATCGGGGAGACAGCGCGAGCGCGGGACCGCCTGATGGACCTGTCGCCAGCTGATCGCGCGGCGTATGCGTATTGCGAGCGGCTGGCCCGGGAACATTACGAGAACTTTCCGGTCGCGTCGCGGCTGTTGCCCGCCCCGATGCGGCCTCACATTGCTGCCGTGTACGCATTCGCGCGCCGCGCGGATGATTTTGCGGACGAACCGGGGATGGACGATGCCGAACGGCTCCGCCTCCTGGACGGCTGGGAGCGTCGTCTGCGCGGTGACTCCAGCGTCGACGTTCCTGAGCAGCTCGGCGCGGAGCAGATTTTCAGGGCGCTCGCGAACACCATCCGCAGGTGCCGGCTTCCGCTCGCGCCGCTGACCGATCTCCTGAGCGCATTCCGACAGGACGTGACGACCACGCGGTACCGGACCTGGGCCGACCTGCTCGATTACTGCCGCCGGTCGGCAAACCCGGTGGGACGCCTCGTGCTCAGAATTGCCGGCCACGATGATTCGACGCTCGATGCGCAATCGGATGCGCTGTGCACGGCGCTGCAGCTGACGAATTTCTGGCAGGACCTCGCGATCGACTGGCGTCGCGGGCGGCTGTACGTGCCGCTCGAGGACAGGGATCGCAGCGGTGCCAGGGACGCGGATCTGGAGGCCGGACGTATCACCCCAGAATGGGAATCGACGCTCGCGGCGCTCGCCGGCCGGACGCGGGCGCTCTTCGAGGCTGGACGGCCGGTGTGTGACGGCGCACAGGGCAGGCTGCGGTGGGAGCTTCGGCTGACGTGGCTCGGCGGCTCGTCAATCCTCGACCGGCTGGAGGATGTGCGGTTCGATGTGTTTCGACATCGACCCGCTCTCGGGGTCGCTGACGCGATCCCGTTGCTGTGGCGGGCCGCGCGCTGGCCGCCGCGCCAGGGCCGGCGGCACGCAACGACCCGCGCTGAAAGAAGCGGATCTCTCTAAGTGGCGCGAGACACCAACTTCTACTACTCGTTCCTGGTGCTCCCTCCAGACAAGCGACGGGCGCTCGTCGGGGTCTGGGATTTCTGCCGGGCGGTGGACGACGCGGTCGATGAGGCGGCGGGGACGACAGCTGGCGCGGCGGCGGGCGAACTGGCGCGCTGGCGCAGCGAGCTGGCCGCGGCGTTCGACGGAGGAGCTCCGCAGACGGCTCAGGGGCGCACGCTCCTGCCGCTGGTGACCCAGTTCGGCCTCCCGCGTGCCGCTTTCGAAGCGCTCATCGAAGGAGTCGAAATGGATCTCCGGCACTGCCGCTACGAGACCTTCGGAGAGCTCTATGAGTACTGCATCAGGGTTGCGTCGGCCGTGGGCCTCGTCTGCCTCGAAATCTTCGGATATGCCGATCCCGGCGCACGGCAGTACGCGACCGATCTCGGCGTGGCATTGCAGCTCACGAATATCCTGCGCGACGTGCCCGGTGATCTCGCCCAGGGACGGCTCTACATTCCCCTCGAGGATCTCCGGCTTCACGAAGTGACCGAGGAAGACCTTGCCGCCGAATCGGCAGCGGCAGGCCACGGGGTGCGTTCGCCGCAGGTGAAGGCGCTGTTGCGGCACCAGGCCGGGCGCGCCCGCGAGTACTACGCACGCGCGGCGGCTGGCCTGCCCCGCGGGGACGCAGGGAGACTGGTGGCGGCGGAGATCATGGGGGCCATCTACCGCCGGATCCTGGACCGCATCGAGGCGGCCGACTACGACGTCTTCAGCCGCGTCGTGCGGATCCCACGCCCGCAGCGTGCGCTGATCGCCGCGACAACCTGGGCCCGCACGGCCGTCCGCCTTCGATGACCGCCACGCACCGTGTCACCGGACGGGCAGGGATCCCAGGGCCATGGCGGCCTAGAGTATGGGCAATCCGGTGGTCGGGGTCGGACTCCGGGAGGCGCCGCGGCGGAGCCGGGATTTTTGTGGTTCGACGAACTGGGTCTGAACCCAATGGCGCCCCGTGGGCGGCGTGATCCCGTCCTCCCCTGACGTCGTCGTCGTCGGTGGCGGCTTCGCGGGTCTGAGCGCCGGCGCGTTGCTCGCGGAACGGGGCGCCCGCGTCACGGTCCTCGATGCGCGCGCGCAGCTTGGCGGGCGCGCCACGGCGTTCGTCGACAGGCACACCGGAGAGCTCGTCGACAACGGACAGCACGTGCTCTTCGGCTGTTATCGCGCCACCCTCGATTTCCTGCGCCGGATCGGGGCGCTCGACAATGTCCGCATCCAACCCTCGATGGAAGTCCCGTACCTGGACAAGCAGGGGGGGCGCTCCGTCCTGAGATGCCCTCCACTGCCCTCCCCGCTGCACCTGCTGGCCGCGGTTCTCGACTGGGACCCCATGCCGTGGCGCGATCGGCTCGCGGCCCTGCAGCTCGCTGCCCCGCTGCGTCGGGCGCGCGCGGAACTGCGGCAGTCCGGAAGGGTCTCGGCGATCCCGCCAGGCACCGTGTCAGAGTGGCTCATCGCGCATGGACAGCGTCCGAAGCTCCGGGCGTGGCTCTGGGATCCCCTGGCGGTGGCGGCGCTGAACCAGTCGCCGGATCTCGCCGACGCCGCGCCATTCGTGCGCGTGCTGGCGGAGATGTTCGGACCCGATCCGACGGCGGCGTCCCTGGTGCTGCCGGTGAAGCCGCTGCACCAGATGTATGCCGAGCCGGCGCGTGACTTCATCCGGGCCCGGGAAGGAGACGTCCGGGTGAACGCGCTGGCCCGCGTCGTCGTCGAACACGGCCGCGTGCGCGGGGTGGAGGTGCGAGGGGAGCGAATTGATGCTCCACGGGTGGTGCTCGCGGTCCCGTGGTTCGCGCTCCGGACCGTGTTCGGTCCATCCCCGCCGCCTGAGCTCGGCCCCCTCATCACCCTCGCCACGTCCATGGAATCGATGCCGATCGTGACCGTCAACCTCTGGTACGACCGCCACGTGATGGACGAGCTGTTCGTCGGACTGCCGGGGCGCGAAATGCAGTGGATGTTCGACAAGCGGCTGGCGTTCGGCGGTGACGCGTCCCATCTGTCGCTCGTGTCGAGCGGCGCGACACGGCTGGCGTCGCTCGGGAGCGACGAGCTCACCTCTCTGGCCGCCCTGGAGGTGGAGCAGGCGCTGCCAGCGGCGCGTGACGCGAGGCTGGTGCGCGCGACGGTCGTGCGAGAGAAGCAGGCGACGTTCTCGCTCGCACCAGGGCAGCCGGTCCGGCCGGGCACCGCAACGCCCGTACAAGGTCTGTATCTGGCTGGCGACTGGATCGACACCGGCCTGCCCGGAACGATCGAAAGTGCCGTGGTGAGCGGGCACCTGGCCGCTGAGTTGGTACACGGCTGAAAAAAACTCCGTTCCGTTCAGACTTACACTTCAGCCTTCACACGTCAGCGTTCAGCCGTTCATGAAGTCCATCGTCCTGCACTACCAGGAAATTGCGCTCAAGGGGAAGAACCGCCCCTGGTTCGTCGCACGCCTCGTGCGGAACCTGAAGGCGGCGACCGCCGACCTGCGGGTGCGCGACATTCGGGCGCTGGTCGGCCGGATTGAGCTCGTCCTGGGCGAGGACTCGGACTGGGAGGCTGTCCGGGACCGCGTCTCGCGCGTCTTCGGCATCGCCAACTTCGCGCAGGCCGGGAGAGCGCCCCTCGATCTCGATGCCATCGCCAGCCAGATCCTGAACGATCTCGGCGATCGCGAGCCGCGCACGTTTCGCGTGTCCGCCCGCCGTGCGGACAAGCGCTTTCCGCTCACATCGCCGGCGATCGAGCGGGAGATCGGAGGCCAGATCAAGGTGGCCCGCGGATGGGCGGTCGACCTCGATCACCCGGAGCTCACCATCCACGTCGAGCTCCTGACCGACGAGGCGTTCTATTCCTTCGGCCGGGAACACGGGGCCGGAGGCATGCCCGTCGGCGTCGGCGGGCGAGTCGTCTGCCTGTTGTCGGGGGGAATCGACTCACCTGTCGCGGCGTGGCGATTGATGCGGCGCGGCTGCCGGGTCATTTTCGTGCACTTCCACAGCTATCCGATCCTGTCGCGCGCCTCGGTCGAAAAGACCCGCGAGCTCGCGAAGCTGCTGGCGCGCTTTCAGCTCCATTCGAGGCTCTTCCTGGTGCCCTTCGGCGAGATTCAGCAGCAGATTGTGCTGGCTGTGGCACCCCCGCTGCGTGTGGTGATTTATCGGCGGTTCATGATGCGCATCGCCGAACAGATCGCCCGCCACGGTCGCGCTCAGGCGCTCGTCACCGGAGAGGTCGTCGGCCAGGTCGCCTCGCAGACACTCGAGAACCTGACGCTGATCAACAGCGTGGTCTCGATGCCGGTGCTCCGCCCGCTCATCGGAATGGACAAGGAGGAAATCGTTGCCGAAGCGGAACGGCTCGGGTCGTACACGATTTCCATCATTCCGGACCAGGACTGCTGCACCCTCTTCACCCCGCGGCATCCCGCCACGCGCGCGCGCGCCGTCGACGTGGAGCGTGCCGAGGCCGGGCTGCCGATCGACGACATCGTGCAGGGCGCGGTGACGGCGGCGGAGGTGGAGGACTTCGAGTTTCCTGTATTAAAATAGCGGGCTATCCGACATTCGGTGATCCGCGTGTACGTTTCGGGTTTTGGGTCCAGGTTTCGATCATTCGGGTATTTCAGTTCAGGGCAGGAAAAGAGACGATCGTGAAAATGACACCAGGCAAGCTCGAGGGAATGAAGGCGGTTTCGAACGAGCGCGGCGTGATCGCTGCGGCGGCAATGGATCAGCGGGGATCGCTCAAGAAGTCGCTCGCCAAGGAAAAGGGCTCCGACGTCGGCGATCGGGAAATGGAGGAATTCAAGACCCTCGTCACCGAAGTCCTGACGCAGTACGCGAGCGCGATCCTGCTGGATCCCGAGTGGGGCATTCCCGCCAGCAAGCGCCGCGCAAAAGGGTCCGGGCTGCTGCTCGCCTACGAAAAGACCGGCTACGACGCCAGCACGCCGGGCCGACTGCCTGACCTGCTCGACAACTGGTCGGTGCGGCGGCTCAAGGAAGCGGGAGCGGACTGCCTCAAGATCCTGCTCTACTACGCGCCGACTGACACCGAGGACATCAATGTCCGCAAGCACGCCTGGGTCGAGCGTATCGGCGACGAGTGCCGCGCGAACGACATCCCGTTCTTTGCCGAGTTCATCGTGTACGAGAACGGCGTCGACGAGAAGAGCCTCGAGTTCGCCAGGAAGAAGCCCGACCTCGTCATCAGGACGATGCAGGAGTTCACGAAGGATCGCTACGGGGTGGACGTGATGAAGGTCGAAGTGCCCATCAACATGAAGTACGTCGAGGGAGCGAAGTCGACAGGCGGCCAGACGGCCTATTCCCGGAAGGAAGCGATGGACCACTTCCGGCGTTCCGCTGACGTTTCGACCAAACCGTTCATCTACCTCTCGGCCGGGGTCAGCAATCCCGAATTCAGCGAGACGCTCGAGCTCGCGGCCGAAGCGGGAACCCGGTTTTCGGGAGTGCTCTGCGGACGCGCGACCTGGGCCAATGGCGTCGCCGTCTACGGCAAGCAGGGTGGAGACGCGTTCCGCCGGTGGCTCGAGGACGAAGGTGTCAAGAACATCAAGAACGTCAACGAACGGCTGACGGCCGCGCATCCCTGGTACGAGTTCTACGGCGCGAAATCAGCCGACGACCTCCGGTGAGTCACGGTACGGGGCGAGAGGATTCCCAGCAGCGGCCCCGTCATGCACGTCGTCGCCAGCGCCATCACGACCATCATCGTGTAGAGCGCTGGCGACAGGATGTCCAGGTCGTACCCGACGTTCAGGACGATCAATTCCATCAGACCTCGCGTGTTCATCAGCGCGCCGAGCGCGAGCCCGTCGCGCCACGGCATGCCGGTCCACCGCGCGGCCAGCGCCGTGCCGCCGAGCTTCCCAGTGACCGCTGTGGCGATCACGGCCCCGCAGACAATCCAGTCCGCCGGCCCGTGGACCAGGCCGATTTCCGTGCGAAGGCCTGAATAGGCAAAGAACACCGGCACCAGGACCGCCGCCGCGAGCGGTTCGACCGCGCGGCGAACGGGATCCCGGAGATCGGCGGCGCCCCCGACGGCCATCCCGGCGAGGAAGGCGCCGAAAATCGCGTGAATCCCGATGAGCTCCGTGAGGAGCGCCATGACGAACAGGAACACCAGAATCAGGGAGAGCAGCGCCGGAGGCGCGACAATCTCCCGCGTCGATCCGAAGAGACGGACGGCGTGCGGGCGGACTCCCCGCAGCACGACGAGCGCGATGAGGGCTGCGCAGAGACCCGCGACAATCGGCGCGCCCACGCCCGATCCCCGTCCGACGGCGAGCACGATCGCGAGGAGGCACCACGCGGTGACGTCTGCCATGGCGGCGCATCCGAGACCGGTCGTGCCAAGCGGCGTTCCCGAAAGCCCGCGTTCGGAAATGATGCGCGCCAGCACGGGAAACGCGGTGATGCTCATGGCCACGCCGCAGAAGAGTGCAAACGTCGCGAGACTGACCCCGGCGGGCGCATAGGCCTCGTACAGACGCACCGCCAGGAGCGCGCCGAGGCAGAACGGCACCACGATCCCGACGTTGCTGATGATCACCGTCGCTCGCGCCCGGTGTCGCAGCCCGGGGAGATCGAGCTCCATCCCCACCACGAACATGAAGAGGACGACGCCGAGCTGGCTGACGAGATGAAGGGCAGCCATCGACGAGGCGGGGAAGAGAAATCCTTCGGCGTTCGGCAGGGCGCGGCCGAGCAGCGACGGCCCCAGCAGTACTCCCGCGAGCATCTCGCCGATCACAGCCGTCTGGCCGGCCCGTCGAAACAACCATCCGATGGCGCGTCCCGCCGCCAGGATGACGAGAAGCTGCAGCAGCAGGATGACGACGGGAGAGGGTCCCGGAGCCACCGCGCGTCAGACGAACGGCACTGCCGACACTGTGGCGGCCGCCTGGTTGACGCGCACCGGCGTTCCGGGCGCCGTGAAGTCCCGGTGGACGTACGCCAGCGCGATCACGTGGCCACGCCCAGGAGACAGAACGGCACTCGTGACGGACCCGATCTCGCGATCGACCGCGTGTACCGCCGCACCGCGCGGGGGAACCGCTTCCGAGCCTGCGATCGCGAGGCCGACCAGCCGCCGTGCAACCCGCCCGTGGCCGCGATGCAGCACGCGGATGATGATCTCCTGACCGACATAGCACCCCTTCGTCAGGCTGATTGCCCGGTCCTCGATGCCGGCTTCGAGCGGGATCGTGTCCTCCGTCATGTCGACACCGAAGCGCGGGCGCCCCGACTCGACGCGGCAGACATCGATCGTGTCAGCGCTCACGCCGACTCCGCCAGCCGCAACGAGCGCCGTCATCAGCGCACCTGCGGCCGCCTGGGGAATCACCAGATCGAATCCCGGTACGCCGGGCTCGTCGCTGCGAAGGATGATGATGGCATCCTGGCCGAACGGACGGCGTGCGCTGGCGTACAGCGGCATGGCGTCAACCTGCCGGGACGTTGCCTCGCGGGACACATCTGTTTCGGGGAGCGCGGCCGACAGCACCTGCGCGGCGCACGGACCGTAGATCCCCAGCTGACTCGTGGCACCGGAGCGATCCTCGATCCGGACGTCTTCACTGAAGATGAACATGTCCCACTTGCCGAGGACCGGCGCGGCGACTGATGCATCGAGATCGACCAGCAGTGCGTCGCCAAGCTCGAAAACGCGCATGTCGGCGATCATCCGGCCCTGCGCCGTCAGGTAAGCGGAGTAGCACCCGGTTCCCGGCGTCAGCGCGACAATGTCGTTGGTGAGAAGCCCCTGCAGGTAACTGCGGCGGTCGGCACCGGTGAGAAGGAGGCGCCCGCGCGACGCCGTGACGTCGATGATGGCGGCTCCCTGGCGGATCGCCCGGTACTCGTCGGCTGAAGACATGGAGAGGTTACTGGTATCCTGACAGGATGCAGCTGTCCCGATATTGTACCGTTGCGTCGCTGGCCATCCTAATCAGCGGCGCCCCGGCCGTCCGCGCGGACGCCGCACAGGACACCGCGGCCCGGCCGCCGGCCCCGGGAAGCGCTCCAGCGGCGCCGGGTGCCGGCGCCTCGATCGAGGGGGAATCCGAGTTCACGCTCTTTCTGGGCGGCAGGCATGTCGGGACCGAGCAGGTCCGTGTGGCCCGCGCGGGCTCGGCGCGGATCATCTCGTCGACAGGGCAGTTCGGGCCCCCCGTCAATGTGACGTTGAATCGTTTCGAGCTCAAATACACGGCCGACTGGCAGCCGACTGATCTGCACATCGAAGCCACGCAACCTGGCCGGACGTTTGCGCTCACGACCTCCTTCGGCGTCACCACGGCAACCAGCGTCATCACCCAGAACGGCGTCAGCAGCTCGAAGACCGACCAGATCTCTGCGCGAACCATCGTGCTCCCCAACAATTTCTACGCGGGGTACGTGGTGCTGGCCGCGCGGCTGCTCGACACGGCCCCGGGCACCGACGTGCCGGTATACGTGGCCCCGGCCGCCGAGGTGAAGGTCAACGTGAAATCCGTGGTGGACGAGGCGCTTGGCAGCCCTGCCGGCGCGATTGCGACCAGGGTTTACAGCCTCACGATTCAAAACCCCGGCGGCGCCCTCGATGCGACGGCGGCCATCGACCCGCGCGGTCGCCTGCTGCGTCTCGAGATACCGGCCGCAGGAGTGAGGTTGATTCGTTCCGATCTGGCGGCGGTCTCCACACGTTCGCAGCCCATTCGAAATCCGACGGACGCCGACGTCATCATCCCAGCGGCGGGCTTCAATCTCGCCGGCACGCTGACGATGCCGGCCGGCGTCGGGCGGCTGCGCAGCCCCGCGGTGGTGCTGGTCGCCGGGTCCGGGCAGGTCGAGCGCGACGAACTGGTGGCCGGCATCCCGATTTTCGCGCAGCTCGCCGGATCGCTGGCCGCGCAGGGGTTCATCGTTCTTCGGTACGACAAGCGGGGCGTCGGCCAGAGCGGCGGCAGAAGCGAGCGCGTGACGCTGCAGGATTATGCGGACGACCTGGTGCTGGCCGCGAAGTGGATGGCTGCGCGCCCGGACGTCGACCCGAGGCGCATCGCGGTCGCCGGGCACAGCGAAGGCGGGGCCGTCGCGATGCTTGCCGCTGCGCACGAACACAAGATTGCCCGCCTCGTGCTCATGTCGGCGCCGGGGCGTCCCGGCACGGAGCTCATTCTCGAACAGCAGCGACACATGCTCGACCTGATGAAGACGCCTGATGCCGAGCGCCAGTCCAAGATCGAGCTGCAGCAGAAGATTCAGGCTGCCGTGATCGCGGAAAAGGGATGGGAGGGCGTGCCCCAGCCGCTCCGCGATCAGGCGGATTCGCCCTGGTTCCGAAGCCTCCTGCTGTTCGACCCGGCGAAAGTGATGCCGAGGGTGAAACAGCCCATTCTCATCATCCAGGGGGACCTCGACACCCAGGTGCCTCCCGCCAATGCCGATGCGCTCGCGCAGCTCGCGCGCGCTAGGAAACAAGCGGCCCCAGTCGAACTGGTGCACCTCCCCGGCGTGAACCATCTGCTCGTGCCAGCCGCGACGGGAGAGGTATCGGAGTACTCCAGCCTCACCGAGAAGACCGTCGTGCCTGCCGTCGCCGCCGCAATAGCTGATTGGCTGAAGAAATAATCCGGCCGGGCAAATCGCATAAAATCTCACGCATGAAGGTCGGCATTCCGAAAGAGACGTGGCCTGGAGAAACACGCGTGGCGGTCGTGCCGGCCGCCGTGGCCACACTCAGCAAGGCGGGTCTCGAGGTCGCGGTCGAGCAGGACGCCGGAACGGCCGCGGGCTTCACAGACGAGGCGTATCGCGGGCAGGGCGCGGCCGTCGTCAGCCGGGCCGAGGTGTTCGGGAGCGCGGACGTCCTCCTGCAGGTGCGCGCCACACCCGGCCAGCCGGCACTGCTCCGCACAGGCCAGGCCGTCATCGGCTTCGCCGACCCGCTGGGCGCGCCGGACGCGGTCCGCGCGCTGGCGGCGACCGGCGCCACGCTCCTCTCGATGGAGCTCATGCCGCGGATCACGCGCGCGCAGAGCATGGACGCGCTTTCGTCGATGGCGACTGTCGCCGGATACAAGGCCGTGCTGCTCGCAGCCAACACGCTTCCTCGCATGTTCCCGATGCTCATGACGGCTGCCGGCACGGTGTCGCCGGCGCGCGTCTTCATCATGGGCGCCGGCGTCGCGGGGCTGCAGGCGATTTCAACCGCACGACGCCTCGGCGCCAAGGTCGAGGCGTACGACGTCCGGCCCGCCGTCAAGGAACAGGTGCAGAGCCTCGGCGCCCGTTTCGTCGAACTGCCGCTGGAATCCGGAGACGCGGAAGACAGTGGCGGATACGCGAAGGCGCAGGATGAAGGGTTCTACCGGCGGCAGCGCGAGATGATGTTGAAGGTCGTCGCCGCGAGCGACGTCGTCATCACCACCGCGCTGATTCCCGGGCAGAGGGCCCCGATTTTGCTCACCGCCGAGATGGTGGAAGCGATGCCGCCCGGGTCGGTCATCGTCGATCTCGCAGCCGAGCGTGGCGGGAACTGCGAGCTGACCCGGCCTGACGAGGTCGTGGTCCACCGGGGCGTCACGGTTCTCGGTCCTTCCAACCCGCCCGCGCTCGTGCCGTACCACGCAAGCCAGATGTACTCGAAGAACATCACCACGTTCCTGGCACACCTGCTCGGCAAGGACGGCGCGCAGCAGCGCGAGCTCACGCTGAACCTCGAGGACGAAATTACGCGCGAAACGTTGCTGACGCGCGGGGGCCAGGTCGTCCATGCACGCCTTCGTGAGCTGTAGCGCATGTGGGTGCTGAAAACCGCCGACCTGGCTGAGCCGTCGCTCACCTTCCGCATCCTGCCGGGCAGCATCAAGACGATCGGCCGCTCCCCGGGCGCCGAGTTCATCGTCGACGCCGCCATGGTCTCCAGGCTCCATTGTCAGCTGGCGGCCGGGGCCGCGGAGCTCGAAGTGGTGGACCTCGAAAGCACGAACGGAACCTTCGTCAACGGACAACGGGTGACGAAGGCCCTCCTGAAAGAGGGCGACAGGCTCGGCGTCGGGCGCGTCGAGCTCGTCGTCTCCCGGTGAACTCAGAGGAACGGGTTGGTGCGCCTCTCGACCCCGATCGTCGTCGGGTTTCCATGCCCGGGATACACGGCCGTCTCGTCCGGGAATTTGAACAGCACGTCGCGGATCGATCGAAGCAGCGTCTCATGATCCGCACCGGGAAGGTCGGTTCTGCCGATCGAACCCGCGAACAGGGTGTCGCCGACGAACAGCCGCCGCTCCGCCTCCCCTTCCCGGCCAACCGCCAGACACACGCCGCCAGGGCAATGACCCGGCGTGTGAAGGATCCAGGCCCCGAAGTTCCCGAACCGGTAGGGGCCAGGGCCGTCGTAGAAGAAGTCCACCGACGGCTGCGCCTCGACGCGCAGCCCGAACATCTGTCCCTGTTGCACGACGGCCTCGTACAGGAAGTTGTCGCTCCGGTGGAGCCCGACCGGCGCGGCAAACGCCCGCTTCGCCGCGGCCACGCCCGTGATGTGATCCAGGTGCGCGTGGGTGAGCAGGATGTAGCGAATCGTCAAGGCATGCTGCCCGACCGATGCGATGAGCTCCTCGACGTCGTCTCCCGGATCGATGATGATTCCCTCGCGGGTGTCCTCGCATCCCAGGACGAAGCCATTCTTGAAAAAGGGTGGGGCCGAGCGGATCTCGAGAATCATGGGCGAGCCTGTCTGACGCGAATTTCCGCATTCCTTGGGCTGAAAGCCGAAGGCTGTTCTGAAAGCTGAAGCCTGAAGGCTGAAGTCTGATAGCGTATTCCCCCGATGATTCTCGCGGCCGTTGACGACATGCTGTTCCGGTCGAAAATCAGGACCACGGCCAGGCTCGCGGGAGTCGACCTGGTGTTTGCGCGGACGCCGGAAGAAATGATCAGCCAGGTGCGGGCGCTCAAGCCGGCACTCGTCATCTTCGATTTGAACAGCTCCAAGACACAACCCATCGAGACCGTGTCGGCGATGAAGCGCGATGCCGCGCTCGCGTCGGTGCGTACGCTCGGCTTCGTCTCGCACGTCCATACTGACGTCATCCAGGCGGCGCGCGCCGCCGGAATAGACGAGGTCCTGGCGCGCTCGGCATTCTCGACGCGGCTCGCGGACATCCTGCTCTCCGCCGGCTCACGCGACGGCGGCACCACTCAATAACCACCGGGATTCGGGGCTCGGGATTCGTCTTCTGGCTTCAGCCTTCGGACGGAAGGCGCCGCCCTGAGAAAATGGCGACTGATACGTCCGACCGATCCTATTTGAACGCCCAGAACAGCAGCGCGCCGAGCGCTGCGGCTCCGGCGGCGATCGTCCACCACATGCCGGCGCGGCTCGGCTCCTCGTCGATGTGCAGCGATGCCTGCGCGGGACGGTCGCCCGATCGCACGTCCATGAACGCTTCCACGCGCCGCAACTCCGCCGAAAACGCCGCAGCACTCTGATACCGAACGTCCGCTGACTTGGCAACCCCTCGGGCAACCACGGCGGGAAGATCCCCCGTAAGCGGGGTCTCCGGCAGCAGGGGAAGAGGGGTGCTGTCCACGACTCTCGACAATGTCTCGGCCGCCGTGGGGGCGGCAAGCGGGTTTCGGCCGCTGAGCATCTCGTAGAGGATGACGCCCAGCGAGAAGACGTCGGTGCGCGCGTCCACCGTGCCGCCGCCGGCCTGTTCCGGCGACATGTAACTCACCGTCGTCGAAGTATTCTCGGCGATCGACTCGGGCTGCGCCGCGGCCCGGATCCGCGTCTGGCCGCCGCGGGTCCAATGTCCCATGCCGAATTCGAGGACCTTGGCGCTGCCTTTCTTCGTGACGAAGATGCTGTCCGGCCGAAGGTCGCCGTGCAGAACCCCGCGCGCATGCGCGTCGGCGAGTGCGTCCGCGATCTGCACCGCCAGTTCGAGCGCGCGGCGCGGACTGACCGCCCCTCCGGCCGTCTCCTCGCGAAGCGTCACACCGGCGGCGAATTCATACGCGAGATACCACCCGCCGTCGTACTGCCCGACGTCGAACAGCGTCGCGATGTTGGGATGGGAAAGCGTGGCCGCGGCGCGGGCGTCCTGCTCGAAATATCCGAGCGACGTCGCATCGGCGAACAAGGAATCCGGTACGAGCTTGATGGCCACCGTGCGCCCGAACTTCGTATCCCGGGCACGATAGACTTCGCCCAGCGCGCCCTCACCCATCCGTTGGAGGAGGTTGTAATGGGCGATCGCTCGCGCCGGTCGGGGGTCGGGACTCGTGACGGGTTCAGCCTTCAGCGTTCGACCTTCAACCTTTCTTCGGGGGCTTCGACGGCCTGAGCTCCACCAGGCTCGGGAGACTTCGTGCGGGGTGTCGGAGGAGATCCAGGACGACTTCCGCCACGTCCTCCGGCGCCAGCTTCCATTCCGGCTGCGCCGCCGCAGGAGCGCTCCCGCGCCCGAAGCCTGTGGCGACCGATCCGGGCATCACGCAGCTGACCCGGATATCGTCGTGACGCACCTCCTGCATGAGGGCTTCGCTGAAGGCGTTGAGGCCCGCCTTCGACGCGCAATACGCGGCACCACCGGTGAAAGGGTTCCTGCCGGCAAGGCTGCTGATGCTGATGATCCAGCCGCCGCCCCGCGCACGCAGGCGTGGGATGGCGGCGTGACAGCAGAAAAACACGCCGCTGAGGTTCGTGTCAATGACCTGCTGCCAGTCCTCGATCGCCATGTCGGCCACCGCAGCGAACGTGCCGAGGCCGGCGTTGTTGATGAGGATATCGAGTCCGCCGAACCTGTCCACGCACGCCGCGACGGCCGCCGCGGCTTCCAGCGCGTTGCCCACATCGGCCGTTGCTGAGTGTATCCGGTCGCCGCGCACGCTCGACGCCAGTTGCTGCATCGCCTGCTCGAGCTTGGCCCGGTCGCGCCCGGTGATGACGACGCTCGCGCCGGCGTCGAGCAGCGATTTCGCGATCGCAAGCCCGATCCCCCTCGATCCGCCCGTGACGAGGGCCACACGGCCCGACAGCGTTGGAGAGTCTGGAATCATGCCACTAGAATACAAGTCCTTCTGATGTCTTTCATCGCCATCCTTGGCGCCGGCCCCCTGGGCGGTGCGATTGCGCACAAGATTGCGGCCCGCGACCGCATCCGCGAGGTCCGTCTGATAGACGGGGACGGAAGCGTCGCGGCAGGAAAGGCCCTCGACATCGTGCAGTCCGCTCCGATCGAAGGGTTCAGCACCCGACTGAGCGGAGGGACCTCGATCCTGGCCGCGGCAGGCGCGGCGGCGATCGTTCTGGCGGATCAGGCGGCGGGCGGCGCAGAGTACTCCGGCGACACCGGTCTCGCGGTCCTCAGAGAGGTCGCGCGGTTCGAGAAAGCCACCCCCATCGTATTCGCGGGCGCGACGCACCAGGAACTGCTGCGACAGGCGGCGTTCGAGCTGCGCATGAATCCCGCCCGGCTGATCGGGTCCGCTCCCTTCGCACTGGAGTCAGCCTTGCGCGCACTTGCCGGGCTCGTGGTGGACGGATCGGGCGTGGAAATCTCGCTGCGGGTGCTCGGGGCGCCGCCCGACTCGGCGGTCGTGGCGTGGGAGGAGGCGACGGCCTTCGGGCAGCCCCTGTCGAGTCAGATTGCCGCACACGAGATCGCGGGGCTCGCCTCGCGCATCCCGGGGCTCTGGCCTCCCGGGCCGTATGCGCTCGCCTCGGCGGCTGCCCGTATCGTCGAGGCCATCGTCGACGGCTCTCGGCGCCGATTTTCCTGTTTTGTCGCGCTCGGGCGCGGTCGCGCGGCCGCAATGCCCGTCGAGCTCGACGAGGACGGCGTCCTGCGCGTCGTCGAACCCGCGCTCACCCCGCAGGAACGAACGCTGCTCGACAACGCGCTCGAGAGGAACCGATGACTAGTGCGCCGCTTCCCGTGAGTGGAGCGCGAGCCCTCCGGCGAACGCGCCGAGATGCTCACGAAGAATGAGACGGCCGCGGTGGAGACGCGACTTCAGCGTCTGCGGCTTCACACGGAGCACGGCACTCGCCTCTTCCGTCGACAGCCCGTTGATGTCGCGCAGGATCACCGGAACGCGATATACCTCGGGCAAGTGGGTCAGAGCCGAGATCAACCGTTCGCGCATCTCGCCACGCAGCACGCGGTCGTCGGCCAGGGATGACCAGTCCGCCGGTTCCTGCGGCTGCGGCCGATCTGACCCGTCGGTCGAAAGGACCTCCTGCCGTGAGACCTCGTGCGGGCGGCTGAAGCGGCCATTACGAAGCCGCGACATGGCCGTGTTGAACGTGATCCGGTAAATCCAGGAAGAGAGCGCCGCATCGCCGCGGAACGCATCGATCTTCCTGTGTACTTTCATCAACACGTCCTGGGTCACCTCTTCGGCATCTTCCCAGTTCTTCAAATATCGGAACGCAAGCTGGTGGATTCGCGGTCCGTAAGTCGACGCGAGGTCGGTCACGGCCGTGCTGTCCCCCGCCTGCATCCTGCCAATCAATTCCTGCTCTTCCGGCTGACGCATCTGGGGCCTCCGAGAGGGAAAACACCAGACCGCGATACCTTATTCCTGCACGCCCAACCCCGATGGATAGTGCCGTTGAATCAACGACTTACCGTCGAGATGCGCATCAGGAGGAGGGGGCACAGACGAAGCGGCCGAAGATGGCGGCGAAGGCGCTGGCAGTGGCGGCTTCCACATCGCTCATCGGAACGGGACGGCCGGTCAATGTCTCCAGCGAGGTGATCCCTTTGCCGGTAATCCCGCACGGAACGATCAGGCCGAAGGGCTCGAGATTGGTGCCGACATTCAGGGCAAACCCGTGGCTGGTGACCCAGCGCGCGATCCGCACACCGATGGCCGCCAGTTTCGTGTCTCCGACCCACACGCCTGTCAACCCGGGGGCGCGGCCGGCGGTGACCCCGAACTCCGCCACAGCCCTTATCAGGACTTCCTCGAGGTCGCGCACGTACTGGTGAACGTCGCGGCGATCGGGGGAGAGGTCGATAATCGGGTAGCCGACCAGCTGGCCCGGACCGTGGTACGTCACGTCGCCGCCCCGGCCGGTCTCGACGACGTCGATGCCTCGCGCCAAGAGGCGCGCCGGAGTCTCGAGCACATGCGACCGAACGCCGCGGGCCTTCACGCCAAGGGTGATCACGGGCGGGTGTTCGAGGAGGAGCAGCTGATCGGGGATCAGGTTTGCCTTGCGCTCCTCGACGAGCTGGCGCTGCAGCTGCAGCGCGTCGCCGTACGGGACGACCCCCAGGCGCCGGACACGCAGTGGCCGCACTGGTGGAGGGGTCACGGGCACGTCGCTAAACCCAGGCCTCCTCGAAGTTCTCGAGCCGTTCCTTGAAGAAGGTCAGGAACCGGCCCGCGTCGGCGCCGTCCACGAGGCGGTGGTCGTAGCCGAGCGTGATGTGGCACATCGGCCTGATCGCAATCGCATCGTCGATGACGACCGCCCGTTTCTCGATGGTCCCGACGCCCATGATGGCGACCTGCGGCTGGTTGATGAGCGGAAGTCCGTAGAGTGCGCCGAAGATCCCGGGGTTGGTGATCGTGAACGTCCCCCCCTGCACCTCGTCGGGGTTGAGCTTTTTCGCGCGGGCACGCGTTGCGAGGTCATCAATCGCCCGGCTCAGGCCGAGGAGATTCTTTTCGTCGGCGTTGCGAATCACCGGGACGATCAGGCCGTTCTCGAGGGCCACCGCGATACCGAGGTTGATGTCCTTCTTGTAGACGATGTTGGCGCCGTCGACCGACGCATTGACGAGGGGGAACTCCCGGAGAGCCTCGACGGCAATCTTCGCGATGAAGGCGGTGAAGGTCAGCCTGGCGCCGGCCGCCTCGTACGCGGCTTTCTTCCGTTCGCGGAGCCCGGCAACCCGTGAGAAATTCACCTCGTACACCGAGTACACGTGCGGTGACGTGTGCGAGCTGAGGACCATGTGCTCGGCAATCTTCCGCCGCATGACGCTCATCGGCACGATGTGGACGTGCTCGCCCGGCTGGAAGACCGGGCCGGCCGCCGCACCCGTGCGCGGCTCGCGCGGCGCGGCGAGGGACCGCCCTGATTCGATGAACCCGAGGATGTCCTGCTTGGTGACCCGGCCGCTCAGCCCGCTGCCCGTAATCCGCCCGATATCGATGTTGTGATCCCGGGCGATGCGTCTCACCAGCGGCGAGGACTTCTGCCGTCTGAGCTCCTCTCTGGTGCTCCCGCCCGATCGGGTGGGCGCCGCATCCGGCACCCGGGCCGCGGGCACGTTCGCCGCAGCGCCCCCGGCCATCGTCGGGATCTCCGGCTGCCCGACAGCCGCCTCCGGCAGTCCGCCGGCAGCTTCGGGACCGGGCCTGGCTCCTGCGGCTGGGGTGTCACCTGCCGCGCCGATCGTCGCCACCACGCTGTTGACGGCGACCGTTTCGCCTTCCTTGACCTTGATTTCGGTGAGGACACCCGCGACGGGCGAGGGGATCTCGGCATCGACCTTGTCCGTGGAAATCTCGAACAGCGGCTCATCGCGATCGATCGCGTCGCCGACTTTCTTGATCCAGCGGACGATCGTGCCTTCCGCGATCGACTCCCCCATCTGGGGCATCATGATGTCGGTCATATCGCTTGCTCGCTTCCAGCGTCCGGCTTCCCGCTTCCAGCCCTTGCTTGTGACCCCGCCTCCGCGGTGAACAGAGAGCGAGGCGCTCTGGCCTCGCTCACCACGCTGTCATTCCCTGCTCGAAGCTGGAAGCTCGAAGCTGGGAGCTGGAAGCTGGGAGCTGGGCGCTGGAAGCCCTTTACGCATGTATCGCCCCGCCGTGGGCGGCGTGGGCCGCTTCGCCGATGGCTTCCGACATGGTCGGGTGCGCGTGTATGGTCCGAATCAACTCCTCGACGGTGCACTCGAGCCGGAGCGCCAAGGTGGCTTCCGCGACGAGCTCGGTCGAGCGCGGCCCGATCAGGTGCACGCCCAGGATCTCGTCGTACTTGTTGTCGAAGACGATCTTGGCGAAGCCCTCGGTCTCGCCCGCGATCCGGGCGCGCGCCAGGATGCCGAACTTGAACGTGCCGGTCTTCACATCGTACCCGCGCTGTTGCGCCTCTTTCTCGGTGAGCCCGACGCTGCCGATCTCGGGGTCGCAGTACGTGCAGCCTGGCACCTGGTCGTAATTGATCGGGTTGAATGCCCGGCCGGCGATTCGCTCGGCCAGCGCCACCCCTTCGGCCGACGACAGATGCGCCAGCTGCGGGTGCCCGGGGGTGTCGAACGTGATGACGTCCCCGATCGCCGAGATCCCGGGTACGCTCGTGCGGAACTCCCGGTCGACGTGGATGTACCCACGCTCCATGCGCAGACCGGCGTCTTCCGCCCCGAGACCCGACGTCACGGGGCCACGTCCCGTCGCGACCAGCAGGTACTCGGCCTTGAGCGTCAGAGACTTCCCCTCGGGTGTCTGGGCCTCGATTTCCACGGTGTCGGCACCGGCCCTGGCGCTCGTCACCCTGGTCCCGGTCAGCACTTTGATCCCCTGCTTCTTGAACGATCGTTCGAGCTCGATCGACACCGCGTCGTCCTCGACGGGCACGAGGCGCGGCAGGAGCTCGATGATAGTGACCTCTGAGCCGAAGCGGCGGAAGATGGACGCGAACTCCACGCCGACGGCGCCGCTGCCCATGATCACGAGAGACGCGGGAATCGCCTTCAGCCCGATCGCCTCATCGCTCGTGATGATGCGCTTGCGATCGATCTCGATGCCGGGCACGCTCCTGGCCTGCGACCCGGTCGCGACGATGATTTCGCGTCGCGCGGTGACCGTGCCGGCCTGCCCGTCCGTGACGTCGACCTTCCCGTTGCCCGCCAGCCGGCCGCTCCCTTTGATCCAGGCGATCTTGTGCTTCTTGAACAGGAACTCGACGCCGCCGGTGAGGCCCTTCACGATCTTGTCCTTGCGCGCGTGCACCTGGGTCATGTCGATCCCGACGGCTGCCTGCCCGAGCGTGAGGCCCCACTCCTTCCACTCCTGCGCGACCTTCAGCGCATGCGCGTGCTCGAGCAGGGCCTTGGTCGGGATGCATCCCCAGTTGAGACAGGTGCCCCCGAGCGTCGGGGCACGCTCCACGACAGCGGTCGAGAGGCCGAGCTGCGCGGCGCGGATCGCGGCGACGTAACCGCCTGTCCCCGAACCGATCACGACGAGGTCGTAGTCGTTCGCCATTATTTGTCTTTCTTCCTGATTGTCGACAGCGGGACGTACGACACGGTGGCGGCGGCGGGGGCAGCCGCTCCGGCGGCACCGTGGCCGGGGTCCTGCGCCGGATCGCCGGCGGGCCCCTCATCGGGATCGAGGCGCGCCAGCCGCGACCTCAGACGCGTGTAGTCGTATCGCAGTTCCCAGTAGGATTTGGTCAGCGTGCGAAACTGGTTCGCCTGGCGGCGGACCATCGCCAGCGCGACGATCGCCAGGAGCAGGGCGGCGCCTGAGACGACCCACGAGACCACAACCAACTTACCTTACTAAACAATCGGGAAAAGGGACAAGCGCGAGGCGCCCGTTTCCCAAACCGCGCTACAATCGGGCCGGTCCATGGCGAGCTCCAAGACCATCCTGATTTGCGACGACGATCAGGGGATGCGCGACACCATCGGCGCCATCCTCAAGCGGGACTACCGCGTCCTCATGGTGGCGAGCGGCGAAGCCGCCCTGATGCTGCTGAAGCAGGAGGACGTGGATCTCATCCTGCTGGACGTCCGGCTGCCCGGGATCAGCGGCTTCGACGTGCTGCGGATCGTCAAGGAGAACTACAGCCTCATCGAGTGCATCATGATCTCGGCGATCAACGAGGTCGAGACCGCGGTCCAGGCGATGAAGCACGGCGCCTACCACTACATCACCAAGAATTTCGAGTACGACGAGCTGCGCTCGATGGTCCGGAACGCCTGCGAACGCCAGGACCTGAACCGCCAGGTCATCACGCTCAGCGCGCAGGTGGCGGAGCAGAGCGAGCGGGAGTTCCTGATCGGCCCGAGCCGGCAGATCCGCGACATCGTCGAGCTCGTCCAGAAGGTGGCCAAGCTCTCCGCCACGGTCCTCATCCTGGGCGAGAGCGGGACCGGCAAGGAACTGCTCGCGCGCCTCCTCCACCGGACCTCGGGCCGGGGATCGACCCCGTTCATCGCCGTCAACCTGTCCGCCATTCCGCACGAACTGGTGGAGAGCACGCTCTTCGGGCACGAACGGGGTTCGTTCACGGGCGCGCACAAACAGCAGCTCGGCAAATTCGAGCTCGCCTCGGGAGGCACGCTCTTCCTCGACGAAATCGGCGACCTCCGTTTCGACCTCCAGGCCAAGCTGCTGCGCGCGATCCAGGAAGGGGAGATCGAACGGGTCGGAGGGACGAAGCCGATCCGGACGAGTTTCCGGCTCGTCGTCGCGACGAACGTGGACCTGGAGAAGGCCGTGAAGGAGGGGCGGTTCCGGGAGGACCTGTTCTATCGCATCAACGTCATCCCGATCCGGATGCCGCCGCTGCGCGAGCGCATCGAGGATCTTCCCGAGCTGGCGCGCCTCTTCCTCGATCGGTACAAGACGAAATTCCGCAAGCCGGTGCGGGGCATCTCCGGCACCGCTCTCAAGATTCTCGCCTCATACTGGTGGCCCGGCAACATCCGCGAGCTCGAAAATCTCATCGAGCGACTCGTCGCGGTCACCGACAAGGAGTGGATCACCGACGAGGATCTGCCGCTCGAGTACCACTTCGCCAAGCTCGACTCCGGGTCGACCACCGGCGAAGCCCTGTTCCAGGAGGCCTGCGATACCTTCGAACGCAATTTCATCCTGCGGGCGCTCGAGAAGTCCGACTGGAACGTCACCGCCACCGCGCGGTATCTCGGGATCCCCCTCAGCACCCTCAAATTCAAGATGGCCCGCCTCGATCTGCGGGACATCGCCCGGAAGCTGCGCGGAGCCTGAGTCTCCCGGCCCGACTGCTCATCACTCCCCATCCCGACGCGACCGTCCATCCTGGCTCCCTCCGTCCGTAGACCCGCCGCGCGTCCCAAACGAAAACGTCGGGCAACCGTTTGTCCCCACAGGCCAATGGATTGGCCGATCGAGTCAGTTCTACCCGGCATCGTGCGCCGTATCCGCGCACCATCCGACGTCATATAGAGTCAGGTGAACACATCTGTATTTATGGGTGTCGTGGCCATGACTCTCCTGGCGAAGCGACTCTTTGGACACCAGCGGTCTGCCGGAATATGCGTTGCACTTTTACCACTTCTGGAGTGGCGGCTCGAGCGCGCCGGAGGCGCCACTCCCACATCGGTTCCAGATTTTCTGTTCGGGACCAGGGAGAGCGAATGCAGCCCTCGATGTTCAACGTCCGCGTCCCGCTCGACACGGCTGGCCGGCACGACGACGTGTTCCTGATGAACACGTTCACGGATGCCCAGCTGATCGTGTCGCGTGACGTCGCGGCGCTGCTCGACCGCGTAGGGACGGCTGACACCGGGGCGCTCAACCCGGCCGAACGGACGGCGCTCTCCACCCTGTCAGACCACGGGTTCATCGTCGACAACCGCGAGGCCGAGCGCCTGCACATCGAGCAATGGTTCCGCGACCTGCGGCAGAGCGCCGACCAGCTCCGCGTCACGGTCCTCACGACCCTGCAGTGCAATTTCGCGTGCGACTACTGCTTCCAGGGTGACCACGGCGACTACAACAAGTTCGCCGCGAAGATGACGATGGAGACCGCGGACCGCGTGGCGGCGTTCACCGAGGGACAGCTCGACACGCTCAAGCCAGGGAGCTTCGTGCTCACGCTGTTCGGCGGCGAGCCGCTCCTGAACCTGCCGGTCGCGTACTACCTCTCGGAGCGGCTGTGGGCGGCCTCGCAGGCGAGGGGGGTCCGGATGCAGCTCAACGTCATCACGAACGGCTTGCTGCTCACGCCGGAGGTGGTCGATCGGCTCGCGCCGTGCGGCCTGAACGCGGTGAAAATCACGCTCGACGGCGATCACGACACGCACAACCGCATGCGCCCGCTCCGCGGAGGCCAGGGCACGTTCGACAAGATCATCCAGAACGTGCGGGCCGTGGCGGGCAAGTGCCGCATCTCGATTGGGGGCAATTTCGACGAGAGCTCGGTCGACAGCTACCCGGCGCTGCTCGACTTCCTCAAGGAACAGGAGTTTTCGGACAAGATCGCGCGCGTCGCCTTCAAGCCGGTGATCCGCGAGCCCAAGCCGGAGCAGCGGAAGGGGCTGATTCCGCTGACGCTGGTCGGGGCGGGGACCAAGCCGCTGAACGGCACGTGCATGACGTCCGCGGGAAGCGGCACGAGCGGCTCGAGCGTCTGCGATACCTGCAACTTCCTCGACGAGAAGATGTCATACCTGCGCGAAGAGACGAAGAAGCGTGGATTCGCGACGATGGACGGCGTGCACATGGGGCCCTGCGAGATTCACCGGGCGCACGCCCACACCATCGGTCCGGACGGCGCGATGTACGCCTGCCCGGGCTTCACGGGGGACGCCTCGCAGTCCACGGGGCACATCGACGGTCGGCAGGACGAGTGGCGCCAGCGCGCCGCGTCCCGATTCGACCAGCTGGCTGCGTGGAAGGAGTGCGACGACTGCGCCTTCATCCCGGTCTGCGCGGGCGGCTGCTCCGTCGCGGCCCACACGGAGCTCGGGAACATGAGCCGGCCGAACTGCCACAAGAGCAGCTTCGAGGCCGGCGTCGTCTCACTCGCGCGCGATGCCGCGGGGATCGGCGTCGGCTCGGTCAACTAGCGCTTTGGTGAAAGGCAAAAGGAGAGCGGTCATGAAAAACGACAGGAATGAAACGGACAAGAAGAAAGTCCCGCTGCGGCCCTGGCTCATCGATGTGGCCGTCGAGCACCTGCGGTAACAGCGTCACGGCGCGGCAACGTCAATTTTCTTTAGAGGACCCCAGCATGAAAATCCAGATCGTCAAGAAAGCCGACAAGAAGCCCCTGCCCAACAGCGGTTGCGCATGGGTCGTCGAGCAGATGCCCGAGCCCCGGGCGTAGCGACTCACTCGAACAACCCTGAAATCAAAGGATAAGCACCATGAAAATCCAGATCGTGAAGAAGGCCGACAAGAAGCCCCTGCCCCACAGCGGCTGCGCGTGGGTCGTCGAACAGATGCCCGAGCCGCGCAAGTAGCCGGGTCTCTCGGATCGGTCTCTCTCTTTGGCATGAGAAGGCCGATACTATAGGGGACGTCGCAGATCAGGGGACTGGCAAGGCTACCCGCCTTGCGGGGTCCCGGCGGCCCCCCACTCCATGCACAGAGCGGCAGCGGCACGTCGGTCGCGGGTGACTCGGCAGTCAGGATGCCCGCCGTTGGGTATCTGCGTGCTCGCCGTCCTGATCATTCTCTCGAGCGCGGCCGGATGCAGGCGCGGTGCGACCGCACCAGCACTGGCCAACAGTCTGCGGATAGGGGCACGCGGCACTGGTGAAACCCCGAAGGTACTTCGTGAGTCGCTGTTCGCGGAGCCGTTGATTGCCCTCGATCCTCAGGGCAGAGCCGTCGAGCGCCTCGCGACGTCGTGGGCCTGGGATGCGGACGGCCTCACCTTGCGCCTCACGCTTCGTCGCGGCGTGATGTTTCACGACGGCACCCCGCTCACGGGCGCGGTAGCCGCGGCAATCATCGGGCAGCAACTGCGGACGAGCGGCTTCGAAGCAGTCGACCACGTCGAGTCTCCCGACGATCAGTCCGTCGTGTTTCATCTGACGAGGCCTGACGCCTTCCTGATCGAAATCATCGCGGGTACGCTGATTGTCGACCAGCGCAAGCCGAATGTGGGCACCGGCCCCTTCAGGATCCTCAAACAGAAGCCTGTTCTCGAAGCGGTCAGGTTCCCCAGCTACTACCGGGGCAGCCCCGGGATCGGCCGCGTGGAGGTGCGAACGTTCGAAACGCAGCGCGTCGCCTGGGCGGCCTTGATGCGCGGTGAAGTCGACATGGTGCAGGAGGCCAACAGGGACTCTGTTGAATTCCTCGAAGGCGCCACGCGGATCTCCGTCTACTCCTCTCTTCGGCCCTTCTACATCCCGCTCGTCTTCAACCTGCGTCATCCGATTCTGAGGCAGATCGAAGTCCGACGTGCGCTGTCCGAAGCGATCAACCGAGACGAAATCGTGAGCCAGGCCATGGGCGGCAAAGGACAGGTCGCGGACGATCCCGTATGGCCGTCGCACTGGGCCTACAACGCCGCCGCGCGGCGCCACAGCTACAACCCGGGTGCGGCGCGTCTGAGACTCGAGGCGGCTGGTCTCCCAGTGCGCGCGGGGAGGAATCCGGGCGACATGGCCAGCCGGTTCCGAATCAGGTGCCTGTTCTGGGATGAGGATCCACAGTTCGAGCGGATCGCGCTGCTGCTGCAGCGTCAGCTCGCGGCAGTCGGGGTGGATCTGGCGCTGACTGGCGCCCGCGAAACAGAGCTGCAGGCACGGGCCTCCGCCGGAGACTTCGACACCTACGTCTACCAGATGACGAGCGGCCGGTCCTTCGACTGGGTGTACCGGTTCTGGCATTCGCCGGCGCGGGGTCAACGCCCCGAGTTACTGGATTCCGGCTACTCAGGAGTGGATCGTGCGCTCGAGCAGCTGCGCCACGCACGAGCGGAGCCCGAGATGAGGGCGGCCGTGGGGGATCTGCGCGGCCAGTTCTACGAGGACGCGCCCGCGGTCTTCCTCGCGTGGATTCAGAACAGCCGCGCGGTCGATTCCCGCTTTGACGTCGGCGATCGCTCGGATCCCGAGGTGTTTACCAACCTGTGGCGCTGGCGGGCTGTGGCCCAGGTCGCTCGCCGATGAGGGGGATCACCTCCCGCTTCGTCCTGCTCATCGCCACGGCCGCGGTTCTGCCGCTGATCGGGTATGGCATCTGGTCCGTCGAATCGTTGAGGACGGGAACTGAAAAGTCCGTCACGCTCGGGAACCAGGCGGTGGCGGAGCAGGTCGCCGGCAGGGTGAAGCTCTACTTCGATAACAACGTCCGCGTGCTGACCTCGATTGGCGCCGAGCTCCAGAACACGCAACTCGGACTGTGGCAGCAGGAGCGCATTCTTCGCAACCACGTACTCGATTTCAGAGAGTTCCGCGAAATTTCTGTGTTCGACGGTTCCGGGCGTGTTCGGGTGACCAGCCGCGTCGGCCAGACCTCATTGTCCGTGCCCGAGGGCTGGCGCAGCCGGAATGCGAAGGAAGACGCATTCTACGTGGCCACGCCGCACATGGACGCAGACGCACTGCCGACCACGACGATTGCCGTGCCCCTCGACGATGCCGGGTGGATCGTCGCCGAGATCTCCCTGGAGGAGCTGTGGCGCACGGTTGACAGGATCAGGGTCGGCACCGCGGGGTATGCGCTGCTCGTCGACCAGCAGGGGAAATTCATCGCGCACGGAAACCCGAATGACAAGGAACTAATCGCGACCGGCGCCAGCGCCGCGCCCGACGAACGGAAGCTTGCGGAGTCGGTCCGGGTGCATGCCTCTTCGACCGATTCCGCCACGTTTTCCAATCGTCGGAACGAACCGCTCCTCGCCGTCGCCGCGGCAGTGGACAACCCCCAGTGGACGATCCTCATCGAGCAGCCGACGACCGATGCCTTTGCTGTGGCGCACTCCCTGGAACGCCAGCTCCTGGCCGCCATCGCCCTGGCAATCCTCGGCACGGTGGTGCTCGGGTGGGTCTGGGGACGATCGTTCATCCAGCGGATCTTCGCGCTCACGCGCGTGACGCGCGCGATTGCCGACGGCCACATGGACGAGCGGGTCGCCCCGTCCGGCCACGACGAGATCCGCCAGCTCGGCGACGCGTTCAACTCCATGGCCGATCGGCTCGTCGAGCTGCAGGAGAACGTCCGGAAGCAGGAACGGCAGGCGATGTTCGGGCGCATTGCCGCCGGCCTCGTGCACGATCTCTCGCATCCGATCCAGAACATCGGCAACAGCTGCAAGCTGATCCAGAAGATGTACGAGGATATCGAATACCGCGAGACCTTCAGGAAAACAGTCGAGCGCGAGCTCGTCATCGTCAAGCGCGTGCTCGATGACCTGCGGAACATCGCGCGCCCGATTCCGCTCGAGCGCTTCGCGGTCGACTTGAACCGGACCGTCGCCGATGCCGCCGAGGCCATGGAACAGCACGCCGAGACCGCCGGGCTGACGCTCCGGACGGAGCTGACGCCGGAGATAGTCTTCATCGAAGGCGACGTCTTCGCGCTCGGGAGGGTCTATCGAAACCTGATCCTGAACGCGATCCAGGCGACGGCGCCCGGGGGGCTGATCGTCGTGGCGACCGAGGCGCGCGCCGACCGCGTGCAGGTCCGCATTTACGACACCGGCTGCGGCATCCCGGCGGAGCGGCTCTCACAAGTCTTCGAGGACTTCGTCACGACGAAGCGGCGAGGCCTCGGGCTCGGGCTCGCCATCTCGAAGAAAATCGTCGAGCAGCTCGGCGGGACCATCACCGTCGCCAGTGAAGTCGGCAAGGGCACCACGTTCGTGCTGGAGTTCCCGCGCACGACGGCGCGCCCGATGCTCGTGGCGGGGTGACCCGCCCGCGCGTGTCGCCGGCCCGCATCCACGTACAAAACAACGGCCCTCTGGCAGCGCGCGTGACGCGGCGCCAGGGGCCGAGGCAGCAATCGTTCGAGCCCTACTTCTTGGGCAGAACGGTGTCTTTCAGCTGTTTGGCGATCCGCGCCTTGACGACGGTCTTGGCCGGAATCTTGATGGCCTCTCCCGTCGCGGGATTGCGCCCCATCCGGGCCTTGCGCTTCTGGACCACCAGCTTCACCATCCCGGGCAGCACGAACTCCCCGGACCGTTTCAGCTCCTTCTCCGCCAGCGTGTTCAATTCGTCGAAGAACTCCCGCGCCTGCGTCCGCTTCACTTCGAAGCGATCCGCGAAATGCGAAAAGAGTTCGGACTTGCCCATCCTGCGGGCCTCTGCCATCGGCTATTCCCCTTGCTTGGGCGCGCTCTGTAAGACCCGCATAACGGCCGTGCGCGCGTGCGGCGGCAGCGGAGAAATCAGGGCCGGCCGTCCTCCGTGCAACACCCGTTCGTTCGCAGTCGCGGAACGGGGAACACTCGAGCCGGCTGGTGGAATCGAGCCACATCCTAGCCCGCGGTCTTTTACGGTGTCAATCACGGTACGCACGCGGACGTGAAAAAAAGGCCGTAAATGCTACAATTTTGTGACATGCCGAGCACGACACTGGAGACTTTCCCGAACCCGAAGCCGGAACGCGACTACGAAATCGAGATTCGGTGCCCCGAGTTCACGTCCGTCTGCCCCAAGACCGGCCTCCCGGATTTCGGTGAGATCCTCATCACCTACATCCCGGACGAACTCTGCCTGGAACTGCGCGCGCTGAAGTACTACATGATCGAGTTCCGCAACCAGGGGATCTTCTATGAGGCGGTCACGAACCGCATCCTGGACGATCTCGCCGAGGCGTGCAAACCCAGGAGGATGACGGTCATCGGCGACTTCTCGGTGCGCGGCGGAATCACGACGGTGGTCACCGCCTCATATGAGAAGCCGCCTGCCACGTCACCCCGACCGCGAATCGAGCCGGGCCCGACAGTGTGACCGACGAGCCTCCGCACCGCGTGCCCATCGACGACTCGCTCGACCTCCACGCGTTCCATCCGCGGGACATCACGTCGGTCGTCGAGGAGTACATTCACGCGGCCCACTCGGCGGGTCTGCGGGAAGTCCGGTTGATTCACGGACGCGGCACGGGCGTCCAGCGTGGCAGGGTCCAGGCGGCTCTCGATCGGCATCCCCTCGTCGCGTCGTTCCATGACGATGCCGCGTCTCATCTCGGGGCGACGGTCGCCACCCTTCACACGCCCGATCCGGAGCGGGGCCGATAGCACGGCGCGCCGGCGGGTGGGCGGTGGCCTCTGCCGCTGCCTCCGTTGGCCACAGCGAGTCAGCTCAAAAGAGCCCCGGACACACCCTCCATCGGACCGACTCCCGGTACGCCTGATACATGGGGTCGGCGGCGAGCGTCTTCTCTTCGCACACGGCGCGGGCGAGCAGCGCGGCGTCAGCCGCAAGGAGGATCCCGATGTTCCAGAGCGACGGGTTCGCCGCGAGGAACGCGAAGTGCGTCAGCAGATAGCCGAGGTAAATCGGGTGGCGGACGAGCCGGTAGAGGCCCGTCGAGACGATGCCGCGATTCGCGGGAATGAGGCCGAAACTGCGGCCGAGCGTCATCTTTCCCGTGATGACGACCGCAAGCCCGATGACCGACAACGCCACGGTCGTGGACTCCGGCGCCAGGGACATCACGTGCGCCGGCTGAAGCAGCGGCGGACCGAGCATCGACGCCAGCGTGAGCATCCTCGCCTGCACGCTGCGGTCGACGGCGGCCGCCGATCGGCGCCGGACCGTCATCACGACGACGAGCAGCTCGCTGAGCAGCAGCAGGAGCCCGGTGACGCGGCCGGTCGCGAAGAAGTCGGCACCGAGGCGCATCGCCATGAACGAGAACAGCACGATGACGCCGGCACGCGCCGTGATGTCGGCGAGACGGTCCGCACGGGCGCCGAGCCCGGCGGCGGCCTGCGGCGCCGCGGCAAACGTCGCCGGGAACGTGAGCTCGACACGCTTCATGCCCCCGCTCCCTGCGACTCGCTTTCCTCGATGAAGTAGCTGCCGCACGCCGCGTCCAGCAGCTCGCGCGTGATGACGGGCTCGCGGTTCTGGTACCGGCAGATATCGACGACCTGGTCGAGCAGGTCACGCGGATGGCACGCACGCATCTGCAGCCCGCGGGGCTTGTAGTAGGTCCGCTCGAGATACTCGACCATCACCGCGTCGAACGGCAGATTCCGGCGCCGGCAATTGAGTTCGAAAATGCGGCAGTACTCGTCAATCGTGGGGTTCTGCGCCAGGATCTTGTACGGGATGCGGCGCAGGAAGGCCTCGTCCGCCAGCGATTCCGGCTTCAGATTCGTGGCGAACACGATGAAGACGTTGAAGGGCACCTCGAACTTCCGCCCGGTGTGGAGCGTCAGGTAGTCCACGCGGCTCTCGAGCGGCACGATCCAGCGGTTCAGCAGGTCCCGGGGCGGAATGCGCTGACGCCCGAAGTCGTCCACGACGAAGACGCCGCCGTTGGCCTTCATCTGGATCGGCGCCTCGTAGAACTTCGAGATCGGGTTGAACGTGAGATCGAGCATCTCGAGCGTCAGCTCGCCGCCGACGACGACGACCGGGCGGCGGATCCGCTCCCACCGGCGATCGTGAACCGCCGTCGTGATGACGCTCTGGTGCTCGGCGGCCGACGTGACCACCTGGTGGTTCACGGGATCGAACATCGTGATCTGCTGCCCGTCCACGTCCACGGCGTACGGGATGAACATCTCGCCGCCCAGCGCCCGTCCGATTCCCTCCGCGACGACGGTCTTGCCGTTGCCCGGCGCCCCGTACAGGAACAGCGCCTTGCCCGAGTTCACGGCCGGTCCGAGCTGATCGAACATGCCCTTGTTCACCACGAGGTGTTCGAACCCGAGCGACAGCCGCTCCCGGTCCAGGTAGGGCCGGGCCGACATGCAGGCGCGCACGTACGCGTTGTACTGTGCGAGCGGGACCGGGGCAGCCCCGACGTACCGGCAGATGTCGAGAAACTGGTTCGCGCGGTCGCGCCCGAGATCGGTGAGCACGTAGCGATACGCGGCGGTACCCGTGCCGCTCGCGCCGCGCACCTCGATCAGCTTTTCGATGCGGGCATGCTCCACCAGGGTTTCGAGCACCGAGTACGGCAGCCGCAGCTTGTCGGCCAGCCCGGTGCCGCTCGCTTCTCCCGCGATGAGGCTCTTCAGGAGCAGCTGCGACAGCGTGTCCGGATTGAGTCCCGTCGCCTCCAGCGTGGCGGGCGGCGGGGGCGGCTCCGGGGCGGCGGCGGCGCGGCGGACCGGGGGTGCTTCAGTAGCGGTGCTCATCAGTCAAAACCTTGATCAACTGGGATCCACTCACGCGACGCCGGCGGTGCTGAGTTCGATACGATCACCGAGCGTCGTCCCCGACGCGTCCAGCGTGCCCGCGGGCAGCTCGAGAACGCCGGCGGTACCCCGACGCGGCAGCCGGATGCGCCACGGCTTCATGTTCACGACGCGGTCGATCACCGTGCCGCGCTCGTCGAGCGCCAGCACGTCGATGGAGAAGTGCATGCCGCACGTGTGCACGCCCCGGCTCGGCACGATCCACAGCGCTTCGCCGGACTCGAGCCCCCGCCGGGAGAGCAGGCCGACCGCGCGCGTCGCGCGCGTGTCGGCGACGCCGACGCGATCCGCGACGACGACACCGTTCTTGAGGTTCCTGGCAATCAGCATCGCGATAGCACCTTGGGATCCGGTCCGGTCCGTTACCGGCGCGAGTTCTCGACGAGCGGGAAGAGCACCGTGACGAAGCGGATGGCCGCGGGGCCAATCGTCACGATCCAGATCGCCGGGAAGATGCAGAACACGAGCGGGAACACCATCTTCACGCCGGTCTTCGCCGCGGCTTCCTCGGCCCGCTGGCGCCGCTTGGTGCGCAGCGTCTCGGAATACACGCGCAGCGACTGCGCGACGCTCGTGCCGAACTTGTCCGTCTGGATGAGCATCGTCACGAGTGCACTCAAGTCGTCGACACCCGTGCGGTCGGCGAGGTTTCGCAGCGCTTCGGCCCGCGGCTTCCCGGCCCGCAGCTCCAGGTTGATGAGCCGCAGCTCGTCCGACAGCTCGGGATAGGCGAATTCGAGCTCCATGCCGACGCGCGACAGCGCCTGGTCGAGACCAAGGCCGGCTTCGACGCTGACGACGAGCAAATCGAGCGCGTCCGCGAGCGAGAGCCGGATCCGGTGGGCGCGGCGCTTCGCCATGCGCGCGAGGATCATGCCGGGCAGCACGTAGCCGAAGCCCAGCCCGCCGAGCGCAAGGGTCATGTTCGGGCGCGAGAGCACGGACGTCGAGAACAGGGAGAACAGCGCGAGCGCGAACACCACGCGGACGCCGAAGAAGATCGTGAGGGCTTCGTGCCGGCGGTAGCCCGCCTGAACGAGCCGCAGCTTCAACGATCCGAGCTCCTTCGCGGAGCGCGGAGCCTTCTCCCCCACCCGCTTGAAGAACGCGACCATCGAGTCGAATCGCGGCCGCGCGTCCGCGTCGGTGGCGCGCGCGGCGCTGAGCTCCTCGATCCGTCGATCGATGCTCGTCGCCGGCTTCGGCATCATCGCGATGGCCGCGGCGGCGATTATGAGAGATCCGAACACGAATGCCAGCAGGGGCAGGAGCATCGCCACACTACACCTCGATCTTGATGACGTGCTTGATCCACAGGAACCCGATCGCCTGCATCACGAGCGCGCCGAGCAGCATCATCTGCCCCATGCGTTCGCGGAACAGCATGTTCATGTGGTCCGGGTTGATGAACGACAGGGCGATGCCCAGGAATGCCGGCAGGGCCAGCAGGACGTACCCCGTGAACCGGCCGTGTGCGGTATAGACGCGCACCTGCCGGAGAATCTTGAATCGCTCCCGCACGACGTGGCCGAGGTTTTCCAGGATCTCCGAGAGGTTGCCGCCCGTCTCCCGCTGGATCAGCACGGCGGTCGCGAAAAACCGCACGTCGAGAATGGGAATCCGCTTGGCCAGGTTGTCGAGCGAGTCCTTCAGCGGCAGGCCGAAGTTCTGCTCGTCGAAGGTCTTGCGGAACTCCGGTCCGACGGGTTCGGGCAGTTCGTCGGCGGCCATCTTCAGCCCCGTCGCGAAGGCGTGGCCGGCCTTGAGCGCCCGGGCGATCATGTCGAGCGCTTCCGGGAACTGCTCCTCGAACACCCGCAGCCGGCGCGAGCGCTTCACCTTCAGGAACAGGAACGGCGCCGCGAACCCGACCGCGGCCCCAAGCGGCAGCGCGACGGGCGCGCGCGTCACCAGCGCGGCGACCAGGCCGACCAGCCCGGCGCTCGCAAGCGCGATGATCAGGACGCCGCTGACACTCACCTTGAGACCGGACTGCTCCAGCCAGGCGCCGATGCCCGAGAGTCTTGCGGACTCGGCGACCATGCGATCGAGCCCAGGGACGGGCCCTTCGTGGCGCGCCTTGACCAGCATCTTGAGGCTGCCCGGAGCCGGCTCGTCGACGAGCGGCTGCGACACCTCCAGCAGGCGCGCGTCCACCTTGCGCTGCTCGAGCATGCCCGGCAGCTTCGTCGCGCCGAAGTACAGGCCCATCACCAGCGCGACGCCGAATCCGAATACGAGCAGGACGAGAATCGCGGCGGCCATTTACCGCACCTCCGTCACGCCTTCGAACATGTCGGGCGGCAGATGGATCCCCGAGGCCTTCAGCCGCTCGCACACCTTCGGGCGGACGCCCGTGGCCCGGAAGCGCCCGATCACCTTGCCGTCCTGCGTGATCCCGAGCTTCTCGAAGCAGAAGATCTCCTGCATGGTGATGACGTCGCCCTCCATGCCGGTGATCTCGGAGATGCTCGTCACCTTCCTCGTGCCGTCGCTCATGCGCGACTGCTGGATCACGATCTGAATCGCGGCCGCAATCTGCTGCCGCATCGCGCGCTCCGGCAGGTTCGTCGCCCCCATCGCGATCATCGTCTCGATGCGCGTCAGGGCGTCGCGCGGCGTGTTGGCGTGGGTCGTCGTGAGCGAGCCGTCGTGGCCGGTGTTCATGGCCTGGAGCATGTCGAGCGCCTCTTCGCCTCGTGTCTCACCGACGACGATGCGGTCGGGACGCATACGAAGGGCGTTGATGAGCAGCTGTCGCTGGCGCACGGCACCCTTGCCCTCGACGTTCGGCGGACGCGTCTCGAGCCGGGCCACGTGCTCCTGGTGCAGCTGCAGCTCGGCCGCGTCTTCGATCGTCACGATGCGTTCGCGTTCGGAGATGAAGCTCGAGAGCACGTTGAGCAGCGTGGTCTTGCCGGCGCCGGTGCCGCCGCTGATGAGCATGTTCAGCCGCGCACGCACGCAGTGCTCGAGGAACTCGAGCATCGGCCGTGTCATGGACTTGATCGTGACGAGATCCTCGGCCTTGAGCCGCTCCGCAGGAAAGCGGCGGATCGAGAGCAGGGGCCCGTCGACGGCGAGCGGTGGAATGATGGCGTTGACGCGGGACCCGTCGGGGAGGCGCGCGTCGACCATCGGCGAGCTGTCGTCGACCCGGCGCCCGACGCCGCTGACGATGCGGTCGATCACGCGCATCAGGTGCTTGTCGCTCTGGAACGTCGTCGGCAGCCGCTCGAGCTTGCCGGCGCGCTCGACGTACACCTGCTTGTAGGTGTTCACCAGGATGTCGCTGACACCCGGGTCGCGCAGCAGGGGCTCGAGGGGTCCCAGGCCGAATACCTCGTCGATGACGTCGCTCAGGATGCCTTCACGCTCGGTCATCGTGAGCGGCATGCCTTCTTCGGAAATCAATTCGAAGAGCAGCGTCCGGATCTCGGCTTCGGCCCTGGGCCGCTCCGCGGAGGCCAGCGCTTCGAGGTTCAGCCGGTTGAGCAGCTTCCGGTGGACGTTGGCCTTGAGCTCGAGATACTGCGGTCTCGGCGCCTCGACCCGCGCGGGGCGGGCTGGTGCGCCGGGCGCCTGTGAAGGAGTAATCGACAGGGTCATGGTAATTGGTTCCGATCAGAGGATCCCGAGGAATGCTTTGCGTTTCTCAGGCTCTGGCTTCACGTCTTCCTGAAGTCCGAGGAGCTGACGCGTGAAGCTGCCGAACTGCATCGCGATTTCCGAGTTGTTCGTCAGCGAGAGTGGAACGCCCGAGTTGAGTGCGGTCGACACGGTGCGGTAGTCGCTCGAGAACGTGTGATGGATGCCGGACCCGAGCGCGGTCTCGATCTGCTTGGGGGCGATCAGATGCTGATCCGACACGCGGTTAAGCAGGATCTTGACGCGCTCGCTGCCCGCGCCGAGCTGCCGGACGCGATCGACGAGCCGCTGCGAGTTGCGGATCGACGGCACGTCGGGGTTCGTGACCAGGAAGATCGTGTCCGCGGCATAGAGCGCCGCGACCGCGCACGAATTGATCATGTTGCCGGCGTCGATCACGATGTAGTCGTAGAGCCGCGCGAGGACCCGGAGCAGTTCCTCGATCGCGCCGGCGTCCTGCGCGTTCGGCCGGTCGAACTGTTCGGACGCGGCGAGGATGTCGAGGCCCGACTTGTGGCGCGACATGAGCTCACTGAGGAAGTCGCGGTCCAGCCGGTGCAGATTCTCGATCGCGTCGAGCACCGTGAACCGCGGACGGACGCCCAGGAACAGCGCGACTTCGCCCAGGCACGGCTTGAGATCCAGGATCGCCGTCGGCCGCTTCGTCAGTCTGGCGAGCTCGACCGCGCAGTTCACCGCGACGGTCGTCGTGCCCGAGCCGCCCTTGGCGCCCAGGAACACGTGCGTCACGCACGGCTGACGCGCGCCCGCGGTGACCGCCTCGCGCCGCGCCGCCGTCCGCCGGACGGCGCTGTGGAAGGACTCCTCCATGGCGCGCGACGCCTGCGTCGCGCCGCCCCCCGTCCACGGGAAGAACTCGTTCGCGCCGGCGCGCATCGCCTGGAGGATCAGCTCGGGCTCGGACGCCGCCGCGACAGCGAAGAGCGCGACACCGGGGTGCCCCGCCCGCATCCGCTCGATCGCCGCCATGCCGGACGAGGCGTCGCCGCGGATGTCGACGACGACGAGGTCAGGGCCGGCCGACTCCGCGCCGCTTCGACGCTCCTCGACGATCCCGACCGGAACCCCGCACGCCCGCAGCATCGCCGCCAGCTGCCGTTTGAACTCGTCGTCGTGACTGATGATGGATGCTGCGAGCTGTGCCATGGGTATCGGTTACTGAATCAGCCGGATCGTCTTCGGAAGCGCCGCATTCGGTGCAGGACCGTTCTTGTCACGAATGCCGGCGACGGGAATGATGCGGCCGATGACGTCCTTGCCCGCGACGTCTTCGATGAAGAACCCGATCCAGTTCGCCGTCTTCAGCGTTGCGGTCCGGCCGTTCCGCTTTCCGGAGTCGTAGTAAATCGGGTCATACAGCGGAATCGGAAAAATTCTGGGGCTGTGGTTCCCGAAGGCGCTGTTGGACACGCCGTTGGTCGAGGCATTCCAGTACGCGTTCGGGTCTCTCGCGATGAGGTCCGCGACGCCCTGGGCGGTCGGACCGGTCATGTCGCCAGGCTCCTGGACCAGCCCGTCGCCCCATTTGTAGACGTGTGTGTTGCAGTTCGCGATGTTCCACCGGTAGTCGTCGCCCCCGGTGTTGTCGAGCATCGCGAGCGAGAAGTACATGCTGGGTGCGATGTTGCTGCCCGTGCTCGCCCGGATCGTCAGCCGCGTGCCGCGTTCGCGCTCGTTGTTGTACCCGGTGTAGCTGGGATCGGGGGTCCCGTTCGCGTCATACGCAGGAATGTAGATGTCGGGATTCGCCAGGGGAACGCCCTTGTTGTTGTAGGCGTCGTACGTGTCGGTCGCGTCGTATGGGGGCGTCTGCTTTTCGATCCACTTGTCGGGAATCGTGAACGGCTTCACGCAGGTCATCGCGTTCGCCGGCGCAGCCTCAGCCATCGCGGACGCGCCGATGTTCGCGGTGTCGGTGCCGAAATAGCGCGCGATGAGCGTCGAGACGGGATTGCCCCGCTGTGCCGCCCGCCAGACCGTCACTTTCACGCGGTCGGGGCTGCCCGTATTCGGGTCGTTCGAGAACTGCACGTCCCCGCTGTTCACCGAGACCTGCGCGCCCATCACGTTGTTCGACGTCGCCGCCGACAGGGCGCTGGTGACCGCTGGCCCGGTGGCCGTGCGGTCGTCCCAGTTGTCGTACACCAGCGCCGTCGCGCCCGCGAGCGCGCCCGCGTCAGCGGCGTTCTGCGCCTGGGTGCGCGCCGTCATCAACATGCCGACGTCGATGGCGAGCATGCTCGCGCTCATGAGCGCCATCAGGCTCAGCCCCACGAACACGTAGGTCATCCCCGATTCGTCTCGACGGAGCCGTGTGAGTCTCTTCATTGCGCTCTCCGGTTCGGGTTGAACGTCAATTAGCCGCCCCAGGTCAGCTTCTTCATTTCTCGGAGCCCTTCGTCTTGTCGACCTCGGCCTGGTAGGCATCCTGCGCCGCCTTCAGGCGGGCCGCCGCGTCGGCGAGCGAGCGATCGCGGCGCTGGTCTTCTTCGGCCTTGCGGCGGGCCACTTCGGCGTTCCGCTTCGCCACGTCCGCCTCGCGGAGCGCGCGCTCCTTGGCGAGTTTCTCGGCGGCGCGCTTGTCCTCGTCCGTTTTCTTCCTGGCGACGCGCTCCTCCTCGGCCTTGCGCAGGTCGTCGGCAGCTTTCAGCTTGGCGACAGCTTCGGCGGCCTTCTTGTCGGCTTCGCGTTTCTGCGCCAGGGCCTTGGTGTCCACCTTCGGAGCCGGGACGGCCGCGGGCTTCGCCGCGGGTGCCGCCGCGTGCTTGACCGGCGCGGGCGCCGTCGCCGCAGGCGCGCTCGCAGCACCCGAGGGCACAGACGCCAGCGGCAGCGGCTTCGATGATTCGATCGGACGCGTCACAGGCTTCGCCGCCTGCACGGGCGCCGCCTTCGCGGCCGGCGTCGGAGCGGGAGCCTTGTCGGAGGATCCGCTCGCCGCCCCGCTCTTCGGAGCCGGCGCGGTCGTGGGGTTCCGCGGCGATCCGACGTACGGCTGGGTATTGGGATAGGTCTTGGCCGGCGCGCCGAGATACGGCTCGACGAGCGACGGCAGCCCTTCCGACACCCCCATCTGCCCGCGCCTGATGATGACCGGCGTGATCATGACCACCAGCTCGGTCTGGTTCTTCTGGAGCGACTTGCTCTTGAACAGCCAGCCGAGAACCGGAATGTCGCCGATGCCGGGGATCTTGCGCATCGAGTCGGTGACGGTGTTGTTCAGCAGGCCGGCGATCGCAAACGTCTGCCCGTCCCGCAGCTCCACCTCGGTGTCAGTACGGCGCGTCGTCAACGCCGGAATGCGGAATCCGTTGACCGTGACGGCGTTCCCGAAATCGAGGGCGCTTACCTCGGGCTTCACCTTGAGGTTGATGAGGTCGCCGCCGAGTACGGTCGGCGTGAAGCTCAGGCGAACGCCGAATTCCTTGAACTGCACCGTCACGGAGTTGCCGCCGCCGGCGCCGCCCTGCACGACCGGAATCGGAAACTCTCCGCCGGCCAGGAAGCTCGCTTCCTTGCCGTTGGTGGCAATGAGATTCGGCTCCGCCAGGCTCTGGAACAGCCCCTTGTCCTGAAGCGCCTTGACGACCGTGCCGACGTTGTACTTGTTGTTGAAGACGAACAGGTTCAGGAAGTCGCTGAAGGTCTGCTTGCCGCCCGTGGTCTCGACCGTGTCCCGGCCCCCGCCGAACTTGTTCGCGCCCTGCACCGATCCGCGGGTCATTTCAAAGTCGGGGGCGCCGAACTGCTGCGTGGTCGAGCGTGCGACGTAATCATGGAAGCCCCCGGGGCCCGTGAACACCGATGCGCCCAGTTCCGTCATCGCGGTCCGGCTGACCTCTGCAAAGCGCACGCGCAGCATGACCTGGTTCGAGGCGACGCCCTCCTGCTGCTTCAGCAGGTTGACGACGTTGTCGGCCTTGTCGACGTAGCCGGCCGCGACGTTCGCCGCCTTGTCCACGACGTACTGGCTCGAGACCGTGCCGGAGATCACGACGTCCTTGCCGCTGCCGATGATGCTGATGGGCTCACCGGGGAACAGCTGCTTGACCTGCTCGACGAGCGCGCTCAGGTCGCGCCGTACCTTCACTTCGTACGTGGTGATTGCCCCGCCGCGATCCCACACGAAGAGTGAAATGGTCCCTGGCGCCTTGCCGTGGATGAGCAGCTGCCCGGGCGCCGTGACCATCGCGTCGGCGATGTCCGGCACGGTCAGCGACACCCGCGCGATCGGGGACCCCACGTTGACGACCGTGGAGCGGCCGACCAGCAGGTCGATGTCGGTCGTGCCCGCGGCGGACATGCGCGACCCCGCGCCTGGCGCGGCCGCGGCGGCCGGCGCAAACTGCGGCGGCTGTTGCGCCTGCCGGGCCTGCGGGGCAGCCACGAGTATCACGATGATGAAGGCGGCCAGCGCCGGCCTGAACGTTGTTGCCCGCGGGGTCATGAGATCTCCTTCGATAAATCAGTTGTGAACCAGCTTCCAGCTTCCCGCTTCCAGCTCCCAGCACCCTGTGAGCCGCCCTGGCCTCCGCGCTGGAAGCTGGCAGCCGGCGGCTGGAAGCCGGTACTTACCGAATCACTTCCGACGAACGCTTGTCGCCGCGAATCATCTCGACCGTGGGCAGCGGCGCCGGTGCGGGCGCGGTCTGCGTCACGGGCTGTCCGGCCGACGCCGGGGTCCGGGGCCGTGTGGAGACCGACGCCGACTGCGCCGGCCGTCCCGTCACGGCGCCCATCAACCCGGCGGTCTTGATGCCGGGCGTGGCGGGGGCTCCCTGGTCCATCGGGTTGCGCAGCGCGAGCTGAATCTTGCCTTCCGTGCTCGCGAGCGACAGCCGCTCCGACTGCTCGGGATTGACGAGCAGCGTCACGACGGTCACCTGCATCGGCTTGCCTTTTTCCTGGTCCTGTTCCATGCGCGTGCCGGCGGTGAGCACCTGCACGTTCGACAGGATCACGCGCGAGGTCGTATCCGCGCGGGTGTCGTTCGGGCTCGCCGTGGCGACGACGTCGACGCGATTGCCGGGCAGCACGTAGCCGGCAACGCCGACGACTTCGTTCACGCGCACCGATACCGCCCGCATCCCTTCGGGGATGACCGGCGGCAGGCCCGATCCCGCTTCCTTCGAGGCCAGCTTGGCGGCGAGGACCGGCTCGTTCTTCACCATCGGCACGATCAGCCCGCGGCCGAGCACGTCGGAGACCTTCGAGAAGGTGCCCTCCGGCGCCTTCCCGGCGGGGAACGCAATCACGGCCAGATCCTCTTTCTTCAGCTCGGCGCCGAGCTGGAGGTTCGCCGCGGCCACCACGATCGGCTGCGTGGGTGCGGCCACCGTCGCGGCGGGCTGGGTCGAGATGAAGTTGTACGTGCCATACGCGAGCCCTCCTCCGGCGAGGACGGCGATGGCGAGGACGGCAAAGATTCGACTGCGCATTGGGATTCCTTTGTTATTCGTTCCGCATCAACGCAGAGGCCTGCATCAGCAGGGCCCCGCTGCCGAGGGTGGAGGAGGGCGTCACGAGTCGCGCCACCGGGTTGAGCACCATGAAATTGAACGGGTAGCTGATCGTGACGCGCGAGGCCGTGCCCGGGGGTACGGCGATGTTGCGGGTAATCGTCGGGTCCACGGCGGTGAGTCCGCCGTCCGTCAGGTACGTGCGGACGATGGTGACGACCTGGGCGTCGGTGTAGTCGGGCAGCACGGCGACGCGGGCGCCTTCGCGCGCGGCGTTCGTGAGCACCTGCTGCACCTGGTAGGCGCGGCCGAACTCGAAGATCGCGACCGAGATCAGCAGGATGAGCGGGAGCGTGATCGCCGTTTCGAGCAGCGCCGCTCCGCGTTGATTCCGAAGCCTTCTGGTCATGGCGTTCTCTGTTTCCCTGCCGTCATGGGTTCATCCGACAATCGCGGCGATCACACTGCCGATCGCGATCGCCGGTCCGTACGCGAACCGGCTCACCGGAGAAGACTTGCGCAACTCGCCCGGCAGCCCCGTCGGCGCGGCGATTAGCCGCCCGGTTCCCGCGAGCGTCGCGGCGAGCCTGCGCCGCCTGAGCGCGACGGCCACCGCGAGCACGCCGCCGGCGATTGCGGTAAAGAGAAAGGCGGTGACGACCAGCTTCACTCCGAGAATGGCGCCGACGCCGCCCATCAGTTTCACGTCACCGGCGCCGGTGGCGCCCATCACGTGTCCCGGCATCATCAGCATCAGACCGACCACCAGCCCCGCGAGTGACGAACCCATGGTCACGCCGCTCATGCCGGTGACTGCGAGGCCGATGCCCACCCCCGCCATCGCGGCGGTCAGGGCATTGGGGATGCGCCGGGTTCGAATATCGATAATCGTTGCGACGAGCGCCCCGGCGGCCAGGGCGACAAACGCTGCGCTAGATACTGGCTGCAGCAATCGCGTTCCAGAACACGACCGAGATCGTGTTACCCACGGCCGTCACGGCGCCGAGCGCGATGATGGCAATCAGCGCGGCGAGCAGCCCGTATTCCAGCAGGTCCTGCCCGTCTTCCGACCGGTGCACACCGGCGACTTTCTTCAGCATGGCCACGGCGACTTGCGACTGCATCGGCGACTGCTCCTCCCTGGTCCTCAGTGACAGGCGGGGACGGCGCGCGGCGGTCAGCCGCCCACCGCCCCCTGACAACGACTACGCCGCAGCGCTCAGCGCGTTCGCGACGTTGGTGAAGATCGTGTTCACCGCGCCGCCGGCAAGCCCCACCGCGCCAATCGCGATGAGCGCGATGAGCGCGACGAGGAGCGCGTACTCGAGCAGGTCCTGCCCGTCTTCCCGTTTGCCGAACGACTTCAGATGACTGATCAACATGTAGTGATCTCCGGCGGCGCGATGTCAGTCGCGCCGCCTCCCAGTTACGCGGCGGCCGAGAGCTTCGTCGCGATGTTCGAGAAGATCGTGTTGACCGCACCACCGGCAAGGCCCACTGCGCCGATCGCGATGAGCGCGATGAGCGCCACGAGCAGCGCGTACTCGAGCAGGTCCTGGCCTTCTTCGTTGCGGCGGAACGAGTTGACGAAAGCAACAAGCTGAGACATTGAATCCTCCCGGGGATGTGCACCGCGTTTACGGTGCGATCTTGCGGCGCGGCCGCAATGTTGGTCCGATTGCGCGGTGACTTACCGCGCCACGGGAGTCCCAATCGCAACGGCTGTGCCACGGTGCGAAGAGAGCGATCGGCATCACCCGCCAAGTCGTTCATTCGCAACAGTTCCGGCCGGAGGCGATCCCCGCCGAACGGGCGGACCCGCCCCCCATCGCGCGAGGGGCCGGTCGTCACTTTCGTAAGCGGCGCCGCGATTTTCGTGCGGTCAGGGGCACGGGGCGCCGGACGGGAAGGGACGACGGCGGCGCACGGCCAGTATTCGCGGGCATTTAACAGGGCGCGGACTCCTGCGCGCGGCGGCACACGATTTGCGACTGCGCGATCGACGCACCGGCGCTGGCGCCGGCGTCGCAACAGAGTCAGCCCTATGAAACTCGCAGTCCGGCAAAGCCTCGCCTCGCTGGCCGTCTTCGTCGGAGTCCTGCTGATGCTCGTGTCCGTGGACGATCGGGTTCGTGACCGGTTCAGCGACCTGGCGTCGGGGAGCGGGCGTTCGTCGCTCTCGCACCGGGCAAGCGATCTCAGCGGAGCGCTGATGACCGCCGCCAGGCAGCAGAGCATCGAAAATGCGCCGCTGCTCATCTTCGCGGTCGGGGGCGCCGTGCTCGTTGTCTTCATGGTGAAGACGTAGGGGCCACACTACACCACGGTCCGCTGCACCCGGGCGGCACACAGCAAGGCACTCCATCGTTGAGAGACACACACGTGGCACTCGTACTCGCCGTCGAGCCGGATCAGCGGCAGGCTGCCCTGCTCACGCGCGTGATCCATCAGCGCGTCCGCGCCGAACTGATCGTCGTCGACTCGCGCGACGCCGCGATCGCGGCGCTCAGCGCGCGGGTGCCCGACGTGATCCTGCTGACGGCCCTGCTGTCGCCGCGGGACGAAGACGAGATGGTGGCGCACCTGCGGACGCTCCCGGGCGCCGACCATGTGCAGACGCACACGATTCCGCAGCTCGCATCGAGCGAGATCGAAGCGGCTCCGGCGTCCGGATCGGGCGGCCTGCTGTCGAAGTTCCGCCGCAAGAAGGAGTCCGAACCCCTGCCCGGCTGCGATCCCGCGCTGTTCGCCGACGAAGTGAGCACGTTCCTTGCCCGGGCCGCCGAGCTCAAGGCGCAGGCCGGGCCTGCGCTCGTGTCGCGCGCCTTCCAGCAGGAGCCTGCCGTGTCCGAGCTCCCGCAGGTCGAATTGTCCGAAGACCCGGCTTCGTCGGGGTCGGCCTGGTCGTCGCCATTCGAGTGGAGACGCAGCGACGCCGCGCCTGAATCAAACGCGGCTGAGTCAATCGAGGCGCGCCTGGAGGCGCCGGCGCGCGACGACGCCCCGCTCGTGTCGGCGATGCCCATTGCCGTCGCCGCCGAACAGGAGGAACTGCGCCGCGAAGAGGAACAGCGAGCCGCCGCATCCCGCGCGCAGCAGCAGAAGGCGCGCGTCGACGCCGACGACGCGGTGCGCGCGGCCGTCGAGACGAAGGCGGCCCAGAAGGAGCGCCGCCGCGCCGAAGCGGCCGCCGCCGCGGAGGTCGAGCGGCAGCGGCTCGAGGCAGCCGCGGCCCAGAAGGAACGTGCGCGCGCCGAGGCGGCCGCGGCCGCTGAGGCGGAGCGCCGGCGCCTGCAGGCCGCCGCCGCAGAAAAGGAACGCCTGCGCGCCGAGGTCGCCGCAGCCGAGAAAGAGCGGCGCCGCCTGGAAACCGCAGCCGCGGCCGAGGCCGATCGGATCAAGCGCGAGGCGGAGGCCGCGGCAAAGGCGCAGCGGGACCTCGAGGCGCGCGCGGCCGCGGAGCGGAAGCGTGCCGAGGCGGAAGAGCGGAAGCGCCTCGAAGCCGAGGCGGCGGCGCAGCGTGAGCATGCCAGGCTCGAGGCGGTGGCCCTGGCTGAAAAAGAGCGCGTGCGCCTCGAAGCCATCGCCGCGGCGGAGCGCGAGCGCGTCCGGGCCGAAGCCAAGGCGGCGGCCGAGCGCGTGCGACTCGAGGCGATCGCCGCCGCAGAACGCGAGCGCGCCAGAGTGGCTGAACAAGAGCGGGCGCGACTCGCCGCAGAGGCCGCCGCAGTCGAGGAACAGCGCCGCCGTGAGGCGGCGGCCGCCAAGGAACGCGAACGGCTGCGCCTGGAGGCGGAGGCGGCCGCCGAGCGGGAGCGCCAGCGGCTCGAAGCCGTTGCGGCGGCGGAGCGGGAGCGTGCCCGGCTGGCGGCCGAAGCGGCGGAGCGCGAACGCGTGCGCATGGCGGCGGAGGCCGCCGCGCGTGAAGAGCATCTCCGCCGGGAGGCCGAAGCGGCTGCGAAACGCGCACGACTGCGTCTGGAAGCCGAGGCCGCGGCAGAACGCGAACGCCTGCGGCTCGAGGCCGAGGCCGCGGCGGAACGTGAACGCATCCGCCTCGAAGCCGAGGCCGCAGCCAGGAGGGAGCGCCTGCAGCGGGAAGCCGCCGAGCGCGAACGCCTGCGGCTCGAGGCGGAGGCCGCGGCGGAACGCGAGCGGCTGCGTCTGGAAGCGGCCGAGGCCGAGCGCGAACGCGCGCGCGCCGCGCGCGCGAAACTGGCTGCCGCCGCAGCGGCTGCGGCGCGGGCCGCCGACCCGTTCGCGGACTTCAGGATAGGCCCGCAGAACGCGCCGTCCCTGCTGCGATTGATGCCCCTCGGGTATTGGGCGCGGCACATCGTACCCGCCACACCGGGGCTGCCGGCATCAAGGTCCGCAACGTCCGCGCGGACGGCCGAGACACCGGCCGACGAACTCCGCGAACTGATGGCGGGCCTGTCGGTCCCCCCGCAGGTCGCCGGCGTCACGTACGGCCGCGGGTGCCGGATCCGCCGCGTCCGCGTACCGGCGTCCACCGCCCCGCGGGTGCAGGGAACCCCACCGCTCATCCTCTCGAAACGCGCACTGGATCAGATGAGAGCTGAAGGGTAGATCCCGGGTTCGGGGTTCCGGCGTGCGAAGCCCTATCGCATTTACCGCTCACCCCCACGCTCGCGAGCGATGTCCTTTCTGCGACTCCGCGACCGCGTGGCCCGAACGGCGCGACGCGTCATGCGGGCCTGATCTCCCCCCTTTGCATCCAGTTACAGCCGAACGGACCGCGGCTGGTGACGCCGCTGCTCATCCGGCCGCGCCTTTGCCAGTCCACCTCGCATGGTGGGTGCCGACGAACCCTGGCGGCCTGGCGATCGCGTGTTCGTGCGCGGACAGCGGTGGACGCTCCTGGAGCGGACGCCCTTCGCGGAGTGCGAGGCCTTACGGCTGCAGCCGCGTGACGCGGCGACGAGGCAGCCGCAGCAGACCCTCCTGACACCGTTCGATCGCCCGCAGCGCATCCGTCGCTCGCAGGCGATCGCTGTGCTCCGTCCAAGACGTTGGCTGCACGTCCTTCGCGAAATGGCCTCGCAGACGCAACCTGTGGGCGGATTGCAGGCGGCGGCGACGGGGGCGATCGATCTCCTGCCCTACCAGCTGGAGCCGGCGCTGGCCATGATCCGCGGAGGCGTTGCGCGGATGATGATCGCCGACGCGGTGGGACTCGGCAAGACGATCCAGGCCGGACTGGTCGTGGCCGAACTGGCTCGCCGCGACGGTTTCCGAGGGCTGATCGTCGTGCCGGCAGGCCTCCGGGAGCAGTGGTCGAACGAGCTCGCGGCCAGGTTCGAGATCGATACGCGCCTCGCTGATGCCGACTGGCTCGATCGCGCGAGCCGCGATCTTCCTGGGGAGGTCAACCCGTGGACGCTCCCTGGGCTCTATCTCTCGTCGTTCGACTTCGTCAAGCGACCGGAAGTCCTCCAGGCACTCGAGCACGTGCACTGGGACGTCGTGGTCATCGACGAGGCGCATGGCGCGTCGCTCGGCACCGCGCGCCGGACCGCCGCCCACGCCCTCGCCTCGCGCGCCAGCCGCGTCGTCCTGCTGACCGCCACACCGCATGCCGGCGACGCCGAGCAGTTCGCCGCCCTTTGTCGACTCGGCGCCGTCGGCGCCGGCGGCCCCCCGTTGGTCGTCTTCCAGCGATCGCGCGCAGCCGCGGGGCTCGCGACGGCCCGACGGACCATCCTGCTCCCGGTGACGCCCACCCTGGCCGAGCGCCGCATGCATCGAGTGCTGGACGACTATACGGCGGCGGTCTGTCGCGAAGCCGCCACGCGCCGGGACGCGCACGCTCGGCTCGCCGCGATTGTGCTGAAGAAGCGCGCCCTGTCGAGCGCCGGGTCCCTCGCCACTTCGGCACGGCGACGGCTCGCGCTGCTGGCTGACACGTCCGCCGCAAAGGCCGAATACCAGTTGACCCTCCCCCTGCTGCCGGAAGGCGCCGACGGCGCCGAGGACGCGCCGCCGGACGGTGTCCTCGCGGTTCCCGGGCTGGACGATCTGGCGCGGGAGCGCAGATGGCTCTCGGCAATCATCGGCATCGCGGAAAATGCGTCGCGCGGGGAATCGAAGACACGCTGCCTCCTGCGGTTTCTGAGGCGCGTCCATGAGCCTGTCGTGGTCTTCACGGAGTTTCGCGACACCCTCGAGGACCTGCACCTGGCTGCGGCCGCGGCGCACCACGACGTGCTGCGCCTGCACGGCGGCCTCTCGCCGCGCGACCGGTTGTCGGCCATCCGTGGGTTCACCCGGGCCGGCGGTCTGCTGCTGGCGACCGATGCCGCATCGGAGGGTCTGAACCTGCATCACGGGGAGGGGCACCCGGGCTGCCGGGCGGTCATCCACTATGAGCTGCCCTGGAGTCCTGCAAGGCTCGAGCAGCGTACGGGCAGAGTCGACCGGCTCGGCCAGCGTCGGAGGGTGCATGAAATCCTCCTCGTTGCCGACGACACCGCGGAGCGGCTCGTGCTAGCGCCGCTGGCGAGCCGGGTTGCGAGGGCGGCGGCAGCCTCGACGTTCGGCCCTGCGCTGCTGGATGCACTCAACGAGTCGAGGGTGGCCTCGGCCGTGATGGCGGGGCAGCCGTTCGATCGCCCGGACGCGCCCTCCGTGCCTTCACCCGAACTCCAGCGGGCGGTCACTGCACCGCCCGAACTTCACCTCGACGCGCAGGCCGAAGCCGCGAGAGCCGCGCAGCAGCGCGCCTGGCGCTCGGTGGCGCGAACGCCGGGGCGGGCGCGCGGGGTCGTCGCCACCATCGTGCATGTCGGTGATCCTCAGATATCGCCCGGGCTGGTCTGCGTCTACACCGTCACGCTGTGTACGCCAGCCGGCGCCACCGTCTATCGTCAACTGGTCTGCGTTCGCGTGAACACATCCGGGAACCCGACTGGACGATCCTCGACTGACGTGCGTTGCACGGTTCGGAATTTCCTGGCGGAAAGCGAACCCTCGGTGCGCGCGGCTGTCCTGGCCGCGCAGGCAGGGGTACTCGAGACAGCCACGACCGCGCATCGGAACGCCCTGCAGCCGCTCGCGAGCCGGGACTCCACCATCCGCATCCAACTCGCGTCGGCAGCGAGAGAACTGGTCCAGGTGGGCTTGTTCGACGGACGGGCTCTCAAGGCGCTGGAAACCCGGCGCCGGTTCGCGGCGGCCCTGCTGGAGAATTCGGAAGAGCGCCTCTCCGCGATTGGTCACGACATGGCTCTCGAGGCCAACATCGAGCTGACGGCCGTCCTTGCCGCCCGCCGGCGCATCCGATGATCGTCGGCTTTTCGGGCTCCTTGCTCTCGCAGGAGGCGCTGGCGGATCACCCTCACTTGACCGCATCCGAGAGCGAGAGCGCCCCGACGCGCCGGCGCCTCCAGGCGTGGCGCACCACGGTGATGCGCGACATGGGCCCCGCCTCCAGTGCACGCGACGTTTTCGACCGTGTCGCCGTCCCGCTGTTCTCCGAGCTGGGATTCCGCCTGATCCTCACACCCGGCGAAGGCGGCGGAGTCCTTCGCGCCGTGCTGCACGCCGGCGGTGCCCGGGCGGCCGTTGTGCTGGCCACCGGATGGGGACAGGACCCCGGCGCTGCATGGCGCGAAGCCGTACTGCTGGGCATCGGCCGAGGCCTCCGGTGGTGCCTGTGCGTCAACGGGCCTGCCGTGCGCGTGTTCGACGCCCGACGGACGTACTCACGCCGGTTCGTGGAATTCGACCTCGACGCGACGATCGGACATCCGCAGGCGTTCAGCGTGTTCTGGCGGCTGCTGGGGGCGCCCGCGTTCACGGCCCAGGCGCCTCCCCTCTTCGATACGGCAATCACGATCTCAGAACAACATCGGACTGCGGTGCGCGACTCGCTTCAGCGCGGGGTCCAGGATGCGCTCAGCCGTCTCGTGGCGGCATTCGCACAGGCCCGCACGCATCGGCCGCTACCGCCAATCGCCGTTCTCTTCGATGAGTCGCTGATCGTCCTGTACCGACTGCTGTTCCTGCTGTTTGCCGAGGCCCGCGGGCTCGTGCCGAAGTGGCACCCGACCTATCGCAACAGTTACTCGCTTGAATCGCTCAGGGATCCGATTGAGCGGCAGGCCCGGTCGACGGGGATATGGGAGACACTCCAGGCCATGTCGCGGCTCGCACACCGCGGGTGTCGTGCCGGTACGCTGCGCGTCGCTCCCTTCAACGGACGGCTGTTCTCGCCCGCGGACGCTCCGCTCGCCTCCTCGGTGGCTCTGGACGACGGCGCGGTGAGGGAGGTGCTGCTGTCGCTGACGACGCACGCGGGTCGAGATGGCCGCAAGCGCATCGCGTACGGGGACCTCGGCGTCGAGCAGCTCGGAGGCGTGTACGAACGGATTCTCGACTTTGAACCCGCCTGGGTCGACGGCAAGCGCGGCGCCCTGACGCTGGTCCGGACCGGGCGCCGCAAGGCGTCGGGTGCGTTCTACACTCCGCGAGCGCTCACGGAGTATGTCGTTCGCCGGACGCTCGCGCCTCTCGTGCGTGCGGGCTCGCCGGACCACATCCTCTCGTTGCGGGTGTTGGATCCCGCGATGGGCAGCGGGGCGTTTCTCGTTGCGGCCTGCCGGTACCTCGCCGGGGCCTACGAAGCGGCCCTCATCCGAGACGGCGTGGTTGCGGCCGGCGATGTCTCGGAGTCGGAACGCGCAGAGTTCCGTCGCATGGTCGCGCAGCGGTGCCTGTTCGGGGTGGACATCAACCCGATGGCAGTGCAGCTCGGGAGATTGTCGCTCTGGCTCGCGACGCTCTCGGCGGATCGGCCGCTCACATTTCTCGATCACCATCTTCGCACCGGCAACAGCCTGTCGGGTGCCTCGCTCGCCGATGTCGCGCGCCTGCCGCCGTTCTGGCGGCGGGCCCGCACGCGCGCGGCGCCGCTCCCGCTGTTCGACACGGACGCCGCGGCGAATGCGCTCGGGGCCGCGGTTCTCGCCCGTGAGTCCCTGGCATCCGACCCGGGTGACACGCTGGAGCGAGTGCGAGCGAAGGAGCGCCTGATGGCCTCTCTGATGCGCGACGATGCGCCGCTGGCGCGGTTCCGGCGCGCGGCTGACCTCTGGTGCGCCGGGTGGTTCGACGAGACAGCCCCCACGGCCGCAGGTCCGCGGAACGCGATCTTCGGGGCGCTGCTCGACGAGGTCCTCGGGCGGGGCGCGGCCCTTCCACCCCACGTCTCGTCGCCCCTGCTCCAGCGGGCGCGCAGGGTCGCCGAGCGAGAGCGGTTCTTTCACTGGCCGCTCGAGTTCCCGGAAGTGTTCCAGGAGGCGGACGGCCTGCCGCTCTCCTCTCCCGGTTTCGATGCCGTCGTGGGGAATCCTCCGTGGGAGATGCTGCGCGGCCGCGGGACGGCGCATGAAGGAGCCGGACTCACGGACTTTGCCCGTGCGTCGGGCATCTACCGCCTGCAGGGAGAGGGCCACGTCAACCTCTTTCAGTTGTTTCTCGAGCGGGGACTGACGCTCGTGCGCGACGGCGGCCGCATCGGGATCGTGCTCCCCTCCGGATTCGCCTCCGACCATGGCTGCGCGGCGCTTCGGCGGCACCTGCTGCAGCGCACGCACGTCGATACGTTCGTCTCGATCGAGAACCGCGCCGGCCTGTTCCCGATTCACCGGGCGCTCAAATTCCTCCTGATTACCGCGACGGCTGGCGGCTCGAGCCCCGTAGTCTCCTGCAGGTTCGGCGTGCGCTCGCCGGACGTACTCGACGAATTACCGGACGTTGGAGACGATCCCGGGGCCGTGCCGGTCCCCCAGACCCTGATGGCGCGGCTGTCGGACGACCAATACGCCGTACCCGAGCTGCGCACAGCGGCGGACGTCGCAATAGTCTCGGGCATCGCCTTCTCCGTCCCCCCACTCGGCGACCCGTCCGGATGGGGCGTCGCGTTCGGGAGGGAGCTGAATGCGACCGACGACCGCCGGCACTTCGTCGAGCGCCAGAGGGGCGGCGCCGCCGCCAGGCCCACGCGCACCGCTCACCATCCGGTTCTCGAAGGAAAGCAGATCGGGCCGTTCAGCGTCGATGTTGGAGCGGCGCGCTTCCTGGTGCCGGCGCGGGTCGCCCGCAAGCTGCTGGATGCGACCCGGACGTATTCGCACCCGCGGCTCGCCTATCGCGACGTGGCGTCTCCCACGAACCGTTTGACACTGATCGCCGCAATCATCCCGGCCTATGCGATCACGACGCACACGCTCTTCTGCCTCAAGGGCAACGTGCCGGCAGACGTACAGCAGTTCCTCTGCGGAGTCTTCAACAGCTTCGTCGCCAACTATCTGGTGCGGCTCCGTGTCGGCACGCACGTGACGGTCTCGATTGTCGAACGCCTTGCCGTGCCGGTCGTGGCGCCCGGCAGCCGCGCCTTCAACCGGATCGTGGCGCTCTCGGAGCGGCTTGCGAAACATCCGGCCGACCTCCGGAGCGCGGCGGTCCTGCAGGCACGCGTGGCCCGGCTCTATGCCCTCAGCCGAACCGAGCTCACGCACATTCTCGGGACGTTTCCCCTGATTCCCCACGAGGAACGCCAGTCGGCGCTGACAGCGTTCGACGCGGAAGACTGATGGCCGTCAGGCGAGGTCGTTGCGGTATATTGCTCCACGCCGACGGTACTCCCGACCGAGGCCGCGGCGCTGCGCCGTCGTCGCACGTTCGTCTCACAATCCGAGACGTAGCCGCGTCGGGATCACGGCGTGTATCCAGCCGAGGAGGACGTAATCGTAATAGAGTGGCTCAGGGGATGACCTTCAACCGGCCGCGCGGAGCGATCTGGGCCACCTGGGGCGTGGTCGGCGCATTTGCTGTGATCCAGGCCATGGCGTGGTCGCCGCACGGCACACCCGGCGGGGTCCCGTACTCACGCGGCGCGATGGTCCAGGCCGTGGCCGCGTGGGCGGTGATTCTGACGCTCGCCACGGTTTCGACCCGCCGCATCCTCCGCTACACGCGCGCGATCGATGAGCACGAGCAGGCGCACATCCGGACGCTGGACCAGGTGGTGCAGCTCGAGTTGTCGAACGCGGTGCTGCAGGTCGTCGCCCGGTCCATCGACGTGCCGCTCGCGTTCCAGGCGCTGGCGGAGCGTATCGTCCGGCTCGTCGCGTGCGACCGCGTGGGGCTGGCGCTGCTCTCGGAAGACGGGCAAGAGTTCCAGACGTACACGGCGCGCGTGAACCACGATGAGCGGCGGTCGCGGCCGAGGCCGGACATGATCTTCAAGACGGAACGGACCGCCATCGGCTCCGTGGTGAGGTCGCGCGAGCCGCTCGTGCTCAACGACACGAGCGCTGGCGCGCCGGACTTCCTCGACGTGAACGTGCTGCACAGCGCCGGGCTCCGGTCCGCCCTCTTGCTGCCGCTCCTGACCAGGGGCCGAGCGGTTGGCACCCTCAACCTGGTCTCGCGCCAGCCGTCAGCCTTCGAGCCGCAGCACATCGAGATCCTGCAGCCCATCGCGGAAATCTTTGCGGTCGCCCACGTCGCCCAGCAGCTGCAGATTGCCGTGGGAAAATACCGGTCGATGGAAGTGATGTCCGAGCTGACCCTGTCGATGGCCGCCGAGATGAACAGCGCGCTGCAGACCATCATCGGCCATTGCGATCTGCTGGAACGCGGCTACCCGGATCCCCACCTGCAGCAGGACCTCGCCACGGTCGTCCACCAGGCGCAGCGTATTTCGGAGCTGCTCGACCGGATGCGGGCCGCGGCGCAGGCCCGGCTGCACGAGGTCGCCGAAACGGTGAGCCAGGGGGGCATCCCGACGAGTCCCGAGGCCTTCGGAGAGAAGGAAGCGACGTAGATCATCGCCTGCGGAAGGCCACCACGACCGTCAGCGTCAGCTCGGCCAGGACGGCGATCGTCATCGCCGCGAAGAACCAGTCCCGCATCCGGACATATTCCGCGAACGAGACCACGACCCGCAGGATCGGCGTGGCCATCAGCGCGAGCAGCCCCGCATCCAGGAGCCCGAGCGCGACAGGCCCCCGCGGATCCACGAGCCACAGCGCCAGGCCTCCCGCGAGCAGCACCGCGCTCACGACGACGCCGACGACGAGAAGCCGCCCGAGGTGTCGTTCGAGCTCCCCCAGCGACCCGGACCCTGGCGTCACAATGTTCTCCGGAGGTAGATCACCGCCACGGCGGCGAGGACGGCCGCCATCAGGATCTTCAGCCATTTCGAAGGGGCACGGGCCCCGACCCACAAGCCGGCCCTCGAGCCCACCAGGACGCCAAGGACCGCACCGGCGGCCAGCGGCGGGTTGACATAGCCGTGGGCGTATTGGATTGGGACGGACGCGGCCGCGGTGACGCCGATCATGAGCGAGCTCGTGGCCGCCGCCGCGCGCATGGGAACGCCGCACCAGGCGTTCAGCGCCGGCACTTTCAGAATGCCGCCGCCGATCCCGAAAGCGGCCGAGACGTTCCCCGCGGCGAACGAAATCGCCAGCGCGGCCGGCAGCCGCCTCACACGGTAGATCACCTCGGCGCCGCTTTCATCGTCGTAGTACCGGCCTCCCAGTGTGCCGGGATCCAAATGCGCGTCGAGGATCACGTTGCGCCGCCCGAGTCGAGACAGCATCAGCACCGAGACGAGCGCGGCGACGACGGCGAACCCGCGCTCGAGCGCGACATCCGACACGTACGCCATCGTCGTCGCGGCGGCAAGGCCTCCGGCCGCCGAGGCGACTTCGAGGATCATGCCGAGGCGCAGGTTGATCAGATTGCGTCCGGCGGTGCCGGCGGAGACTGCGCTCGACGTGGCGATGACCGTGATCAGGCTGATGGCGGCGGCGACCTTGAAGTCGATCCCCAGGGCGGCGTTGAGGAACGGCACCAGGAACACGCCGCCGCCGATTCCCAGGAGCGAGCCCAGGCCGCCGGCGACGGCCCCGGCGGCCATCACGGTGGCGACGATGGCCGGAGTGACGGCAGGCACTGGTAGGACTGAGAGCGATCCCTCGGGCGGCATTCTATCCCGATATGGTCCAGCGCCCTCCGCGGAGGCGTTATGATCGACTCTGGTTCCGTAATGTTTCTCCGCTTTTTCGATGAAGGGCTCGCACAGGCGTCCTACCTCCTCGCGTGCGACCGTGCGCGGACGGGGGTGATCATCGATCCGAGGCGCGACGTTGACATCTATGTCACAGCCGCGCGGCAGCGGGGCATCGAGATCGTCGCCGCGATCGAGACGCACATCCATGCGGACTTCGTATCTGGCGCCCGCGAGCTCGCCGCGACGGGAGCCCGGATCTTCGCCGGGCCTGGCTCGGATCTCGGGTTCCCGGCTCACGAAATCCGCCACGGCGAGCGGATGCCCTTCGGCGATCTCGCGCTCGAGTTCCTTCACACGCCGGGACACACGCCTGAACATCTGTGCCTGCTGGCCTCCGGAGACAGCGAGGCCGCCCGCCTCTTTACAGGCGATACGCTGTTCGTCGGTGCCGTCGGGCGCCCAGACCTGCTCGGTCCCGACCAGATGCGCACCCTTGCGGGAGAGCTCTACGACTCGCTCATGGATAAGATTCTGGCGCTGGACGAATCGGTCGAAGTCCATCCCGGGCACGGCGCCGGCTCGCTGTGCGGCGCGCACATCAGCGCAGAACCCTCATCGACCATCGGACGCGAGCGCACGACCAACCCGATGCTGCGCCCGACGACGCGCGACGGTTTCGTCGCAGCGGTCCTGGCGGATCTCCCCGAGACCCCGCCCTACTTCGCCCGCATGAAAACGATCAACCGGGACGGCCCGACGCTGCTGGGTCTGGCGGAGTCCTGGGCCGGCCTCGGCGCTGTCGATCCGGCCACCGCCCAGAGCGCGGTGGACGACGGAGCCATCCTGGTGGACCTGCGCAGCGCGGACGCGTTCGCGGCGTTTCACCCTGCGGGCGCCCTCAACATTGCATTCGGACCGAAGGTGGGGTACTGGGCCGGATGGGTGATTCCGGCGGGTGCGCGTATCGTTCTCCTCGCGCCGGACGCGAGCGCCGCGGCGGACGCGAGCCGCCAGCTGCTGCGCGTAGGGCTCGATGCGGTCATCGGGTATGTGGACGGAGGTGCGCCGGCCTGGAAGGCGGCCGAACTCCCCTCGGCGCGGATCACGAGGCTGCCCCCCAGAGATCTGGACGCGCGCATCAGACGCGGCGCCCGAATAACCGTTCTCGACGTGCGGACCGACGTGGAATGGCGGGCCGGCCACATCGCCGGCTCGCTGAACGTGCCCGTCGCCCACCTGGTCGAGCGCATCGGCGAGGTGCCGCGGGACCACGTCGTTGCAACCATCTGCGAGAGTGGGAGCCGTTCAGCGCTCGCCGCCAGCATCCTGGCGCGCGCGGGCTTCAGCTCCGCCGTCAATGTCAGTGGCGGCATGGCGGCGTTCCGCCAACTCGGCGCCTGATGACTCAGTACCGATCGGCGGCGGCGAATCGTTCGAAGGCGGAAGCCGAAGGCGGCACGGTCTTTGGTCGCGAACGACGAGTCCAGGCATCCGCGTGCGCCGTGTGCTGAGCCGAGTTTCCCGGGTCTGAGCGAACCGACCCTGCGTCATTGGCACGTCTCTTCCGCGTACAATGGGGCATTCCAGGTCTCGATGCTGTTGACTCCCGGGCTCCGCCTCGCCCAGTACGAAATCCTCGCCCCACTCGGGTCGGGGGGCATGGGCGAGGTGTATCGAGCGCGGGATACCCGGCTCGAGCGCGACGTGGCCATCAAGGTCATGGCGGATCACGTGGCTTCGGATCCGGAGATGCGGCAGCGCTTCGAGACCGAAGCCAGGTCAATCGCGTCGCTCTCGCACCCCAATATCCTCTCCATTTACGAACTGGCCTTCTTCGATGGCTTTCCGGTGGCCGTGATGGAGCTGCTCGAAGGTGAAACACTCCGGAGCCGCCTGCGGAAGGGGGCCCTCGGCTGGCGCGAGGCCGTGCGCATCGGCAGCGCAATCGCGGATGGGCTGTCGGCGGCACACGCCAAGGGGGTCGTCCACCGCGATTTGAAGCCGGAAAATATTTTTCTGACGGCCGGCGACGGCGTGAAGATCCTGGATTTCGGCCTCGCGCTGCAGCGCCTGCGGCTGACCGACGGCGCGACCGAGGCGGGGACGATGGCCCGTACGGCGCTGGGTGTCGTGCTGGGTACGTTCGGCTACATGTCGCCCGAGCAGGTGCTCGGGGAGCGTGTCGATGGCCGAAGCGACATCTTCGCGACCGGGTGCCTGATCTACGAGATGCTCAGCGGACGCCGGCTCTTCGACGGCGCCACGCCGCAGGAGATCGTGGCGAGCCTGATGCACGACAGCCTGCCGGTGCTGTCGGCGTTCGACCCCCTCGCGCCGCAGGAACTGCGATCGGTGCTCTCGCGCTGCGTCGAGCGCGATCGGGAGCGGCGGTTCGCGTCGGGCCAGGATCTCGCGCTGGCGCTCCGCTCCCTGCTCAGTGGATCGACGGGCGGATCGGCCGGCCGCAGGCCCCGGCTGCGTGGCAAGTCTCTGGCCGTTCTGCCGTTCCTCAATCCTGCCGGCGATCCGCAGATCGAATACATCGCCGACGGGATCACCGAGAGCGTGATCAACAGCCTGTCGCAGCTGTCCGGCATCCGGGTGATCCCGCGGAGCGTGGCGTTTCGGTACAAAGGGCTGCAGGCGGATCCCGCGACCGTCGGCCTGGCGCTCAACGCACGCACGATCCTCACCGGCCGTATTCTCCGCCAGGGTGACGTGCTCAATATCCAGGCCGAGCTCGTCGACACGAACACCGAGTCGCAACTCTGGGGCGAGCAGTTTCGGCAGAAGAGCGCAGACCTCATCGTCGTCCAGGAAGAAATCGCGTGGCAGATCTCCGAATCGCTGCGCTTGAAGCTCACCGGCGAGCAGAAGAAGAAGCTGCGCGCGCGCGCGACCGTGAACCCCGACGCGTATCAGGAGTACCTGCGCGGGCGGTATCACTGGAACAACTTCTCACAGGACAGCCTGAGGCGGGCGCGGGACCACTTCGAGCGCGCGATCGAGTTCGATCCCTCGTACGCGCTCGCGTACGCCGGGCTCGGCGACGCATTCGGCGCGATGGCGTACTACGGCGTCGTGCCGCCGGGGGAGGGCTTTCCTCGGGCTGGCGCGGCCGCGCGCCGCGCGGTGGAGCTCGATCCGAACCTGGCCGATGCGCACGTGACGCTCGGGATCGAGCGGCTGTTCTGGGGGTGGGACTGGGCCGGCGCCGAGCGGGAGCTCCAGGCGGCGATCAAGCTCAATCCCAACCTCGCGCTCGCGCATTCGGTCTACGGCCTCGTGCTCGGCACCTGCGGACGGCACGACGAGGCCAGGGAGCACGCGCTCCATGCGCGCGACCTGGATCCGCTGTCGCTCTTCATCAATGCCGGGGTGTCGTGGATGCACCACTTCGCCGGGCGTCCCGCGGATGCGGCGCGGGAAGCCCTGAAGACGCGCGAGATCGTTCCCGGGTTCGAGGAAGCGGGCAACGTGCTGATCTCGTCGTACGAAGCGCTCGGGGAGTACGAGAAAGCCGCCGAGCTGATTTCCCACCAGCGGTACTGGGGAGTGACGTTCGACGGCCGGGCGCTGCTCGAGGCCTTCCGTCAAGGCGGCCCCCAGGGCTACTGGCGCAAGCGCCTCGAGATGATGGAGACCGTGACGACGGCGGCGCCGGCGCCCATGATCAATTTCGCCTTCGCGATCGTCCTGCACAACGTCGGCCGTATCGACGAAGCGATCGACCATGTCGAACGGATGGTCGAACTCCACATCGGCGGCTGCGTGTTCCTTGGCGTGGACCCGGGGCTTCGCTCACTGCACGGACGGCCCCGGTTCGAGGCCGCACTCAAGCGGATCGGTGTGCCCCTTCGGCAAACGGCTTCAGCAGCGCATACAACGTCGACATAATCGGGACCGGCACGCCGGCCGCGTGCGCCCGCCTGACCAACGCGCCCTGCAGCGCCTCAACTTCGATCCGTTTCCCTGACGCGAGATCGATGAGCAGCGAAGACCTCATCGATCCGGGAATGCCGGCGACGTAGGTCTCGATCCGCTGGATCACGTCGTCCGCGACGACGATGCCTTCCGCGCGGGCAACGCGTTCCACTTCCCTGCAGGCCGCGAGGAACTGCGCGCGAATCTGCGGGTCGGCCCAGAGCGGCCCGATCGGCAGCCGCGAGGCGCCGGTGAAACCGGCGAGCGCGGCGAGGAAGATGAATTTCTCCCAGATGGGCACGCGCCCGTCGGCGACACCCTCCGCCTGGATGTCGGCTCCGGCCAGCGCGTCCTGCAGCGCGCGGACGCGCGCGGTCACGCGCGGCAGCGGATCAAACACTTCCCCGAACACGATACGCCGGTGCGCGCCGGTCTGCTCGATCACGCCGGGCGCGGCCAGTGCAGTCGCGATGTAGGTCGTCCCGCCGATGACACGGTCCTCGCCGACGACGCGTGCGACCTCCTGCGGGCTGTCGACACCGTTCTGCACGGTGAGGACGGCGGTCCGCGGGCCGAGCATCGGCGCGATCAACGGGAGAGCCGTGGCGTTGTCGTATGCCTTGACCGCGACAAGCACCACGTCAACATGTCCGACTCTCGTGGTGTCCGATTCGGCCCGGGCCCGGACGCTGAAATCGCCCAGCACTGGACTCCGGACTTCGAGCCCGTGGTCGCGGATGGCGTCGAGATGGGGGCCCCGGGCGATGAAGGTGACGTCATGGCCGGCGCGCGACAGCTTCGCACCGTAATACCCGCCGACGGCGCCCGATCCGAGGATTGAAAATTTCACGCGCGTGACCGCCGCGGACTGTACCATGCCGCGAGACGAGCGAGGCGATCCCGGCCCCTGCGATCAGCGCCTTCCGGGCAGGTCGGGACCGCGGCGTGGTGCGGGCGCGCGGCCCCGTGCGATGCCGGCACGCGTGTTAGAATGCGACCCCTAGGCCGGACGCCGGGCGGGTCGGACCGTCGCGCCCGGAACATTCCATGGCCGCCCGCCTGACCACCTATGTCGTCGTCGCGATTGTCGCTGCGACCCTCATCGCGGGCCTCATCGTCGGAGCGCAGCTCGACGACAGCGACGGCCCCGTCGATCTGATCGTTTTCAACGCGAAAGTCTATACGGCCGACGGTTCCGGAAAGATGGCGGACGCCGTCGCCATTCGCGGCAACCAGATTCTGCGCGTGGGCAGCGACCGCGAGATCCAGCGCCTTCGGCGCCCGCAGACGGTCGTCGTCGATGCGCGCGGGGGGGCCGTCCTGCCCGGCTTCAACGACGCGGACGTCCACTTCACGGATGGTGCGCTCACACTCGACGGCGTGGACCTGCTCGGAGCCGACAGCGTGGATGAGGCGCAGGCGCGCATCAGTGCGTGGGCGGAGGCGAATCCGCTCCGCCCATGGGTGGTGGGGCGGGGGTGGTCCGGCCGGATGTCGGCGACGGGCCCTCCGACACGACAACGGCTCGATGCCGCCGTCCCGGACCGTCCGGCCTATATGCTGTCGGCCGACGGACGCACGGCCTGGGTGAACACGCGGGCGCTCCGGCTCGCGGGTGTGACACGCCGCACGCCGAACCCGGAGGCCGGCGTCATCGAGAAGGACCAGCGGACGGGCGAGCCGATCGGCCTGCTGTCGGCGGCGGCGGCCGATCTCGCCGGACGACTCGTCCCGAAACCGACCCACGAGCAGCGCGCACGGGCGCTCCACACGGCGATTGCGGCGGCGCATGAGAACGGCGTCACGAGCGTGCAGGACGCCGCCGTCGGGCCCGACGCCTTCGCGCTCTACGAAGAGGCGCGGCAGGCCGGGGAGCTGAACCTGCGCGTCTATTCGTCGATCGGCGTGAGCGACAAGACCACGACAGCGGATTTCAACACGCTGGAAGCGCTCTCCAGCAAATATCCTGATGATCCGCTGTTCAAGGTCGGAGGCGCCAGGATCGTGATCGACGGGCCCGTGGATTCCTTCGAGGCGGCATTGCTCGAGCCTTATTCCGCGCGGCCCGGGACGGGCGCCGGCGAAACGTCGATCGGTCCGGACGAGTTGAACCGGCTCGTACGGATGCTCGACGGACGTGGCTGGCAGGTCACCCTCGACGCGTTTGGCGATCGCGCAGTCCGCATGGCGCTCAACGCGTATGAGCACGCGGAACGATCGAATCCCACACCGGCGCGTGGACGCCGCCACCGCATCGGACATCTGGCGCTCCTGCATCCGGACGACCTCCCCAGGCTGGCGCAGCTCGGGGTGATCGCGCTGCTCCGGCCTTACGAAGCAACGCCCTCCCCGGGCCGCGTGGACGCGTGGACGCGCGCCGTGGGGGACGAACGCACGGCCCGCGCATGGCCCGCCGCCGGCCTTGCCGCTGCGCACACCCGGCTCGCCTTCGCCACCGGATGGCCGGACGCCCCACAGAATCCACTCGCCGCCATCCACGCCGCGGTGAACCGATCCGGCGACGCAGGGGCCGAAGACCCGTGGAACGGCGGCGAAAGCCTCCCGCTCAAGCGCGCCATCGACGCCTTCACGTCCGCGCCGGCCTACGCCTCGTTCGACGAGCAACGGAAGGGGTCTCTGAAGCGCGGGATGCTCGCCGATCTCGTCGTGCTCTCGACAGACATTTTCGCTGCGCCCCCATCCCGACTCTCTTCCGCGACGGTCGCCGCCACGATCTTCGACGGCAAGATCGTCTACCGGCGGACCGGCACCTCGACCAACTGACGGGGCTCTCCGCTCCCTGGTTGCGGTCCCGACCGTTCGCGCCGACAATGTCCTGACCCATGGACCTGACGACGATGCCCGCTCCGGAGTTCACGCCGCTCGACGGCATCACGCAGGCGGTCGCCGCGATCTTTTATGTCGCCATAGGGGCCGCTGCGTGGATGCGCGCCACCGGGGACATCCGCACGCGGGTCTTCCTCGCGTTTTCGATCGCCAATTTCGTGGTGTTCAGCGTGCCGACGGTATGGTGGCTCCGAGGCGCGTCAGATCATGTGAAGCTGCCCGTGGAGGCCATGACCGCCATCACGTCCGCGATGGGCGTCGGGGCGCTGCTCCTCTTCCACTTCACACAGGTGTTCCCCCGACGGCGTCCCTGGATCAAGACGTCAGGGATGCAGATGGCGGTCGCCTATTGCCTCGCGCCGCTGACGATTGCAGGCCTGCTCTGGTTCGCGCCGTCCAGCATCGATGGACTGAAGACCCCGTACACGCTGGCGCTCATCGTGTTTGGATTCCCCCTGGGGGTCCTGCTCGGCATCGTGCTGCCCGTGACCGCCATCGTGTCTCTCGCGCGCAGTCATCGCGAGCTGCAGCAGCATGGACCTGCGGATCTCAAGCGCCCGCTCGAGCTGATTCTGCTCAGCCAGATTGCCGGCGGCACGCTCGCGGCTGTCTTCGCGCCCGTCCTCGCGGCCGTCGCGCCGAACAGCGGAATCCAGTCCTTGTTGACGCTGGTCATATGGGGGCTGGGGCTGTTGACGCCGCTGGCCTTCGCAGCGGCGGTGTGGAAATTCAACGTGCTGGCCATCAGCCCTGAATGACCCGCGGCAGAACTCTCCGATCGCGGGATCCACGATCGAAGAACGACCGCCTCTCCCTGCACACGTAGTCGAGCCGACGGAAGCCGCCTCGGACAGGCGGCGGGATCACGCGCTGCGTTTCGTCCAGGCTTACCGCCCCGACGCTCGACGAGTTGAGCCGTGCGGGCGCGCGCATGCGGCGTGGGGCCTCTGACTTCGCACGCCGGCGTGGACGAGAACGTGGCGCGAAGTGATCGGTCAACACTCGAGGTGCGGAACTCCACGCGAGTCATCGTCCAGACACGTCGTCTCGCCTCGGCCATCGAGCGGGCGGCCCACGCCCTCGAGTAGGCTGCCCAATCGGACTGGCAGGCTCTTCAACCCTGGCGGCACTCCACGGGTCTAACTCCAAGAGACCTACAGCCACTGGCGTCGAAGTCTCTTGGACACATGCGCTTGCGTCGACGCGCGACGCGATCCATCGCGGCAGCATTTCGCCTCGCGGTCCCTGCGGGAGGTCACACATGCTCACACGTGGTGCCTGGCTCTTTGTGGTCGTGTTCGCCGGCGCGATCGGCCATGCCGGGCCGCCGGCGGCCTCGATGGGATCCGCCGTCCCGGCTCGCGCCGACGACAGGACCATCGTGCACGCGCTCAACCGGATCGGGTTTGGGCCAGTGCCGGGGGACGTCGATCGCATCCGCCGCACGGGCCTGGCGCAGTACCTCGATGCGCAACTGGAGCCACAGAACATCTCCGACAGCGGGGTGGCGGCCCGCCTGGCGACGTTCCACACCCTTCAACTGAGCACGAGGGACCTTGCCGACCGCTATTTCGTTCCAGCGATGATGGAGCGGCGGCAAGCGAAGTCGCAGGCCGATCCCTCGTCCACGGCTGACGCGCCAATGGACGGGAGGCGGCGCGCACCAGTGCAGCGGGCGGCGATGATGCAGGAACGAGACGTGCTCTGGGAGCTGGCTGAGCAGAAGATCCTGCGCGCCGCCTACAGCGAGCGACAGCTGCAGGAGGTGATGGTTGACTTCTGGTTCAACCACTTCAACGTGTTCGCGGGCAAGGGGGCCACGCGTGTGTACCTGACGGGGTACGAACGCGACACGATCCGGCCCAATGCGCTCGGCACGTTCCGCCGGCTTCTGGGCGCGACGGCGGAGAGCCCCGCGATGCTGTTCTACCTCGACAACTGGGAGAGCGCGGCGCCTGCGACCAGCCGCATCGACAGCCGCGCGCGTCGCAGTCGGCAGCCAGCACGTGCGTCGGAGGCCGCCCGGAGGGTGCGCGGCCTCAACGAGAACTACGCTCGAGAGCTGATGGAGCTGCACACGCTAGGAGTGGACGGCGGCTACACGCAGCGCGACGTGCAGGAGGTCGCGCGGGCCTTCAGCGGGTGGACGATCGCAGCGCCGAGGCAGGGGGGCGGCTTTCGATTCGACCCGCGGATGCACGACGACGGCGCGAAGGCCGTGCTCGGGCATCGCATCCGCGCAGGCGGGGGACAGACCGACGGCGAGCAGGTGCTCGATATCCTCGCGGCGCATCCGGCGACGGCGCGGTTCATCGCCACGAAGCTCGTCCGGCGGTTCGTTTCTGACGTGCCGCCGCCGGCGCTCGTCGAGCGCGCGGCGGCCGTCTACCGCGACACCGGAGGAGACATCCGCGAAGTGGTCCGCGCAATCGTCACGTCTCCCGAGTTCTTCGCGCCGGAGGCGTACCGCGCGAAGGTGAAGACGCCTTTCGAATTCGTCGCGAGCGCGATCCGGGCGACGGCCTACGATGCACCAAACGCGCGGCCGCTCGTGCGCGCGACCCGCGACCTCGGGATGCCGCTTTATTTCTGCCAGCCGCCGACCGGGTATGCGGATCGCGCCGACGCGTGGGTGAATACCGGCGCACTCCTCAACAGGATGAACTTCGCCATCGCGCTGACGCGGGGCGATCTGCGTGGGAGCGAGCCCTCGACCGGCAGTGCGCGGGCCGGCGCCGACGCGGTCACGCGCGATGTGCTCGCCAACGACGTGTCGGAAGTCACCAGATCCACCGTTGCAAGAGCCCCCGAACCGGCGCAGGCCGTCGCGTTGCTGCTCGGCTCCCCAGAATTTCAGAGAAAGTAGACGCCCATGATTCCACGCCGCATCGTCCTCAAGAACGGCGGGCTGGCGCTCGTGAGCCTCGGCTTCGCCCCTGCATTCGTCGCGCGGGCCGTGGCCTCGGCGAGCGCCCGAGGTCAGACGCTCATCACGATTTTTCAGCGTGGAGCGGTCGACGGCTTGAACATGATCGTACCGTTTGGTGAACGCGAGTACCATGCGGCGCGGCCGACCCTGGCGATTGCGCGGCCCGGAGCCGGCGCCGACTCCGCGGTCGACCTGGACGGATTCTTCGGCTTCCACCCGCGCCTGGCGCCCCTGGCTCCGCACTTCGCGTCGGGCCACCTGGCCATCGTGCACGCCTGCGGGTCGCCTGAGGGCACGCGATCCCACTTCGATGCACAGGACTACATGGAAACCGCGACGCCGGGGGTCAAGAGCACGTCGGACGGCTGGCTCAACCGGTACCTGCACGCACGGGAACACCGGGAGGCGACCCCTTTCCGCGCCGTGGCACTCGCTCCCCAGCTTCCGCGCGCGCTTCAGGGCACCGAGCCGGCGCTCGCGATCGGACAGATCAGCGACTTCGGCATCCGGTCAAGCGGCGGGAGCGTGACGGCTCAATCTGCCTTCGAGGACCAATACGCCGCCGCGGCCGGCAGCGTCCTCCACACGACCGGCCAGGAGGCGTTCGAAGCCGTTCGGATGCTCAAGACGGCCAACCCGCAGCAATACATGCCGGCACACGGCGCGGAGTATCCGAGGTCCGCCTTTGGAGCAGCGCTGCGCCAGATCGCGCAGCTCGTGAAGTCGGATGTGGGCCTGGAGGTGGCCTTCGCGGAGTCGGGGAACTGGGATCACCACGCCAACCAGGGCGCGGCCACGGGGCAGCTCGCCGGCCGGCTCGACGACCTCGCGCGAGGCATGGCGGCCCTCGTCAGGGATCTGGGCGATCGCATGCACGATGTCGTCATCCTCACGATGTCGGAGTTCGGCCGCGCCGTCGTGGAGAACGGCAGCCAAGGCACGGACCACGGGCACGGGAACGCGATGATGGTGCTCGGGGGCGGCGTGCGCGGCGGGCACGTGTACGGGCGCTGGCCGGGGCTGGCCCCCGAACAGCGCTACGAAGGACGGGACCTGGCGGTCACCACCGACTTCCGGAGCGTCTTCGCGGAGGTGCTGCGCGGCCACCTCGGACTGACCGACACGAGCACCGTGTTCCCAGGCTTCACCGCGGGACGCCCCCTGGGACTGTTCTGACCCGTCGCCAGATGCCAGTCGCCAGCGACTCTTCAACTACGCCAGAACTGGAAACTGGAAACTGGAAACTGGAACTTGGAAAGTGTTTACCGGTTAGCCCCCCGCCTTGCGCCTGCGTGTTGGACGCCGCCGGTTTCTGCGCGCTAGACTGGCTGCCGTGCGCCTGACGGACCTGCCGACCCCGTGCGTGCTGATTGACAAGCCGCGTCTCGACCGGAACATCGCCCGCATGCAGGCTGCGGTCGACGCAGGCCGGCGCGCGCTGCGGCCTCACACCAAGACGCACAAGAGCATCGCGATCGCCAGGCAGCAGCGGGAGCGGGGCGCGCGCGGGATCTGCTGCGCGAAGCTGGGAGAAGCCGAGATCTTCGCGGCGGCCGGGTTCGACGACATCCGAGTCGCGTACCCGCTGAATCCCGTGAACATCGGGCGCGTGCTCGCCCTCGCAGAGAGTACCAGGCTCTCCTTCATCGTCGACCACCCAGCCGTTGCGCGCGAATGGTCGGACGCCCTGCATGCCGCCGGCGGCGCCGTCGGCGTGCTCGTCAAGGTGGACGTCGGCCTGCATCGCTGCGGCATCGATCCTGACGCCGCCGGCGCCGCGGAGTTCGTGGCTCGGGTGGCCGGCCTGCCCGGGCTGCAGTTTCGTGGGTTGCTGAGCCACGCGGGGCACGCGTACGGCGCCGCGTCCCCCGCAGAGGCAGAAGCGATCGCGCAAAACGAGGCCGCCGTCCTGACGTCACTTGCCGATCGGGTCCGTACATTCGGCGTCGCGGTGGACGAGATCAGCGTGGGGGCCACGCCGACCGCCCGCTTCAGCGCGGGGATCGAGGGGCTCACCGAGCTTCGGCCAGGCAACTACGTCTACTACGATCGCATGCAGGTCGCGCTCGGCTCCGCATCGTGGGACGATTGCGCCCTCACCGTCCTGGCACGCGTCGTGACGAGTCACGGGACGGATCGCCTCATCCTCGACTGCGGCAGCAAGACCCTCTCGAGCGATCTCGTACGCGGCCCGGGGCCACACCCCGGCCACGGCGTCGTCTTCGACTCGCTCCATTCGTCGAGCCCGGACCAGTCGCTCCTCATCGAACGCCTGTCTGAAGAGCACGCCGTCGTCCGATCATCCGGGACCACTGCGCTTGCACCGGGTCACCTTGTGCGGGTTGTGCCGAACCACTCGTGCGTGGTGGCCAATCTGGTCAACGAGCTCTGGCTGATCGACGGGGACGACGTCCTCGAGCGGCTGGATGTCTCCGCCCGCGGCCGGATTGCGTAGTAGACTGAGCGCGTACTTGATTTCCCGGTTCTCAGTTCCCAGTCGATCGGAACCTGGAACCTGGAACCCCGAGCCCGGAACCCCGAACCCGGAACCAGCTTATGTCCAACGAACTGCCGGGCGACGCGCTTGGATTGGTGGAGACCCGAGGCCTCGTCGGGATGATCGAGGCCGCGGACGCGATGGTGAAGGCGGCCAACGTCGTGTTCGTCGGGTGGCAGAAGGTCGATGCCGGCCTCGTTACCGCGATGGTGCGCGGGGACGTCGCCTCCGTCAAGGCCGCCACTGACGCCGGCGCCGCCGCTGCGCGCCGTGTGGGCGAACTCGTCGGTGTCCACGTCATTGCCCGCCCGGCGGACGGTCTCGAGACGATCTTTCCAATCGGCTAGACCCCGGTCGGCGGCCCCCCGACTCGCCAGGGACGCGGCGCGAGGGCGATCGACGCCGCCTGTCCCTCCTGCTGACGTCGCGAGCGGTCAGCGTCTCCTCGATCGGTTCCGCAGCCATCCGCTATTCGCGACCCCACCGGAGTGATTCCGGGTCGAGAGCGCGGGTGTATGATTCACGCCAATTGGAGGGCGCATGGACAATTCACGCGACACGAAGGTCGATCGGCGATCGTTTCTCGGTACCGCCGCGGGAGTGGTGGCGGGCTCGGCGTTCGCCTCGAGCGCACGCTCGTACGACCGCATCATCGGCGCGAACGACCGCATTGCCCTGGGCCACGTGGGGATCGGCAACCGCGGCAGCGAACTGCACATGATGGTTTCCCGTCTGAAAGGCACGCACAACGTCGAAACCGTCGCCGTCTGCGACCTCTGGACGACCAATCGCGAACGCGCCGCGGCCAGCACGGCCCGCGCCTACGGCCGCGCCCCGCGAGCTTTTCAGCACTTCGAAGACCTGCTGGCCCTCAAGGATGTGGACGCGGTAATCATCGCGACTCCCGAACACTCCCATTCGCTGGTCTTGAAGGCCACGGCAGAAGCGGGAAAGGATGCGTACTGCGAGAAGCCGATGGGCAACGTGCTCCAGGAGGTCAAAGCGGCGCGGGACGCCGTCAAGCAGCGCAAGCTCGTCGTCCAGGTCGGCACGCAGCACCGCAGCGAACCGTACCAGCTCGCCGCGCGCGAGGTCGTTCGCAGCGGCGCCCTCGGAGACGTGAGCAAGTACGAGATCGTGTGGAACTACAACGGTCCGCGCTGGCGCGGGCGGCCCGAGGTCAAGCTGATCCGCGAGCAGGACACCGACTGGCAGAAGTGGCTGATGACGAAGCCGGCCCGCCCCTTCGACCCGCGGCTGTACTTCGAATTTCGCCTCTACCGTGATTTTTCGAGCGGCATCGCGGATCAGTGGATGAGCCACGGCATCGATCTCGTGCACTTCTTCATGAATGAACAGCCGCCCCGTTCAATCATGGCGCACGGGGGCGTCTATGCGTGGCAGGACGGCCGTGAGAATCCCGACACGTTCCAGGCGCTCGTCGAGTACCCGTCGTTCCTGGCAAGTTTCTCGACGAGCTTTGGCAACGACTCGGACAGCTTCTCCCGGATCATGGGGAAAAAGGCGACCATGGTGAACATCGGCGGGGAGGGCAGCCCGCGATGGAAGGTCGTCGATGAGAAGGGGAACCACGAGGACAATCCCACCGTCCTCCGCGCCGAGCGCTGGGTCACGCTCCCCGGGGAGGACAAGCCCGGCCCGATCAACATCGGCGACGAGGACCTGTCCCACATGACCAACTGGCTCGAATGCCTGCGCAGCCGAAACACGCGGACGAATGCGACCGTGGACAACGGCTTTCTTCACTCGGTGGCGTGCATCATGGCCGCCCAGTCGTACCGGCAGGGAAAGCGGTTGTACTACGATCCGGCATCCGAGCAGATCGGAGACCACGCGCCCGCGACATAGCGGCGGAGTCCGCGGGACGCTCCGCGTGTCCCGTGGATCGGGGTCCGTCCTGGTTGACTCCCTCTGCGACGCGGCTTACCACCTCGCGCTGTACCGCTCGTCTGTCGACTGGCCCTGTGCTCCGCCGTTTCGCACCAGCGTGCAGGATCTGGGGCGCGAGGGAATCGACGAACGACAGTTCCGGCTCGGCCTCCGCATCGTGTTTCAGAGACGAACCCGGCGCTCCGAGGGCGACTCGCCGATCATCTCGATCGCGTCGTCTCGGGCGCCATCCGCTGGACTGGCACGGCGGACCAGGCTGCCCCGTCTGCGTCAGCGCATCGGGACAGCGCGTAACGCCGCCGCGTTCGCGGCGACTGCGCCTTCAAAGTCCTTCTCCGTCAGTCCTCCAGCGCTGTGCGTGCTGTACGTCACCCGCACCCGCTTGTAATTGATTAGCAGGTCCGGGTGGTGATCAGCCGCCTCGGCTGCGAAGCCCAGCCGTACGACGAACGCGATGGCGTCCGGGAATCCCGGGAACGCGAACTGCCGGGATATCGACTCCCCTTCCACCGCCCACCCTTCGACCGTCTTCAACAGGTCGTCCACACGATCCGCGCTGATTTTCTGCATTTTTTGAGCATATACACGTTTGAGGGAACCTGGGCGACGGCTGCTGCGTCTAACGCCGTTAGTCCACTAAACACCGTTTAGCTGGTGGGTTCAGAGGGGGGTCGTTGGGGGTCAAAGAAAGACATGAGCGGGAGCGCGAAGCGGTCGCCCGCGCGATCCTGGACGCCGCGCGCGAACTGTTCGTGGCCGAGGGGTACCAGAACGTTTCCATTCGCAAGATTGCGGAGAAGATCGAGTACAGCCCGGCGGCCATCTACGGCTACTTCCCCAGCAAGGACGACATCTTTCTTGCGCTCGCCGAGGAGGGGTTCCGCCTGCTCTTCGCCTGCGAGCAGGGTTCAGTACAGGAGCCGGCTTCCCTCGAGGGCATTCGCTCGGGATTCCAGCGATTTTACGAGTTCAGCAAGACCCACCCCGAATACTTCGCCCTGATGTTCGTGGACCGCTCCGTACCGCAGATCAGCCGCGACTGGAGCCGGTTTGGTTTCGTGCGCGACATGAAGGAAACGATGGCGGCCGGGATTCAGACCGTCATCGATGCGGGCGGCTTCCCCGCGGGCACGAAGCCCGACTCCGTCTTCCGGATTCTGATGGCCGCGGTGCATGGGGTCGCCGTCATGCGCCTCTGCGAACGGCTGGCCCCGGGGGAGGATCCGGACGCCCTTGCACGCGACACGATTGAAGCCGCACTCACCGGTTTGCGTGTCGGCATCACCCACACGTTCCAACCCGAGAAATGCAGTTGAGGTTTGCAGTCATGACAGCTCAGCGACGCCATGTCCTCGCAGGTATTACCGCACTCACACTGTCGGCCGGAGCGGCAGGTTGCGGTGCCGGCTCCAGCACGGTGAACGCCGCGCCGAAGCCGGAGCCGCTTTTAATTTCAGCCGCCACGGTCGAGAGCCGGCCGATCGAGCGCTATCTCCGCGTCACCGGCTCGTTGCTCGCCGACGAACAGGCGGAGGTCAGCGCGGAAGCCGCGGGGCGCGTGATCGAGACTCCGGTCGAGCGAGGGTCGCGGGTCGGCCGGGGTGCGCTGCTCGTGCGCATCTCGCCGGCCGAGACATCGGCGCAGCTGCTCGAGGCAGAGGCGAACGCCGCGCAAATCGAAGCGCGCCTCGGATTGGCTGAAGGGCAGGCGTTCGACCCCGCCCGCGTGCCCGATGCGCTGAACGCGAAGGCGGCGCTGGACCTCGCGGAGGCGGAGTTCGCGAGAATCGGCTCGCTGCTCGATCAGAAGGTCGTCTCGAAGAGCGAGTACGACCAGCGCAAGACACAGGTGGATGCGGCGCGCCAGCAGTATCAGATGGCTCAGAACGTCGCCCGGCAATCCTACCGCTCGCTCGAGGCCGCGAGGGCGCGTGTGGTCCTGGCCCGCAAGGCGACGGCCGACACCGCCATTCGCGCGCCCTTCGCGGGACACGTCGCTGAGCGGCTCGTCAGCGTGGGCGACTACGTCACGCGGGGCGCCCGTGTCGCGACGGTCGTGCGGGTGGATCCCATGCGCATCGAGCTCACGATTCCGGAGCAGTCCGTCTCGCTCATCAAGGTCGGACAGCCGGTACGAGTGGCGGTCGAGGCTTATCCGGGCGAGACGTTCGCGGCCACCATCCGCTACGTCTCTCCGTCTCTGCGTGCGGACCAGCGGGCGCTCACCGTCGAAGCGGTCGCCGGCAATCCCGACGGCCGGCTGAAGCCCGGTCTGTTCGCAACGGCGCTGATTCAGCAGCCGCAGTCCGCGCCGGCGCTCCTCGTCCCCGCTGCCGCGATCGAGACCGTCGCCGGCACCAGTCGCGTTTACGTCGTCAAGGGGGACAAGGTCGAGGAGCGCATCGTCACCGTCGGCGCACCAGTCGGCGCGCTGGTGGAAATCACCAGCGGGCTCTCGAAGGGCGATGCGGTGGCAGCCGAGCCGAAGGGCAGACTCGCCGACGGCGTGGCCGTCCGGCGGCGCTGAGCTCGGGCCGTCAGCCCTGGACTTTCAGACGTCCTTCAAACTTTGCGTTCAGCGTTCAGACTTTTCTGACTTCATAAGAGATTCTTCCCATGCAGTGGCTCGCAGCGATTTCCGTCAAGCGTCCCGTCTTTGCCAGCGTGCTCATCCTGTCGCTGACTGTCATCGGCGCGTTCGCATTCACGCGCCTCGGCCTCGACCGCTTTCCCAAGGTCGATTTTCCAACGGTCGTCGTCACGACACGGCTTCCGGGCGCGGCTCCGGAAGAGGTCGAGACGGAGATTACCGACAAGATCGAGGAAGCCGTCAACACCATCAGCGCGATCGACGAGCTCCGCTCGAACTCGTCGGAGGGGGTGTCGCAGGTCATCATCTCCTTCCTTCTCGAGAAGGATGCCGACATTGCCGCGCAGGAAGTCCGCGACCGCGTCAACCGGGTGCTTCCGATGCTTCCCAAGACGATTGAGCAGCCGACGGTCGAGAAATTCGATCCGGACGCGGCCCCTGTCCTCACGCTCGCGGTCTCGGCGAAGAAGCCGGTCCGGGACATCACGGAGTACGCCGACAAGACCTTGAGGCGGCAGCTCGAGAGCGTGAACGGGGTCGGCCAGGTCGTCGTATCGGGCGGCCGCTCGCGACAGGTCAACATCCGGCTCGATGCGGCCCGGCTCAGGGCGTACAACCTGACCGTGACCGATGTCTCGCACGCGCTCCAGTCGCAGAACGCGGAAATACCAGGCGGGCGGGTCGAACAGGGCGCCACGTCGATGACGCTCCGCACGCTCGGCCGGGTCCAGTCGGTCGCGGAGTTCGGCGACATCGTGGTGCGGCAGCGCGACGGGCACGCCATTCTCCTGCGCGACGTCGCGACGGTCGAGGACTCGATGGCGGATGCCGAAACGAAGGCCAGCCTCAACGGCGAACCGACGGTCCTCGTGACGGTCCGGCGCCAGTCGGGTACGAACACGGTGCAGGTGGTCGAATCGGTCAACGAGAAGCTGGCCGATCTCGCGCCGCTCGTGCCGCCCGGCTACGAGATCCGCGTCGTCCGGGATCTCTCCGAATTCATCAAGGCGTCGATTCGGAGCGTCGAAGAGCACCTGATCTTCGGCTCCATCCTCGCGGCCGCCGTCGTGCTCGTCTTTCTCTGGAACTGGCGTTCGACGATCATCGCCGCGATCGCCATCCCCACGTCCATCATCGCCACCTTCGGCCTGATCTGGTACCAGGGCTTCACGCTGAACTCGATGACGATGCTGGCGCTCACGCTTGCCGTCGGGATCGTCATAGACGACGCGATCGTCGTCCTGGAGAACATCTACAGGTTCGTCGAAGAGAAGGGCCGGCCGCCGGCGCAGGCGGCGGTCGAGGCCACGCGGGAGATCGGTCTCGCGGTCATGGCGACGACGATGTCGCTCATCGCCATCTTCGTGCCGGTCGGCTTCATGGGCGGCATCGTCGGACGGTTCATGACGAGCTTCGGCTTCACCATGTCGTTCGCGATTCTCGTGTCGCTCCTCGTCAGCTTCACGCTGACGCCGATGCTGGCGGCGCGCTGGATCAAGATGCGGCCCCGCCGGGAAGACGCGTCGGGGCGCGAGATTCAGGACCACGGCTCGAAGGACTCACGGTTCTTCCGGCCGCTGGACGCGGGCTACACGGCGATTCTGAGGTGGTCGCTCTCGCACCGGCTGGCGATTGCCGGCGTCGCGGTCCTCGTGCTCCTCAGCAGCGTGCCGCTCTTCATGATCGCCAACAAGAACTTCCTGCCGAACGACGACCAGTCCGAGTTCGAGGTCGGCCTCCGGGCGCCCGAGGGGACGAGTCTCGAGGCGACGGAGATCATCGCGAACCGGCTCGCGACCAGGATTCGGCAGCTCGGCGAGGTTGAGTACACTCTGGTATCGGTCGCCGACGACCCCGCCCGGACCCAGAACCTCGGGACTGTTTACGTGCGGCTGAAACCTGTGAAGGCGCGCCGCCGCGACCAGTTCGCCGTCATGGACGACGTTCGCCAGAACGTCCTGCCGCAGACGGCGGCGGCCAACCTGCGCACCGGTGTGCGCCCGGTGGCGACGATTGGCGGGGGCGGAAACCAGAATGCCGAGATCCAGTTCACCATCAACGGCCCCGACCTCAAGTCGCTCGAGCGTTACGCCGACGCGGTCGCCAAAGCCGTGAAGCAACAGCCGGGCGTCGTGGACGTGGACACGTCGCTCAACGTCGGGAAGCCTGAGTTGTCGGTGAAGCTCGATCGGCTGAAGGCCGCGGACCTGGGCATCCAGATGTCCGACGCCGCAGAAGCGCTTCGTCTGTTGGTGGGAGGAGATCAGGTGACGACGTACAACGAGGGCGGCGAGCAGTACGAAGTGCACGTGAGGGCGGCAGAGGGAGATCGCCAGTCGGTGGACGCGATCGGCCAGATGACGGTTCCGTCCAGCCGCCTGGGCAGCGTGCCGCTCGACAACATCGCGCGGTTCACACCCGGGACGGCGCCGGCCGAAATCAGCCGGCTCAATCGTCAGCGCCAGGTCACGGTGTTTGCCGGCCTGCAGTCCGGCGTGTCCCAGACTCCCGCGATGTCGGCCATGACGCGGGCCGCGGATGCGCTGGGGATGGGGCCGGGATACAGCACCCGGTTCGCGGGGCGGTCGCGTGAGCTCGCGCGCGCCGCGCAGAACTTCCTGATCGCCTTCGCGCTGTCGCTGGTGTTCATGTATCTCATTCTCGCCGCGCAGTTCGAATCATGGCTGCACCCGGTGACGATCCTGCTCTCGCTTCCCCTGACGCTGCCGTTTGCGCTCCTCTCGATCATCATCACGCGGCAGTCGCTGAACATCTTTTCGGCGCTCGGGCTCCTGGTGCTCTTCGGCGTCGTGAAGAAGAACTCGATTCTCCAGATCGACCATGCGATCCAGCTCAGGGAGCGCGGGATGGACCGGGACGCCGCGATCCTGCAGGCCAGCCGCGATCGGCTCCGGCCAATCCTGATGACGACCTTCGCATTCGTCGCCGGCATGATCCCGCTCGTGCTGTCGAGCGGCGTCGGCGCCGCGACGAACCGGGCGATCGGGTTCGTCATCATCGGCGGACAGTCGCTCGTGCTCATCCTCACGCTCGTGGCCACGCCCGTCGCGTACTCGCTCTTCGACGACCTCTCGAAGGTGAGGTTGTGGCGCTGGAAGCGCGCGGCGAGGCCGGCGGCCGCCACGGCGTCCATGGTGCTGGCCGCGCTGCTGTTGTGGCCGGGCTACGCCCAGGCCCAGTCGGCGGCGCCGATCCCGCAGCCGTCTCCGGGAGAGGTGCTTCGCCTCACCCGTGACGACGTCGTCAGGCTCGCGCTCGAAAACAACGCCGGGCTTGCGGCGGATCGTCTGGATCCGGCAATCAGCGCCGAGCGGCTGGCCGCGGCACGAAGCGCGTTCGTCCCGAACCTGTCGGGCGCGTTGCAGCGAAACAGTCAGAAGATCCCGTCTTCGAACCTGTTCTCCGGCGACTCCTCCGTCAAGACGGCCTTCTGGTCGGGTTCAGCGGGGGTCAACCAGCTCCTGCCGTGGGGCGGAGGGTCTTACGACGTCACGTTCGACTCGGCGCGGACGACGACGACGAATCCGCTGTCGACCTTCACCCCGTCCGTCACCTCGACGATCCAGGCGGTCTTTTCACAGCCGCTGCTCCGTAACTTCAAGACGGACGCGGTCCGCGGCCAGGTCGAGCTGGCGCTACAGAATCGCGACATCTCAGAGCTGAGACTTCAGGCCCGGACCGCCCTGACGTCGGCGGCCGCGGAGAATGCGTACTGGAATCTCGTGTCTGCGCGGGCCGCCGTCGGCGTCCAGCAACGCTCCCTCGACCTCGCCCTGGAGCTCGAACGCACCAATCGGGCTCGGGTGGACGTCGGGCAGTCGCCGCCGCTGGATCTCGTGACGGCGCGTGCCGAAGTCGCACAGCGCCGGGAGAACCTGATTGTCGCCCGCACGGCAGCCCTCGAAGCCGAGGACGTCCTCCGCACGACGGTCTTCAGCCCGGGTCGAACGGACTTCTGGACTGCGCGGCTCGAACCGACAGACGTCGTACCTCCACCCGGCACGCCTCCCGACCTCGACGCGGCCGTGCGGCGCGCGCTCGCCGAGCGTCCCGACATCGTCGAGTCGCGCACGCAGATCGCGATCGGCGAGACGAACATCAAGCTGTCGAGGAATGCCACGATGCCGGACCTTCGGCTGCAGGCCACGTACCTGACGAACGGGCTCGGGGGCTCACGGCTTCTTCGAACCGGCGGGTTTCCCGGAACGGTCGTGGGCACCGAGAACACATCGTACGGGACCGTGCTCGGCCAGGTGTTCCGCTCCGATTTCCCGACATGGACCGTCGGGGTCACGGTGAATTACCCGATCGGAAAGAGCGCCGAAGAGGCGAATCTCGCACGCGCGAGGATCGAACGGGACCAGGCGCAGGCCCGGCTCAGGGACGTGGAGCTCGTGGCGGTCAGAGAAGTGCGCGACGCGGCGCTGCGGCTGGAGCAGAATCGCCAGCGTATCGAGACCGCGCAGCTCGGACGCGAGCTCGCGGAACAGCGCCTGGACGCGGAGCAGAAGCGGTTCGAAGTCGGCATGTCGACGAGCTTTCTCGTCATTCAGGCGCAGCGCGATCTCGCCGTCGCGCGCAACAACGAGCTGCAGGCCAGCCTGCAATACCAGCTGGCGCTCGTCGGCTTCCAGACCGCGCAGCAGACGTCGTCGACGGCCCGCTGATTCACCGGCCCGGAGTGGTCAGCAGCAGCGCGGGGTCCTGACGATCGTCGACGACGAGGTCCGCCACCAGCTGCGCCGTCAAGGGGGCAAGCAGGACGCCGTTTCGATAGTGACCCGTCGCGTACACAATCGCAGGATCGACCGGGGATCGGCCGATGAGCGGGACGCCATCGACGGTCGCCGGGCGGAGTCCGGCACGCGCTTCGACGAACGTGGCCTCGGCCGCCGACGGCAGAAGCCGGCAGGCGGCCTCCATGAGGCCGCGCACGCCCTCGACGGTCGTGCGCTGATCGAAGCCGGCGTTCTCGACCGTGGCGCCGACGAGCACGGTGCCATCTGCCCAAGGGACGATGTAACAGAACTCACTCCAGAGGACGCGCGTGATTGGCGGACCCTTCCATCGAAGCTGGAGCAGCTGCCCGCGAATCGGCGTCACCGACCCGCCGCCAGGCGCCACGAGACTCGACCAGCTGCCGGCGGCGACCACGAGTGTGCCGGCGCGGTGGCGTTCTCCGCCGGCCGTGATCGTCACGCGGCCGTCCGCGCCGGATTCCACGGCTGCGACCTTGCGCCCCTCGAGCAGGGCCGCCCCACGAGCTCGCGCCGCGGCGGCCAGGGCGGCTGTCAGCTGCAGCACCCGCACATAGCCGTGGCCTCGAACAAGGAGTGCCCCCTCGGGAGGCGCCAGCGCGGGCTCCGTGCGGACCGCGCCCGGCCCATCCATCCACTCGGCTGTCACCCCGGCCGCGCCGAGGCTCTCCGCAAGCCTCCTCAACCGATCCGCAGACTGAAGACCGGTCGCGATTTCGAGAGTTCCGCCGCGGCCGTATTCGATCGCCGCCCCCGCGTCCTGCTGCACGTTCGCGATGAACCCGTCGTACAACCCCAGGCTGCGAACGGTGAGGTCGTGCAGCGCGCCCGCTCCCGGCGCCTCGATGTGAGGCGCGAGCACGCCGGCGGACGCCTGCGTCGCACCTGCTCCGGCCGTCCGCTCTTCGATGATCGCGGTCCTCGTTCCACGCCGCGCCAGCTCATGCCCCACGGCCAGACCGATGATGCCGGCGCCAATCACGACGGCATCCCACTCGTACTCCATGGGGTCGATCATAGCGGGTCGGGCTGGCGAGCTGGTGTCGTCCAGTTTGCATGCACCGGATCGACATGAGTGCGAATGCCCAGGCCGACCCGACCGTTCCGG
>JANMCN010000127.1:0-28546 GCA_031361295.1 Acidobacteriota bacterium | reverse complement strand
TACGATGCGTATCCGCCTCTGTAGTGTCGCGCCCGGCGTGAAGAAGCGGAACAACCGCCGGGCACCAACCCCGGAAAATCTCGTCGCTGACGTCCAGGGCGGCCGTCAGCAACCAGCCTGCTTAAATGACATCCAGTACCGGCCCGCAGGCTGACCGGAGTGGACGCTCACAGGGTTTTACGCTGCGAGAGCGAGCTGCGTGTTTGCAGTTATTTGGTTTTCCATCTTTTGACGAGGGTGATGGTCCTCGGCACGCATCCTGCGAAACCGTATCTCCGTCGAATCTAGGTCGCCCCCCTGAAGAAGGTCAACGTGCCACGTCCAACGTGCCACGACTGTCTTCATTGTAGAACCTGTGTGAGTCGGCGTCAAGTTGCTGTCGTGCTTGGATTTGCGGCTTTTCCTCGCTTGACTTGCGCAGGACCCGTCCCGATAATGCGAAGAATGGCCGAGGAGCAGCTTCCGAACCTCAACAGTCTGATCGACGGGCTTCGCACCCGTCTCCACGAAGAGCTCGAGGTGCAGCTCCGCGGCATGGCGGACTCACACGCACGGGCCCTCGATCAGGCCCGCCAAGCTGCGGACGCCGAGGCCGAGGATCGATGCACAGCCAGGATCGAAGTAATACGGGGGGAGTGGCACACGCGACTCGACGCCGCGGTGGCCCTCGCCCGCGCCGAAGCTGACCGCGCCGCCGCGGCAGAGACGATGCGGGTGCGGCAGGAGGTCGAACACGAGGCCGTCGCATCGGCGGCCGTTTTGCGTCGCGAGCTCGAACAGGCATTCGCCGCCGAGCGTCAGCACCTGCAGTCCGAGCTCGACGCGGAACGCCGTCGCGCAGCCGAACTCGAAACAGGCCGCCAGCGCGCCGTCGAACTCGAATCGGAGCTTCAGGGGATCGCCGGCGAACGCGACGCCCATCGTCAGCGCATCGCTGAGCTCGAAGCCGAGGGCCACCGGCAGGCGCACGCGCTCCAGGCCGAGCGTCAGCGGACGGCGGAGCTCCAGGCCGATCAACAGCGCGTGATGGCGCTGGACGCCGAGCGCGAGCGCATCGCGGGCGAGACGGCGGCCCAGGCCCAGCGAATCTCGGAACTGGAAGCGGAGGGGCAGCGGCTGGGACGAGAGCTCGAGAGCGAACGCCAGCGTGTCTCGGAGACCCACGCGGATCGGCAGCGCGTCACGGAACTGGAAGCGGATCGGGCCCGGCTCGAGGCCCAACTCGTATCCGCGCGTCAGCAGGCGGACGACCACGTGAAGGTCGCGCGCGAGCAGGCCGACGCAGAGTTGCAGGCCGAACGTGAGCGAGCCGCACGCGCGCTCGCTGAGGCGCGGGCGGCATTCGCGAGTGAGCCCCGCGAACCCGAGATTCCAGCGGCGCCCTCGGCACCGGCACGCGAGCACACGTCCGGCCTCGTGGATGCGATTCGGGCACTGGATCAGGCGGGCAGCCTGACCGAGGTGCTCGCAGCGGTCGTTCGGGGCGCCGCCGCTGAAGCGGAGCGCGCCGCGATGTTCGTGGTGCAGGGAACCGAGCTGCGCGAGTGGCCGATCGCGGGTGTGCCGTCGGTGGACTCGAGCCCGCTCAGGGTGGACGGCAGAGAATCCGGCATCATCGCCGAAGCCCTCCGGCGGCGCGCGCCGGCGACGACCGGGGCGCCCGACAATCTGGCGGCTCCGTTTTTCGCCACGCTGCCGCCGGGCGGTGTGGCGATCGCGGTGCCGCTCCTGCTCGGCGGCACTCCGGTCGCGGTGTTGTACGCCGACGAACAGGGCCACGGCGCGGGCGGCCCTTCCTGGCGGGACAGCGTCCAGATTCTGGGTCGGCACGCGGCAGCCTGCGCCGCGTCGCTCACGGCCGTACGGACGGCCCAGGCCATGCGGTTCATCGCCGGCGAGACCCACGACACCGGCGCGACCGCCACGGACCCGGGCGACCAGATCCAGGCCGCCCGCCGCTACGCGCGGCTCCTCGTGTCCGAAATCAAGTTGTACAACGAGAACGCGGTACGCCTGGGACGCGAGCGCCGGGATCTGCTCGTCCGTCTCGAGCCGGAGATCGCGCGCGCCCGTCGTCTGTTCGACGACAGGGTGGCTGCGTCCGTCGAGGGGCGCGACGGGCTCTTCCAGCAGGAGCTCGCGCAGACCCTCGCGGACGGTGATCCGTCTCTGCTGGGCGAGCCCGGGCACCAGCCGTCCTCGTGGTCATAGGTCCTTTTGCCATCCGTCGGGCGGTGGTCCTGGTGTGCGCCGGGTTCCTGCTCGCCCCGGCGGTGCCGTTCACTCAGGATCAACCCGAGCTCGTTCCCACGGTGCATCCGGCGCTGCCGTCGAACGCGATCGACCTCTGGCTGGTGCCGTCGGAGAACGACCGCGCCGCACGAAGCCTGACCACTTACCAACCGCTCGTCGCCGGCGTCGCACAGTTCCAGGCCGGCAACTATGCCGCAGCCATTGCGCTCCTCAGCCGTCCGGCGCTCGCAACCACCGCCCTGGCCGATTACGCGACGTACTACATCGGCCTCTCGCAGTTGCGCCAGAGCCAGGCGGCGGACGCCCGTCGCACCTTCGATAAGATTCTCGACAGGAAGCCGAACGGCAACGTCGCCATCTCCGCGGCGATTGGCGCCGGGGTGGCGGCCGAGGCCTCGGGCGACCCCGCGGGTGCGCTGAAATTCTACGAACGGATCGTGGATCACAAAGGCGCGATCACCGAAGACGTCCTGGTGCGGCTCGGGCGCGCGGCCCTCGCGACCGGGGATCGCAAGAAAGCAGCGGACGCATTCGTCCGCGTCTATTACGAGTTCCCGCTGACCGACAACGCGACGGTGGCGGCGGCTCAGATTCCCGCCCTGCAGGATCAGATCTCCCGCAACAGTTACAAGCTCGACATCGGTCGCGCGCAGCTCCTGTTCGGGGCGCGGCGCTACACCGAGGCCCGCGCGGCCTTCCACGCCCTTCAGCCGCTCGTCGAGGGTGACGACAAGGAGCTTGCGGATCTCCGCGTCGCTGAATGTGACTTCAATCTGAAGCAGTATGCGGCGGCGCGCGACGGCGTGCGTCCCTATCTCGAGAGTGCCTCGCGCAAAGCCGAAGCCAGGTTTTTCTATCTGAGCAGCCTGCGTGAACTTGGCGACCACGAGAAATACGTCGCGCAGACCGAGTCGCTCGTCGCCGACTTTCCGGACAGCTCGTGGTCCGAGGAGGCCCTGAACAACCTCGCCACGTATTACATCGTCGCGAGCGAGGATGCGCTCGCAACGAAGGCGTTTCGCGAGATGTACCAGACGTTTCCGACGGGTCAGCGCGCCGAGCGCGCCGCATGGAAATACGGCTGGGCGAGCTACAAAAACGGAGACTATGCCGAAACGGTGCGCGTCTTCGAGGGCGCTGCGCTTGCGTTCCCCCGCTCGGATTATCGTCCACCTTTTTTGTACTGGGCGGCGCGCGCGCACTACAAGCTCGACGCCGCCGCGCAGGCCGATGCACGGCTGCGCCTGGTCTATACCGACTACGCCAATTCCTATTACGGCCGGCTGGCCGAGCGTCAACTCTCGAGCCGGGGCGGAGTGGCGAGCCTCGCGGACGTGCGTCGTGCGGTGCACGACACGCCGGCGATCGCCGCCCCCCCGCTGCAGCCGATTGCCACCGATGCGGTGATCCGGCTCCTTTTGGCGAACGGGCTCTACGACGAGGCGCTGGGGGAACTGCGGTTCGCACAACGCGCGTGGGGCAACGCCCCGCGGCTCGACGCGACGATCGCGTGGGTGTACCACGAAAAAGGCGAGTTGCGCCGGGCGATCGGCCTGATGCGGCGCGCCTATCCGCAGCACCTTACCGCGCGCGGGCAGCTTCCGGCCGAGATGCTGCAGGTGATTTATCCCCTGACGTACTGGGAGTCGATCCGCCGGCACTCGGCGACGTATGGACTCGACCCCTACCTGGTGGCCGCACTCATCGCCCAGGAGTCCACGTTCGATCCCGGCATCAAGTCGGTCGCGAATGCGTGGGGACTCATGCAGCTCGTGCCGGCGACGGGCCGCCGCCTGGCGAAATCCGTGGGGATCCGCAGGTTCACGACGGCGTCGCTGACCAATCCGGAGATCAACATTCGGCTCGGGACGTTGTACTTCTCGCGTCTGGTGCAGCAGTTCGGCGGTACGTATTACGCGCTCGCAAGCTATAACGCCGGCGAAAGCCGCATCGTTCGGTGGAAGGCGGAGCGGCCGGGTCTCGATGAAGACGAGTTCATCGATGACATCCCGTTTCCGGAGACCCAGAACTACGTCAAGCGGATCCTCGGAACGGCTGAAGACTACCGGATGCTGTACGGGTCGGGTGCGGGCACGCCCGGCGTGCGTGCCGTCACGTTGGCCGTCCCGGCCACGGCCTCCGCAAAAAAGTCTCCTCCCGGAAAGAGCTCCGCGAGGAAGAAGGCGCCGGCGAAGCCGCGCTCCAGGAAGCCACGCCGCCGCTGACCCGGCGCTCAGGGGAACGAGACGATCTCGAACAGCGTGAAATCGCGATCGTTCGCGAGCGGGCGGAGGTGTCGGGCGAACGGCTCGAGTCGGGTTCGGATTTCGCTGGCGCGCGGGCCGTACATGTCCCAATGCAGACCGATGTAGCGCACGCGATGCCGTTGGAGCACGCCAAAGCTGTCGTTCGACGGGAACGAGTCCAGCACGAAGGCGGCCTGGCGGAAGTCCTGCGGAATGTGATCGCTGTAGCCATTGACCAGCGGCATCCAGTGGGTCGTCGAGAGGACCATGTACTGCGCGTGGAGCGGATACGCGATGCGCTCGCCGTAGAAGGGGAATTCGGCGACCGGCGCCTTCGGCATCCGCGCGAGCAGCGCGTACGCCGATGACACGGGGATGGCTCGTTCCCATGGAAACGGCAACACGTTCAACTCCGCGAGACCCGCCAGCGCCAGGCCCCCCGCCGCCAGAGTCACAGCCCGCGGTATCGCCTCGAACAGGCGCCGCACGGCAAACGCGCCAAGCACCGCGAGAGCGAACGCCGCGATGAGCCCGAACCGGGAAGGAGCCCGCAAAAACGTAAACAACGGAATCGCGTGAAACATCGCGGTGTAGAGCCAGGCGGGCGGACCGAAGGACGCCCAGACCGACAACACCCCGAGCGATCCGTACAGCAGGGCCGTCTCGCGATCGGTGCGGGCGGGTTCCGCCGCTGCGGCGCGCGTTCGACTCGCCAGCGCGAACCCTGCAGCTCCCAGGACAAGCACGAGCATGCCAGGGAAGAGCACTTCGTCGGCGTGCCATCCGAGCCTCCGCGCCATCGGGATCAGCCACTGATGTGCGTGGGCAGGCGACGCGAGGTAGCTGCCCGGACCGGCGGAGTAGCGAAGCGCATCGGCGAGCGATCGCCTGAAGCCTTCCTCCCGCTGCATCGAGACATAGGGCAGGAAGAACGGCAGGACCACCAGAACGGACGTGGCGGCGCCGATCGCCAGGGCCGTCCAGAACCGCGTCGCCCTCCAGAGGCCGCGCGACGCCGCAAGGAAGATGGCCGCGTACCCGACCATCAGGCCCGCGAAGATTCCGTAGTACGCGCAGGCGAGGGCCTGGGCGCCGATGCTCAATCCAAGCACGATCCCGCGTCGCGGCGACGGGACCTCCACGACCCGGTGGAGAGCCAGCATCGCCAGCGGGACTCCGCCCGCCATCAGCAACTGGATGTGGGCGCTGTGCGAAAAAAAGTAGGGGCAGAATGCGAAGAGGACCGCCGAGACTCCGGCCGCCGCACTGCTGCCCGAGAGCCGGCGGACGAGCAGCCACATGCCAACGATCGTCGAGCTGAACGCAAAAAGCAGCGCCGTATTGAGGGTCGCATACGGGTTGCGCGTGAGCCACCACACCGGGACCGCCACGACGCCGCCGAGAATGTTCGCCTCGGAAAACGTGAGAGCGTGGCGGTGCGGATAGAAGATGTTCGCTTCGAGCAGGTGCGCCGGCTCGGCGACGATGGCGTGGGCCACCCAGGAGATGTTCCAGATGCTGTAGAGGCCGTCCATTGTGGTGGTCCGGCCCAACCGCCCGAAGCCCCGCGCAAGGGGCCAGGTCATCACGATCGCAAGAAGGAGCGCCGCCGCGCCCACCGCCGCGGCGCGCTGCGCACGGCCCGCGATGGTATCCGGACGTAGCCCCATGTAGAATGCGGGACATTCTATCGCCAATCCGTTCGCGTCCGGCCGTGCGTCGCTCGATTCTCGCCTGCGTGATCCTGTGCGCTGCCCTTGGGGCGTGGCTCTCGCAGGGAACGATCGCAGCCGCCGACGGCGTACGCGTCGCCCTTCTACCCACGTCGATTCGGGCGGTGGCGATGTCGATCGCGGCCGGCGCCGGCGTGCTCGTCGCGTGGCGGGTTGGCGCCTCACTCGCCCCGTTCTGGCTGGTCGTTCTGGTTGCGCTGCCCTGGCTCCCCGGCGCGACGCCGGCCGCGTTCCTCGTCTGGTCGGGTCCTGCGGCGCTCCTCGTGTGGGTGGCGATCGCGCTCTCCCTCGCGTTCTCGTGTGGAGCCTCGAGGGCAGCGGGCGTGAGGTGGGTCACCTCACGGCTGATCCCGGTGATCGCGTCCCGGCCGAGGCTGACCGCCGCTCTGCTGGCCTGCTCGGTGAACGCCATTGCCGCCTGGTACGTCGCGCCGTCGGTTCCCGCCGGGGACGAACCGCACTACCTGATCATCACGCAGAGCCTGCTCAATGACGGCGACCTCAGGATCGAGAACAACCACAGAAGGGGAGACTACCGCGCGTATTTCGCGGGAGACCTGTCGAAGCCCGACTACCGCCGCTTAGGCCGGAACGGCGAGATTTACTCGATCCACGCGCCCGGGCTTCCGGTGCTCGTCGCACCGGCGTTCGCGCTCGCGGGGTACCGCGGGGTCGTCATCTTCCTCGTGCTGCTCGCGTCGGCCGGCAGCGCGCTGTCGTGGCATCTCGCGTGGCTCGTAGCCAGGCGCGCCGACGCCGCCTGGTTTGGCTGGGGCGCGGTCACCGTGTCGACCACCGCCATCTTCCATAGCTTCACGGTCTACCCGGACGGTCCGGGAGGCGTGATCGTGCTGACGGGCATATGGGCGCTGGTCCGGGCCGACGACGAGGCGCATTCCGGGGACGAACGCATCGGACTGTGGGCGGCGCACGGTGCGGCGCTCGCGCTGCTGCCGTGGGTGCACACACGGTTCGCCCTTGTTGCGGGCTGCCTCGGCGCGCTCATCCTGCTGCGTCTCGGCGCCGGTCGCAACCCGGCAGGCAAGGCCGTCGCGTTCCTGTCGGTCCCGGCGGTCAGCGCGCTCTGCTGGATCGGCTTCTTCGTCAGCCTCTACGGGACCCCGGACCCGTCGTTCCCATACGCCAACGAAGAGGGATCGGCCAGTTTCATCCCGGGCGGCCTCGCCGGGTTGCTCTTCGACCAGCGATTCGGCCTGCTCGCGTATGCGCCGGTCCTGGTCTGCGCATTCGCCGGGCTGGCGGCGATGGTTCGCCATCGCGCGCAGCGCCGCGTGGGCCTCGAGCTGCTCTTCATCCTGGTCCCGTACCTGCTCGCGGTGACTCACTTCGCCATGTGGTGGGGCGGCACGAGCGCACCCGCGCGGTTCTTCGTTCCCATGTTGCCGATGCTGACGATTCCGGCCGCGGTGGCATGGACCGCGATGCGGCATCGCGCGACGCGTGCGTCGGCCGTCGCGGCGCTCGCCATGACGGCGTTCATCTCCGCCTCGCTGGTGTTCGTCAATGAGGGCCAGCTGGCGTACAACAATCGACAGTTTTACGGCCTATGGCTCGAGTGGCTCAACCGTACCGCCGATCTGCCGCGCGGACTGCCGGCCTGGTGGCGCGGCCGCGAAACGGCTTTCTATGGGGAGATCGCCGTCTGGGTGGTGGCCGTCGGACTTGCGTGGATGGTGCTCCGCAGGCTGGAGCGAAGCCCATGGCTCTGTTCACGTGGCGCGCTCGCGACAGCCACGGGAGCGGCGTACGCCATTGCGGGGATGTCTGCGGTCACCGCGCTGTGGACGCTGGCCGGGGTCCGGGGAAATGCCGACACGCCCGGCCAGTTCGAGTTGCTTCGCCGCCTCGGGTCCGAACGACGGCCGCTCCTGTGGCAGCTGACGGCGATGCACCGGCTCGCCCCGCCAGACCTGCTTCCGATGCTGCGGATAACCCCGCCGGTCTCCACCACGCCGGGCGGTGCAGGTCAGAACGACTGGCCGCTCTATCAGATCCCCGCGGTCCCGGCGGGCCGCTACCGGCTGCAACCGGTCGGCGAACGAGCGTCGGGCTGGCTGATGGTCGGTATCGGGCGCGACCCGTTCTCGCTGGTCTCCGGCCCCTTGACCAGTCCGCCGGGCGCGATCGTGCTGGACTTTCCCGTGGACGTCCGCGCCATCGTCGTCCGCGGCGACGAGCAGGCCCGGCGATCGATCAGCGGAATCACCATCGAGCCGCTCTCGATCACACCCCCGGGCGCGCGCATCGCGCCCGGCAGTGCCATCCACGCCGTGCGGTACGGTCAGGCGACCGCCTACTTCCTGGACGACCGCAGCTTTCCGGAACCTGAGGCGTTCTGGGTCGGCGGGGCCCGGACCTCAGCGCTCGTCATCCAGCCAGACGTTCCGCGCGCCTCGCTTTCGCTGATGCTGCGGAACGGCCCGGTCGCCAATCGGGCGCAACTGCGTGCGGGGACGTGGGCGGTGGACATCCCGCTGGCCCCGGGCGAGGAGAGGCCGATCTCAGTGCCGGCTGACAGGACGCGACACGGCACGCTGCTGGCGATCACAGCCACCGGCGGATTCCGGCCCATGGACGCCGATGTCAAGAGCCGCGACACACGATTCCTCGGCGTCTGGGTCAGGTTGAGCGAGCCGCCGTCGAACTGACGGGACCTTCGTCTCGGCTTCCCGACGGCACGCCGAGCGAACGGGCGGAAATAACCGGCCGGATTATTGTTGCGCCGCAGCATCACGCGCTATTATCCCGCAGACGTCCCGGCACGGACGCCACACTCGGCGGATCGCGCGTCGCGGATTGCCACTCATGCAGACCATCGGACGATACCAGCTGCTGGATACGCTCGGCCAGGGAGGCATGGGCGTTGTCTACCGCGCGTTCGATACGCTCCTGGAGCGCACCGTCGCCCTCAAGGTCATCGGCGCGCAAATCGATGGCAATCCTGAAACGCGTACGCGCTTCCTGCGCGAAGCGAGGTCTGCGGGCCAGCTCTCCCACCACAACATCGTGACCATCTACGACCTGGGCGAACACGACGGTCATCCGTTCCTCGCGATGGAGTATCTCGAGGGAGAAGACCTGCAACAGCGCCTGGGCGGGCACGTCAGGATGAGCCTGGCGCGAAAGGTCGATCTGGCGATCGAAATGTGCGAAGGCCTCGAGTACGCCCACGCCCACGGTGTCGTCCACAGAGACGTGAAGCCGGCCAACGTCTTCATCACGACCTCCGGCCAGGTCAAAATCCTGGACTTCGGTCTCGCGCGGCTCATCACCTCGCAGCTGACCAACAGCAACATGCTGATGGGCACCCTCAACTACATGGCCCCGGAGCAGGTCAGGGGAGAGCGCGCCGATCATCGCGCCGACATTTTTTCCGTCGGTGTCGTGCTCTACGAGCTGCTGGGCAACAAGAAAGCGTTCGAAGGGGACTCGTTCGCCTCGACGATGTACAAGATCCTCCAGGAGGTGCCGGAGCCGCTCTGTCAGGTCGACGCGACGGTTCCCCGCGCGCTGGCCGCGATCGTCGAGTGTGCGCTGGCGAAACCCCTCGATGAGCGGTATCAGTCGATGACGGCGCTTCGCGAGGAGCTTGCGATTTATCGCGGTCAGATCCGCAAGGGCGACAGCGGCGCCGCTGCCGGCGCCGTCTCCCGGCCCGCTTATTCGGCTGATACGCTCACGATGCTCGCACCCGCGTCGGCCACTGGAGCCGCCCTGCCGAAGACGCGCGGATCCGGCGCCACCTCCGCCGGCATCAGCCAGGCGCCGCCTGGCACATCCCCGCCGTCCAATCCTTCCTTCAGCGCCCGCTGGCCGTGGGTGATGACGGCCGGGGCCGCCGTGGCGGTGGGCGCGATCGCTGTCTCGTGGGTTCTGGTGCGGCGCCCGAGCCCACGTGCGGCTGCCCCAGTGCAGGTCGAGCAGCGGAGTACACCGGTCGATACGTCGGGCGCAGTCGCGGCGGCCGAGCGCGCGCTGGAGTCGCACGACTTCTCGGCCGCGGAGCAGCAGGCTCAGAGGATCCTGCTGCAGGCGCCAGAGGATCGCGACGCGAGACGGATCCTGGACCGGGCGCGGGCAGCCGCCGCGGCGATCGAGAATGGGCTTCGCCAGGCGCGCGCGTCGCTCACGTCCGGCGATTTCCAGGCTGCGTCCCGAGCGGCGGGCGACGTGCTGACGGTGGCTCCCGGGAACGCCGAGGCGCGCCAAATCATGGAGCAAGGCGCCGCGCGGGCCGGCGCCCGCACCGCGGGAGACGCGCGGCTCCGGATGATCGGCGCGCGCGAGCAGGCGCGCGCGTCCAAAGCCCCCACCCTCGTAGCGCCCGCCTATCGGGCCGCGCTCCGCGCGGAGCAGGCCGCGCAGCGGCTGCAGCAGGCCGGGCGCACCACGGAGGCGACGGCGCGATTCTACGAGGCGAGCGGCCTGTACGAAAGCGCGGCGTCACTCGCGCAGGCGCAGCTCGATGAAAAATCGGCCGAGGGACCCGCGCCTTCTGCGCCCCAGGTCCTCGCCGCCGCCACGTCGCCGATGTCGAAAGTGGCGGACGCTCCCGTCGTCACGACCCCGACCCCCGTGACCGCGCACCCGCCGCCCCCGGAGCCCCAGCCGTCCCCGCCCGTGGTCGCGTCCCCTGCGCCCGCGGCTCCACCACCCGTCGCGGAGGCGGAGGACTCCCCGCCCCCCGGCCCGGCGGCTGAGGAAGCCATCGGGCAGCTGCTGGTGCGCTACAAGGCGGCGCTCGAGGGCAAGGATCTCGAGGCTCTCAAGAAAATCTGGCCAGGCCTGCCCGAGTCGTCGGCGAACGCCATCCGCAACGATTTTCAGAACGCGACCCGTCTCGCGGTTGACGTGCAGGACGCCCGTATCGTCGCCTCGGGCGCGACGGGCACCGTGACGTTCCGCCGTCGCTACGAACTGCAGACGCACGACGGACAGCGCCTCCGGACCGAAACCCAGACCACCATGGCGGTTCGCCGGGTGGCGGGGAGCTGGGTCATCGAGTCGGTTCGATTCAGCCCCGCGCGGTGAATGCACGGCAGAAGAAAGGAGCGTGATCATGGTTCCGCGCGTGTTGCTGTTCGGCGCTCTTGGCGTGCTCATTCCGGCGTCGCTCGCGGCGCAGTCCCGCCCCGCCAGCCTCTCGACGCTGTTCGAGGACGTCTTCGGGCCGAATGGCCTGGTCGTCAGCAGCGACGAGGTCCAGCTCGACGGCACGAACCACGCCGCGCATTTCAACAGCTCTTTTCAGTCCGACTTCCGCCTGATGAACGTCGCGCTCGCCACACAGCTCACGACGGTCCCGGTGCCGTCACCGGCCTCTGGCTTCATCTATAAGTTCGATTCCACTACCGGCACGTTCGTGAGGGCGACGAGGAGCTTCGGACCGATCCTGGCGGACCGGGCCGAAACGATTGGCCGCGATCGCATCGCGTTCTCGTTCAACGAGCAGGTCTTCTCCTTCGACCGCCTCGACGGGGTTGCGCTCAGCAGCATCCCGGCCGTGTTCCGGCACGACGCGTACCAGAGCACAGCGGGTCGTTCTGACGTGATCTCGACGATGAACACCGTGCGCGCGTCGGTGACGCAGTTCACGGGCGCGCTCACGTATGGGGTGCTCGAGCGGTTCGACGTGTCGCTGGCCGTGCCCGTCGTTCGCACGCGGCTGTCGTTGCTGTCGAATGCCACCGTGCAGCGCGTGGGCACCGGATCGAATCTGCAGGTCCACTACTTCCGCGACGATGCGGCGCCTGGCGGCCACGGCACGGCCCGGCAGTTTTTCGCGGATGGCAGCGCCGCAGGGATCGGGGATTTGCTCGTGCGTGCGAAAGGCACCCTGATGCGTGAAGGGACACGCGCGCTGGCGGCAGGGCTGGACCTGCGGATACCGACCGGCGACGAGGAGAATCTCCTCGGCGCGGGCGGACCCGGCGTCCGCCCGTTCGTGGCGTTCTCCGGGACCTTCGGCCGCGTCGCCCCGCACGCGAACCTCGCGTACCAGTGGAACGGCAGCAGCAGACTGGGGGGCGACATCCGCACCGGGCAGACAGGCGACCTGCCCGATCAATTCATCTACGCCGTGGGGAGCGACATCAGCGTCAATCCGCGGCTGAGCCTGGTGCTCGATCTGGTGGGCCAGCACGTCATCAGCGCGCCGCGCCTCTCGACGTTTGCGTTCGCGGCCACGGGCCCGTCCGGGACGGCGGCGCTCCAGGATCTCCGGTTCCAGAACGCGTCGTACTGGGGCAGCAGCGGCGCCGTCGGCGCGAAGCTCAACGTCGCGCCGCGGATCCTGATCAACTTCAATCTGCGGTTCGCGCTGAACGACGGCGGGCTGACGGATCGGGTCTCGCCGCTCATCGGCGCCGAGTTCGCCTTCTAGGACCCGCCCCGGCGGATCCGCCTAGAACCGGACAATCGCGCCGAGGTACAGCCCTTTCAGCTGCAGATCGCCCTGATCCTTCTTGACCTTGTACAGCACGTCGAACGATCGATAGCCGGCCTGCGCGCCGAAATGGTCGGTGACGTTGACGGTACCGTAGATGTCGAGGTCGTAGTACTTCGCGCGGTAATCGTCGTTGACGCTGTCGGGCAGCTTGATGCCGCTGAACTCCGCGGTGAGCGAGATGTTGGGGACGACGTAGACGCGGGCAATCGCGCCGACCGCCGGAATGGGCGCACGCGCCCTGGCGAACTCCGTCGCGAGGACGTTGCTGAGCGTCGCCTGCACATCCGTGTACTTGGCTTCGAGAATCAGCCCCACGAAGCCCCGGTCACGGCTCACGAAATCGTACTCATAGCCGAACCGGTACGCCTTCCACTGCAGGTTGGTGCTGACGGGGAGCGTCACAGGGAAACGGATCCCGTTGAAGACGAGGGAGGCCGTCAGCCTGCCCACCGCATCGTACGTGATCGGCGTGTATTCGAAACGCAGCTTGTGCTTCCTCGCCGGCCGGAGCACCACACGTATCTGCTTGAAGCGCGTCTTCTGGATTCCGAGGTCGTTCACGAAGTCGATGCTGGATCCGACGATCCCCAGCGACTCGCTGCTGATGATGATGTCCGGCGTCGGATTCCAGAGGAACCCGCCGATCTCGACGTGATAGCGCTCGCCCGTTGCGGGATCCGATGGACCTTTGACCGAGTACTGGGCGTGTGCCGTCGAGGCAGCCAGCCCGATGACGCCAGACAATAGAGATATCGCTGCAGCACGTGTGCGCATGAGTCTTCTCGCCCCGGAATGGTTAAGGGAACACACCCCCGACGCGCGGGGGCCAGGCAGCCTGCTGGGATAGGCCACCTGAGGATAGCACACGGCCCCGCGGCGGCGGGCGCACTTCGGCGAGGGTGTGACGCCGGCTGCTATACTCGCAAGAGATGGGTCCCGGCGTCCGACGTCTTTTCCCCTACGTTCTCCGGTACCGGCGCCCGCTCCTCCTCGGGCTGACCTCGGTCGTCCTGTCCTCCACATTTCAGCTGCTCTCGCCGTGGGTGCTCAAGTACGCCATCGACGACCTCGGGCGTGCGGTCACGAGGCAGAAGCTCATCACGTATGCGGCGGCAATACTCGCGGTCGCGTGCGTGCGCGCGCTCTTCCTGTTCCTCATGCGGCGGATCATCATCGGCGTCTCCCGGAAGATTGAGTACGACCTGCGCAACGACTTCTTCGCCAGGCTGCAGGCGATGCCCCTCGCGTACTACCAGGAGCGCCGGACCGGGGACCTGATGTCCCGCGCGACGAACGACTTGAACGCGGTGCGCACGATGATTGGCCCGGCCGTCATGTACTCCGCCAGCACGGTCCTGGTCTTCGCCGTCGCGATCGTGCTGATGTGGTCGATCGACGCGAAGCTCACGCTGATTGCGCTGCTCCCGCTGCCGCTCGTCTCGATCAGCGTCAAGTTCTTCGGGAGCGCCATCCATCGTCGGTTCGAGGCCATCCAGGCCCAGCTGTCCGACTTGAGCGCGGTGGTCCAGGAAACGCTTGCCGGCGTGCGTGTCGTCCGCGCGTACAACCAGGAGCCCTACGAGGTCGAGCGGTTCCGTGGCGCGAACGCGGAGTATGTCCGCCGCAACCGCGTGCTGATTCGCCTGCAGGGGATGTTCTATCCGAGCCTGACCTTGTTCCTGGGGATGGGATCGCTGCTCGTGCTCTGGGTCGGCAGCCGGGAGGTCATACGGGGGCGGATGACCATCGGCGAGTTCGTCGCCTTCAACTCGTACCTGGTGATGCTCAGCTGGCCCATGATCGCGTTCGGGTGGGTGACGAACATGCTCCAGCGCGGGATGGCGTCGTGGAAACGGATGCTCGAAGTCCTCGATGCGACGCCGGGCATCAGCGACCAGGGCGTGACTTCGGCGGGCTGCTCGGTGCGGCTCACGGGCGCGATCGAGATCCGGGACCTGGTGTTCACCTATCCCGGATCCGACCATCCCGTGCTCGATCACGTGTCGCTGCGCATCGAGAAGGGCCAGACCGTCGCGCTGGTGGGCGCCACGGGGTCCGGAAAATCAACGCTGATCAGTCTGCTGCCGCGGCTGCACGAGCCCCCTCCGGGGACGGTGTTCCTGGACGGCGTGGACGTGCGGGAGATTCCGCTCGCGAAACTGCGGGGCGCGATCGGCTTCGTACCACAGGAGCCGTTTCTCTTTTCGGACACCATCGCCGAGAACATTGCCTTTGGCGTGCAACACGCCCAACGGCCGCTGACGGAGTCCGACCCCGTCGACACACAGTTTTCGCCGGGCGGATCAGAGCCCAGACAGGCGTCTCCGGACGCTCAGGAACTGGACCGGCGGATGCGGGAGGCTGCGGCCGTGGCGCGGCTCGACAAGGACGTGGACGCCTTCCCCCAGGGTTACGGCACAGCGGTGGGAGAGCGGGGCATCACGCTCTCGGGCGGGCAGAAACAGCGCACGGCGCTCGCGCGCGCGCTGATGGTGGACCCGCGGGTGCTCATCCTGGACGATGCTCTCTCGGCCGTGGATACCTATACCGAAGAGGAAATCCTCTCGAGGCTGCGCGGCGTCATGCGCCAACGGACCGCGATCATCGTGGCGCACCGCGTGTCGACGGTCCGGGACGCGGACCGGATTTTCGTGCTCGATCGCGGCCGCATCGCGGAAAGCGGCCGGCACGACCAGCTCGTCGCGCACGGCGGGCTGTACGCGACGTTGTACAAGCGCCAGCTTCTCGAAGAGGAGCTGGCGGCGAGCTGAGACACAGGCTTCCAGCTCCCAGCTTCCGGCTAGACCGCCTGGACTTGTGGAGACTCGAAAGCAGGACGGCCGTGCGGCGCTGGATCTGACGCTGGCGGCTGTGTACGTCAGCCGGACGCTGGACGCTGGAAGCCGGAAGCTGGACGCTGGAAGCTGGAAGCTGGAAGCTAGAGATCCTGATTGTCATTCCACGAAGAAGAAGTCCTCGGAAAGGCGTACGACGCCACGCTGATGCGGCGGCTGTTGTGGTACCTGCGGCCCTATAAGCCGCAGGTGGCGCTGGCGCTCGCGGCGATCATCTGCGCCTCCGTGCTGCAGCTCGCGCAGCCGTACCTGATGAAGCTCGCGATCGATCGCTACATCGCCGGCGGGGATCTGCGCGGGGTCGACCGCATCGCGGTCGCGTTCTTCGGCATCCTGCTCGCGTCGTTCGTCCTGGAGTACGTGCAGATGTGGACGCTGCAGATGACGGGGCAGCGGATCATGTTCGACCTGCGCATGCAGATCTACGGGCACCTGCAGCGCATCGACCTGCAGTTCTACGACCGGAACCCCGTCGGACGGCTGATGACGCGCGTGACGACCGACGTGGACGTGATCAACGACATGTTCACGTCCGGCGTGGTGTCGATCTTCGGCGACATCTTCACCCTGCTCGGCATCATGATCGTCCTCGTCACGATGGACTGGCGGCTCGCCATCGTGGCATTCGCGGTGCTGCCCCTCATCGCGATCGTCACGCAGTGGTTCCGCCGCAACGTGCGCGAGTCCTATCGGACCGTGCGGACGTGGGTCGCACGGATCAATGCCTTTCTCCAGGAGCACATCACGGGGATGTCGACGGTGCAGCTGTTCCGCCGCGAGGGGCGCAGCTTCGATCGGTTCGACGACATCAACCGGCGGCACCGGGACGCCAACATCGACTCGATCCTCTTCTACGCGGTCTTCTACCCCGCGATCGAAATCATCGGCGCACTCGCCGCCGCGCTCATCATCTGGTTCGGCGGGCGCTGGACCCTCCAGGGCACGCTGACGCTCGGATCGCTGGTCGCATTCCTCCTCTACTCGGGGAGGTTCTTCCGTCCGATCAGCGACATGTCGGAGAAGTTCAACGTGCTCCAGGCTGCGATGGCCTCCTCCGAGCGGATTTTCAAGCTGCTCGACACGCGCGTGCAGATCGAGACCAAACGTCCGGCAGGCGGCCCGGAGGGGCCTGCTGAGGCGCGCGCACTGCCCGGCCCGGCGCGCCGGACCGACGGGCACATCGTGTTCGATCACGTGTGGTTCGCCTACAACACGCCGGGCACTGAGCCAGAGTACGTCCTGCGGGACGTGTCCTTCGAGGTACGGCCCGGCGAGCGAGTCGGCGTGGTCGGTGCCACGGGAGCGGGGAAGTCCACGCTGATCAACCTGCTGCTGCGCTTCTACGATGTCACCCGGGGCAGGATTCTGGTCGACGGCGTCGACGTCCGCGACCTCGACCTGTCAGCGCTGCGGCGGCTGTTCAGCCTGGTGTTGCAGGACGTCCACCTCTTCTCAGGCACGATTGCGTCGAACATCAGGCTCGGGAACGACGGGATCACGGACGACGGCGTCCGGGCGGCGGCGCGGGCGGTGCATGCCGACGGGTTCATCGAGGCGCTGCCGGAGGGCTACGGCGGTGCCGTCGCCGAGCGCGGCGCCACGCTGTCGGTCGGGCAGAAGCAGCTGCTGTCGTTTGCCAGGGGCCTGGCGTTCGACCCGACAATCCTGGTGCTCGACGAGGCGACCTCGAGCGTGGACACCGAGACCGAGATCCTGATCCGTGACGCCCTGTCGGTCCTGATGGCCGGGCGTACGACGATTGCCATCGCCCACCGCCTCTCGACCATTCAGGACATGGACAAGATTCTCGTGCTGCACAAGGGGCACCTGCGCGAGTCGGGCAGGCATCAGGACCTGCTCGCGCAGCGCGGCATCTATTACAAACTGTACCAGCTGCAGTACCGGGAACAGGAGCGTCGAGTGGCGGCGCCTGAGGGGAACGAGGTAGGGGAGCCGGTCAGCTCCGATTGACCGTCCGCGCGCCGTCAGTCACCGCCGGACGCCTTCAGCAGCAGCGGCGGGGCGGGCGCGTTCTGGGCCGCCTCGCGTTCGCGGAACAGCCGGTCCACCAGGGTGGGAGTGCTGGCCCTGGGGTTCCAGCCGAGCCTCAGGACGGTGATGCCTGCCGGCCGCCGGCCGAGCGCCAGCGCCTCGTTGCAGCTCCACACGTAGATATCGATATGGCGGCCCTGCACGGCCGGGCCCGTGTCCATGATCGTGTAGATGCCGTTGTAGCGGTCCTCGAGGCGTTCTACCTGGATTACCGAGCCGACCGGCAGGAGGTCGGGGTCCGCCGCGGCGATGCCGGTGCGAACGTTGACTCCCGACGCCGTTGTCGTGCCTTTGCAGTAAGCCGTGGCCGTGAAGCGCAGCCGGGCGCCCGGGGCGGGTGCGGCGGACACCTCGCGGAGCTCCGCCTGCCGCGCCGCATAGCGCGAATCGAGAATCGTCACCTCGTACAGGAATGCAAACGCCACGGCGGCGGTTCCCGTCGCAACGATCTTCCGGCCGGTGGACCGTGAGAGGAGCAGCATGGCTTCGTCGGACAGCTCCACTATAGACGGCTGGAGCGGCTCGGTCAAAGCCGAAAGGCGTCCTATTTCAGACCACTCCAGTCTTGTAAGTGCTTACAAATCAGTATGTTCTGAGTGATGGGCGGCGGCCGCGCGGCGCCGGTGGGTAACGATCATGGCGAGTGCGCCACGATAAGCGACCACGGCGAGAGCCGCGGCGCCAATAAGCGACCCCAGGCCATAGGCCCAGAGCAGCGGGGCGAGGGTCCTGGCCAGATGCCGGAACTCCCCCCAGGAGTCGTTCGACAGCGACTCCCGTAAATTGGCCAGCAAACCGGGGGGCAGATCGTAGCGGAGGATGGCCGCGCCGAGCATCGTCGCCAGCGTGTAGTATGCCGGGAGGATCCAGGGCAGATTCGAGTAGACGCCCAGCAGCACGGCCACCCGGTTCAGGTTGAACGCGAACGCGATGATGAGCCCGAGCACGGTGTGCAGCCCCAGGAACGGAGAGAACCCGAGGAACACGCCGATCCCGTACGCGGCAGCGGTTCGCTGGGGGGTATCGTGGGTGTGCAGCAGCTGTTCGAGCCAGAGGCGGAGGCGGGTGGATCCGAGCATAGGCGCTAGAAGTGGGTGAACCCGCCCGGGAGCGGTTCTGAAACGCGGTCGCGGGCGAGCGCGACCGTCCGGCCGGAGGTCAGCTCGCCGATGCAGGTGACCTCAACCCCGCGGGCTTCACGGATCACCGTGCGAAGGCGCCCCCGGGATTGCCGCGGCACGGCAAACAGCAGCTCGTAGTCGTCGCCCCCGGCGATCGCGGCGGCCAGCGGGTCGCGGCCGGCTGCCGAGAACCAGGCTGCAGCTCCGGGGTGCACCGGAACGAGGGACGCGTCGAGCGCTGCGCCGGTTCCGCCCGAACACGCCATCTGGGTGACCGCGTCGGCGAGCCCGTCGCTGAGATCCATACAGGCGCTGGCCGCGCGGTTTCTCCCGAGCAGCGCCCCCAGACGGACCCTGGGGACCGGCCGGCAGTGGCGGGCGACACAGTCCGCCATCTGCGGGTCGTGCGGCCGCGCGACCCGTGCGCCGTCGCCGGATGCGGGCTCGCGTGGCGGTCCCGAGGTCCCCTCGTCTGCGGCCGCGCGCAACCATTCGAGTCCAGCCGCGGCCGCGCCTATCCGTCCGGTCACGTACAGCGCGTCTCCCGGACGCCCGCCGCCTCGTCTGAGGATCTTGCGCGGCTTCACGCTGCCGACGGCCGTCACGTCGATGATGAGGGGACCGGGAGAGCGGGTGATGTTGCCTCCCGCCAGCGCGACGCCGCACTCGGCGGCCATCTGCAACAGCCCCTCGAGTACGCCGTCCAGATCCGAGAGCGGCAGTGCCGGAGGCAGCATCAGCGAGAGGAGGGCGAAACGCGGGGTGCCCCCCATCGAGGCCACGTCGCTCACATTGACCGCGAGCGCCTTGTAGCCGATGTCGGCGCCGGAGGAGAAGCGCCGGTCGAAGTGGATCCCCTCGATCAGGGCATCGGTCGTGAGGACCTGAAGGGCTCCACGATCGGTCTTCGCGACCGCGGCATCGTCGCCGATCCCGATCACGAGACCCGCGGGGGGTGGAGGCACCCGCGTCCGAATCCGTTCGATCAGCGCGCGCTCGCTGACATCGGAGACGCACTGGGGCGGCAGGTTACCGGGCGAACTCAACGGCCCGGGTCTCCCTGATCACGGTGACCTTGATCTGGCCCGGGTACTCGAGCTCGTTCTCGATGCGCCGGGCGATATCCTTCGACAGCCACACGGTTTCTTCGTCCGAAATGCGCTCGCTCTCCACGATGATGCGAATCTCGCGCCCCGCCTGCAGGGCGAACGCCTTGGAGACGCCGGCGAACGAGTCGGCGATGCCCTCGAGCTTTTCGAGCCGCTTCACATACGACTCGAGAATGTCGCGACGGGCGCCCGGACGGGCTGCGGAGATGGCGTCGGCGGACTGCACGATCATCGCCTCGAGCGACGGCCAGTCGATGTCCATGTGGTGCGCTGCGACCGCCATCAGCACGGGCTCGGACTCGCCGTGCTTCCGCAGGAACTCCAGCCCGAGCTCGAGGTGCGTTCCCTGGAGGTCCCGGTCGATCGCTTTGCCGATGTCGTGGAGGAACGCCGCCCGGGCGGCGACATGTCCGTTCAACCCGAGCTCCCTGGCCATGATTCCGGCGAGGAACGCGACCTCCCGCGAGTGATTGAGGACGTTCTGTCCGTAGCTGGTGCGGAATTTCAGCCGCCCCATCAGACGCAGCACTTCGGGGTGGAGGTCGAAGAGACCGAGCTCGAACGCCGCGGCCTCGCCCTCCTTGCGCACCGTCTCCTGCATGTCCTCCCGGACCTTCTCGACCACTTCCTCGATGCGGGCGGGGTGGATGCGTCCGTCGGCGATGAGCCGCTCGATGGCCTGCCGGGCCACCTCGCGGCGGAACGGGTCGAAGCTGGAAAGAATGATCGCGCCGGGCGTGTCGTCGACGATCAGTTCGACGCCGGTGGCGGTCTCGAGCGCGCGGATGTTCCGTCCCTCGCGCCCGATGATGCGCCCCTTCAGGTCGTCGCTCGGAAGATCGACCACCGACACCGTGGTTTCGATCGCCGTGTCCGCCGCGCTCCGCTGGATGGCGTCGGTGATGATCTGCCGGGCGCGCCCCGCGGCGGTCTCCCGCGCTTCGGTCTCGAGACGCTTCACCAGGTTGGCGGCGTCGCGCCGTGCATCGACCTCGATCTGTTTCAGGAGCAGCTCGCGAGCCTCATCCGCGCTGAGCCCGGCGACGCGCTGCAGCTCACGCTGCCGATCCGCGGCAAGCTGCTCCACGCGGACGGTGGCTGCGGCCGCACGCTGTTCGAGCGCGGCGACGGCCTTCTCCCGTCCTCTGAGCTCCTGGTCCACCCGCTCTGTGGTGGCGAGCCGCTCGGCGAGCGTCCGCATCTTCTCGGCCAGCTGCCCCTCGAGGTCGGCAATCTCCTGCCGGCGCTCGCGCACCTGGCGATCGGTGTCCGCGGCGAGCGCGTGCGACTTCTCCCGCGCCTCGAGCGCGGCCTCCTTGCGCAGATTGTCGGCGTCACGCCCGGCCTGGCGAAGGACCCGTTCGGCCTCCTCATGCGCCCGCTCGACGGCATGGGCGGCGGCGCGCCGCCGCTGAGCTGCGGCCCACAGAATGAATCCCTCGGCGATGAGGCTGGTGAGGATGGCGCCGAGAGCCGTGAGCAGAGCCGATGGGGTGCCCATAAGAGTCAGCTCGCTCGCCGTGCAGAGGAGACGAAAAGGAAAGGCCCCGCTTTGCCGTGTGGGGAGGTCGGATGAACCTGCTAGAGCAGGTGGAACCGCTGCACAAGCCGCGTTTCAGGCTTCCTCTTGCAGAGGCATGCACACCACGCGACGTCGCGATTCACTTGGGTTGAAACATCGGCTCAAACGAGCCTCCGAACCATCACGAGCAAAGCAGGAACTCAAACTCTTCCTGGATCTTACTTCAGTCGGCGGCGCCAGTCGAGGATTCCCGCGGGGGGCTAGCGGGCCACGGCGACGGGCTGCGCGAGGCCCAGCGCGAGATCGAGCATGCGCTCGAGTTCCTCCGCCCGATGCGCCACGTCGTCCTGGCGCCGGCGGCCTTCGTCGCGGGCGCGGAAACACTCGTCCGCGATGTTGAGGGCCGCGAGCACGGCGAGCTTCAGCGTGTCGCCGGCCGGGCACTCACGAGAGGCCAGGCGTATCTTCTCGTCCACGAACGCGGCAAGGTCCGCCACGTACGCAGGGTCGAGCCCGCTGCGAATGGGGTACATCTGTCCGTGAATGTCGACGTTCACGACGCGGGACGACTGATCCATAGTTGTTCCGGCCTCACGGACGTCTGCTGGTTCCGGCCGCTAGAGCTTGAGGCTTTCGATCTGAGCGAGCATATCGCTGACGCGCGATCGGATGAGGTCGCGCTCCTCGCGAAGCGTGACGACCTCGGAGCCGGCCCCCTCGGCTTCGGCCAGCCGTCCGCGCATCGCGTCGAGCTCGCGTCCGAGCCGCGTGTTCTCGTCCGTCGCGCGCGCGTGATCCGCTCGAAGCCGGTCGATCATCGCGACGAGCATCTTGACTTTTTCTTCCAGCCGGTCGATCGGCTCGAGATCGACGTCCCGTACCGCTACTTTCGCCACAACGAACGCTCCTTCGATTTCGATCTTCCACCCGAAGGCGGAGGCTACGAGATTTCGTCCGCCCCAAGGCGGAAGCGACAGACGACGTCTTCCACGTGACGGCCGGACGCTACAACATTTCGATCGTCCGCCTGACGGCGGATACGGCGGACGCGTCGGCTGCACTGGAACGCCGACAATGCCGGGCTATCGCTGCTCGGCGCCGTGCTGTGCCCGGAGGGCCGCGACGATCCGATCCGTGGCCTGCCGGGCATCCTCGTCCGTCAGCGTGCGATCGGGATCTCTGAACGTGAGCCGGAGCGAAAGGCTCACACGCCCTGCCGGCACGCCCGTGCCCTGGTATCGATCGAATTCCGCGACCGAGACGAGCGTCGGGGGTGCCGACGAACGGATAGTGCCACGAACGGCGGCAGCAGGCAAGGCTTCATCGACCAGGATCGAGACGTCCCGGACGATCGACGGAAACCGGGGCAACGACTCCGCACGGAGCGCCTCGGCCGGACGCGCCGCCGTGACTGCGTCGAGATCGATTTCCGCGACGTAAATCGGTTCGCCCTCCGGAAATCCCCGCGCGTCGGCGATGGCGGGCGCGAGCTGCCCGACGCTGCCAAGATACACCGTGCCGGAGCGCACGTCTGCGGCGCGGCCCGGGACCAGCTGCGGGCGATGGCAGGCTGCGAAGGTCAGCGACGCGGACGGCAGGTCGAGCGCGGCGCACAGCAGCTCGACGACGCCCTTCGCGTCGAAGAAATCCACGGCCCTGGCCGGGGACGACCAGTGCGGATGTCCCGCGCCGCCGCACCAGACGATCGCGGCGGCGCGGCCTTCGCCCTCGCTCGTGAACCGGCTCCCGGTCTCGAAGAGCTGCACGTCCTTCCGCCCGCGGCGGCGATTGTGCGCGCACGAGTCTGTCAGCCCGGCGAGCAACGACGGCCGGAGGACCGCGAACTTCTCCGACAGGGGATTCGCGATGGCGACCGGCGCCACGCCTGGCTCGCAGAAGGGGACCGCCGCCTGTTTCTCGATGAAGGCGAACGTCATCGATTCGGAAAAGCCCGCGGCCGTCAGGGCCAGGCGGACTGCGCGATCGCGGCTGACGCGAGGATCAGGGGCGCCCTGCGGCGCGGCAAGCGCGGGAAACCGCGTCGGGAGCCGATCGAAGCCGTAGTGCCGCCCGACCTCCTCGATCAGGTCCGCTTCGCGCGCGACGTCCACGCGGAACGTCGGTACGGTCACGATCCATCCCGGCTGCGGGCCGCCCGCGGCCTGCACCGTGAACCCGAGCGGTTCGAGATACCGCGGCACATCCTCGACGGGCACGTCCTGGCCGAGGACCCGCGCAATCCTTGCCTGGCGCAAGGGAATCTGCACCGCGCTCCGAGGAGCGGGATATCGATCGATCAGCGCCCCGACCGGCGACCCGGCTCCGATCTCCGACAGCAGCACCGCCGCGCGCGCAATGCCGACGGGTGGGGCGTTCACGTCCCCGCCCCGCTCGAAGCGCGACGATGCCTCGGTCTTGAGAGCCAGGCGTTTGCTCGTGAGCCGGACGGACGCCGGCTCGAAGTACGCGCTCTCGAGCACGATCAGGCGCGTGTCTCCGGAAATCTCGGAGTGCTGCCCGCCCATGACGCCGGCGATGGCGACCGCACGGTCCGCGTCGGCAATGACCAGCATGTCGGGCCCGAGCGTCCGGTCGACGCCGTCGAGAGTGCGCATCCGCTCCGCCTCCCGGGCGCGGCGCACGACGATCCGGCGACCCCCGATGTGCCTGAGATCGAAGGCGTGCATCGGCTGTCCCATCTCGAGCATCACGTAGTTGGTGACGTCGACGATGTTGTTGATGGGGCGGACGCCCGCTGCCTCGAGCCGATCGGCCAGCCATGCGGGTGACGCGCCGATCTGCACGGCGAAGACCTGAGCGCAGTAACGGGGACACAGGTCGGAGGCCTCGAGGTCGACCTGCACGGACTCGTCCGCCCCGGCAGTTCGGGCGCTGATGTCGTGCACATCGGGGTCGCGCAGGGGCAGCCCCCAGATCGACGAGGCCTCGCGCGCAAGCCCCAGGTGGCTCAGGCAGTCCGGCCTGTTCGCGGTGATCTCGAAGTCGATCACCGGCATCCGGCCATGCTCGACCGCGGCCACTTCGAATCCGCGCAGGCCGATTTCGGTGGCCACGCTCTCGACATCACCGGGAACGGCGACGAGCTCCGCCAACCACGAATACACGAGCCTCACAGCGGGAACTGCTCCAGGAAGCGCAGGTCGTTCTCGTAGAAGAGCCGGATGTCCTCGACGCCCCACTTCAACAGCGCGACGCGTTCTATGCCCATGCCGAAGGCAAAACCCGTATAGCGCTCGGGATCGTATCCGACCGCTTCGAACACCGCCGGGTGAACCATGCCGCTTCCCAGAATCTCGAGCCAGCCGGTCCGCTTGCACATCGCACATCCGCCTTCGCTCGCGCGCGCACCTGCCAGCTTCGACGCGACGTGGCCGGTCCCGCCGCAGGCACCACAGCTGATGTCCACTTCGGCGCTGGGCTCCGTGTACGGAAAGAAGCTCGGCCGGAACCGCAGCTTGCGCTCGTCGCCGAAGAGCTCCCGCAGGAACGCGAACAGGGTTCCCTTGAGGTCGGCGAGCGAGATGTCCTCCCCGACGACCAGCCCCTCGACCTGGGTGAACATCGGGGTGTGGGTCAGGTCGAGGTTGTCGCGGCGGTAGACGCGACCGGGCGCAATCAGCCGGACCGGCGGCGGGTGCTTCTCCATGTACCGGATCTGCATGCCGGAGGTATGCGTCCGGAGGAGCGTCGCGGGAGCACCGACGGACGAGCGTACGGGTGCCGAGAGATAGAGAGTGTCCTGCATGTCGCGCGCAGGATGTTCGGCCGGCATGTTGAGCGCTTCGAAGTTGTGGTAGTCGTCCTCGAGCTCTGGGCCCTCGATGACGAGGAACCCCATGCGGCTGAAGATCGCCTCGATGTGCTCGCGGAGGAGCGTCAGCGGATGGCGATGCCCGAGCGCCGGCAGGCGTCCAGGCAGCGTGACGTCCACGGCTCCCGCGGGGGGCCGGGAGCCGTCGGCGGCGCTGAGGCGCGCGTCGAGGGTGGCTTCGATCTCGTGCTTGAGATCGTTGGCCAGCTTGCCGAGCACAGGGCGCGCGTCCGGCGGTGCGGACCCGAGCGCCTTGAGCAGCGCCGAAACGAGGCCGCCCTTGCGCGCGAGATAGCGATCGCGCACGGCGCGCAGCGCCTCGGCGCTGCCCGCCGAGGCGACGTCTGTTTCGAACTGCGTTCGAAGGATGTCGATTTGCGCGGCAGGGTCTGACATAGGCCGGTTCACACGGTTCAGGGGTCGGCGGGGTTCAAGCGGTTCGCGAACCTCCTGAACCCTTGAACCCAGACGCCGTGAACCCGACTACGCGCGTGCGGCGTCGGCTGCGGCCGCTTCGGCCGCCGCGCGGGCCTTCGGCCGTGCCGCCTTGGCTTCGCCCGACACGACGCGCTTTTCCTGCGCCGGGCGGGCGGCAAGCGCCACTTCGGCGAGCTTGGCGAACGCCGCCGGCGTCGTGACGGCGAGATCCGCCAGCGTCTTCCGGTCGATCGGATTGCCCGCCGCCTTCAGCCCGGCGATAAGCTGCCCGTACGTCAACCCGTTCTCGCGCGCCGCGGCGTTGATCCGCACGACCCAGAGGCGACGGAAGTCCCGCTTCTTCCGGCGCCGGCCGACGAACGCATACTTGAGCGCCGTGTCGACCGACTCCTTGGCGGAGCGATAGAGCTTGCTCTTGGTCTGATAGAAGCCCTTGGCGCGTGCGAGCAGTTTTTTCCGCTTGGCGCGCCGGACGTTTCCACGTTTGACTCTCGGCATCTTTAAATCCTAAAACTTACGGTTTCCAGCTTCCAGCTTCCGGCTTCTTCTGTGTTGCTCCTCGCTGCGGTTTTCAGCGGGAGGCTGATACTCGGAGCTGGCAGCTGGGAGCTGGGAGCTGGGAGCTGGGAGCTGGAAGCTTCATTAATTCGGCAGCATCTTCCGGAGCGACGCCTGGTCCGCGGCCGAGACGACCACGTTGCCCTTCAGGCCGCGTTTGCGGCTCCGGGACTTGCTCGTCAGGATGTGCTGCTTGAACGCCTTGCTCCGGACGAACTTGCCCGTGCCCGTCTTCTTGAACCGCTTTGCGGCGCCCCTGTGCGTCTTCAGTTTCGGCATGATCTCGTCTCTACCTGTGTCCCGGGCCGTCCACGCGCGGGCGGACCGGCCGTTCGTTCCGCGCTATTGAACCGAGTCTTTCGGCTCGGCTTCCTTCTTCGCCGCCGGTTTCTTCCCCGTCCGCTGGGCCAGGATGGTGTGCATCTGGTTGCCCTCCTGGCGCGGCATGGTCTCCGCCATCGCCACGTCCGTCAGGTCCTCGATGAGCCGCTCGAGAATCCGCCGGCCGATCTCCGGGTGCGCCATTTCGCGCCCCCGGAAGAAAATCGTGGCCTTGACCTTGTCCCCCTCAGCCAGGAAGCGCTCGATGTGCTTCTTCTTGAACTGATAGTCGTGCTCGTCGACCTTCGGCCGGAACTTGATTTCCTTGACCTCGATGATCTTCTGATGCTTCTTGGCCTCGCGCGCGCGCTTCTGTTCCTGGTACTGGTAGCGCCCGAAGTCCATGATGCGGCAGACGGGCGGGGTCGCCGTCGCGGCGATCTCGACCAGGTCGAGCCCTTTCTGCTTCGCGATCGTCAATGCCTGCTGCGGAGGCATGATCCCCAGCTGCTGGCCCGTGTCGTCGATGACGCGCACTTCGCGCACCCTGATCCGTTCGTTCACCCGCGTGCGGTCGTCCCGCCGGGGACTTCGGTCGTAAGCGATAAAAACCTCCTCAGAACTCTCGAGCGCCGTCAGCCTCCAGCCGTCCGGCCGTCAGCGTTCAGCCTTCGAACTTCAGCCTTCAAACTTCAGCTTTGATCCTGCTGCGCTTCTCGCGAATCTCGTCGCGTGCGGCGTCCACGAACTCGCCGACCGGCTGCGAGCCCAGGTCGCCGTCCGCGCGGCTGCGTACGGAGACGGCATCCGACGCGGTTTCCTTGTCCCCGACGACCAGCATATAGGGAATCTTCTGCAGCTGGGCCTCGCGGATCTTATATCCAATCTTCTCGTAGCGCTCGTCGACGTCCACCCGCAGCCCCGCGGCGGCGAGCCGATCGCGCACGGCCGCGGCATACGCCAGGTGACGATCCGCAATCGGCAGGACCGTGACCTGCACCGGCGCGAGCCAGAGCGGGAACGCCCCGGCGTAGTGCTCGATGAGCAGCGCGATGAACCGTTCGAAACTGCCGAAAATCGCCCGGTGGATGACGACCGGACGATGGACGGCGTTGTCGGCCCCGACGTACTCCAGGTCGAACCGCTGCGGCATCTGGTAGTCGAGCTGGATCGTCGCGCACTGCCACTTGCGTCCGATCGCGTCCGTGATGTCGAAATCGATCTTCGGGCCGTAGAACGCGCCGTCCTTCTCGTTGACGGTGTACGCCTGTCCCGCGGCCTCGAGCGCGCGTTTCAGCGCGCCTTCGGCGTGGTCCCACGTCGCAATCTCTCCGAGGTATTCGTCGGGCCTCGTCGAGAGCTTCGCGGAGAACTCCAGTCCGAAATCGGAGTACACGCGCTGCACCAGCCGCAGCAGCGACTCGACCTCGGACTCGATCTGCGCCTCCGTCACGAAGCAGTGCGCGTCGTCCTGCGAAAACTGACGGACACGCGTCAGGCCCGAGAGCACGCCGGAGGCTTCGTTGCGATGCAGCGGCGTCTGTTCGTGGAACCGAAGCGGCAGATCCCGATAGCTCCGCATCTCGCTCGCGAACACCAGCATGTGGCCGGGGCAGTTCATCGCCTTCATGCCCATCTCTTCCCCGTCGCGGCCCTCGATGAGGAACATGTTCTCGCGATAGTGCTGCCAGTGGCCCGAGGTCTCCCAGAGCGCCTTGTTGAAGACGAGCGGCGTCTTCAACTCGACATAGCCGGCGGGGAAGAGCACGTCGCGCATGTAGTTGGCGAGCAGGTTGTAAAACGTCGTCCCCTTGCTCAGCCAGAACGTCGCGCCCGGCGCCCACGGGTGGAAGGTGAAGAGCCCGAGATCCTTGCCGACCTTCCGGTGATCGCGCGTCCTGGCTTCCTCGATCCGCCGCAGGTGCGCCTTCAGATCCGCGTCGTTCTGGAACGCCGTGCCGTAGATGCGCTGCATCGGCTGGTTACGCGCATCGCCCTTCCAGTAGGCGTTCGACGTGTTGAGCAGCTTGAATGCCT
>JANMCN010000102.1:0-9254 GCA_031361295.1 Acidobacteriota bacterium | reverse complement strand
CGTTCACCTTCACGCGAAGATCGAGAAAGACCTTCGTGCCGAAGAACTGCTCCAGGTCGAGCCGGGCCTCGGTCCCGATCCGCTTGATCATCTCTCCGGCGCGCCCGATCACGATCGGCTTCTGCGACTCCGTTTCGACGTAGATCGTGCAATACAAGCGCAGCATGCGTTCGCGCTCCGACTCATCGAACTCGTCGACCACGACGGCGGTCGAAAATGGGAGCTCGGCGTGTGTATGCTGCAGGACCTTCTCACGCACTGTCTCGGCCACGATCGTCCGCTCCGGCTGGTCGGTCAGATAGTCGGCGGGGAACCCCGGCTCTCCGTCCGGCATCTGCTCGAGCATGAGCCGTTCGAGCTGGTCGACGCCGTCGCCGGTCGCCGCGGACACGGGCACGATCGCGGCGAAGTCGTGCCATCTCTGCACCTCTTCGATGAGCGGCAGCAGGCGCGACTTCCCGACCAGATCGATCTTATTGAGCACGAGCAACGCAGGGACCGTGACGTCCCTGAGAAGGTTCGACACGTATTCGTCGCCACGCCCGGGCCGCGTGGACGCGTCGAACACGAGCACCACCACGTCCACTTCGCGGAGCGTCTCGACCGCGGCGTCCACCATGCGGACGTTGAGCCGGTGGAGCGGCCGGTGGATGCCGGGCGTGTCGACGAACACGACCTGCCCGTCGTCGTAGGTCTTGACGGCCAGGATCCGGTGCCGCGTCGTCTGCGGCTTGTCGGAGACGATGGCGACCTTGGTGCCGATGATCCGGTTGAGCAACGTCGATTTGCCCGCGTTCGGACGGCCGATGAACGAGACGTAGCCGGCCTTCATCGCCTCAGCGCTCGACATCCGCGGGAGTCGGCGTCAGGGCGAGACGGACGCGAACCTTGTGGATGCGCCGCCGTTCGGCCTCGAGGACCTCCACCTGCAGACCATCGAGCTCGAACGACTCGCCCACCGCCGGCACGCGGCCCACTCGCGTCAGCACGTAGCCCCCGACGGTCTCGAACCCGTCGGGATCGATGTCCACGCCCAGCCGATCACGTACTTCGTCGATGTTCACCTTGGCGCTGAAGACGAACGAGCCGTGACCCTCGTCCACGATGGGCTCGGTCTCGACGTCGTACTCGTCCCGGATCTCCCCGACGATCTCTTCCAGCAGGTCCTCGATCGTCACCAGGCCGGCGGTGCCCCCGTACTCGTCCACGACGATCGCGATCTGGACCTGCTTGCGCTGGAACTCCTTGAGCATCTCGGGGACACGCTTCGTTTCGGGCACGAACGTCGCAGGACGGACGAGCCGCCGCAGATCCTGGTCGAGCCGCATCGTCCCGCGCTCCGCGTCTGTGAGGCGGATGAGGTCCTTGACGAACACCATCCCGGCGATGTTGTCGAGATTTTCGATGTAGACCGGGACGCGCGAATACTCCTGCTCACGGAACAGGGCCCGCAGGGCGTCGAGCGTCGCGTCCGCGCGGATCGCGACCATGTCGGGACGCGGCGTCATCACTTCGCGCACGAGCGTATCCCCGAAATCCACGATCGACTGGAGCAGCTTCCGCTGGTCGCCCTCGATGAGTCCCTGCTCCTGCGCCGCATCGGCGGTCTGTGCCGTAGCGAAGGCGTCCGCGTCGGCGGAGGCGCCGGTGCTGGTCGGCTCCGGACGTTCGCGCCTTCCCTCGGCCGCAATCAGCTTGACGAGGGGACCGGTCAGCGGATGGAGAAACCTGGCGGCCACGTCGAACGAGGGCAGCAGCACCTCGAGGACCTCTTCCGGATTGCGCCGGACGATCAGCAGGGGGAGGACGTGCGCGCAGACCAGGATGAACACGGCGACGAAGAGGAGCAGCAGTCCGTTCGACTGCAGGCCGGCCCGGCCCGTCAGGAGCGCGATGAACATCGTGGAGAGCGAGAAGATGATCCCCAGGAGGAGGCGCGCCGGGAGAAACAGCTGGATCGGGTCGTCCAGATAGAACCCCAGGCGATCCGCGCGTCCGCCGCGCTCCGCCATGAGGCGCAGCGAGAGCCGCATCAGCGCGCTGAACGCGGTCTCGATGATCCCGACGTAGACCGCCGCCACCGCCAGCAGGAAGAGGAGCAGTGGGGTCACGGCCGGGACCTCTCGATGAGGCCGGCGCCGAGGCCGCCCTTCCGGCGCAGCCTCAACTCCGTGCGTGCCATCCGGCCGTTGTCGCTCGAGTCGTGGTGGTCGAAGCCGAGCAGGTGGAGCAACCCGTGCAGCGCCAGCACGCGGAGCTCCGTGGAGTACGGGTGACCTGCCGCCCGCGCCTGCCGCCGCGCCACGCCGGTCGCAATCACGATGTCGCCCAGATCGGAGGTCACGGTGCGCGGCTGGCGGGGTCCCGAACCCGCGAACGAGAGCACGTCGGTCGCGGCGTCCGTCTGCCGGTACTTTCGATTGAGGGCTCGGACGCGGGCGTCCGGAACGAGCGCCACCGCGACTTCGCCGCGCGCTCGCGCAGGGGCGACTCCGGCGAGCCAGCGGGCCAGTCCGCCGCTGGTGACCGGGCGGCCGCGGCCGTCGGAAATGACGACCGTGAGCCCCGGGCGCTTCGTGCGGTCAGGCTCGCCGGAGCGCCGGTGGCGCCGTGGCGGCAGACGTTTACTGTCGGGATCCACCGTAAGCTTCGTACGCCTTCACGATCTGCTGCACGAGCGGGTGCCGCACCACGTCCTTCTCATCGAAATGGATGAACGAGATGCCCTCGACATTGCCCACGATCTTCATCGCCTCCACGAGGCCCGACGCCTTGGCGGTGGGGAGGTCGATCTGGGTGATGTCGCCCGTGATGACGGCCTTCGAGCCGAACCCGAGGCGCGTGAGGAACATCTTCATCTGCTCGGACGTGGTGTTCTGCGCCTCGTCGAGAATGACGAACGCGTCGTTGAGCGTCCGGCCGCGCATGAAGGCGATCGGGGCGACCTCGATCGTGCCGCGCTCGAGCAGACGGTCGGCCCGCTCGATTTCGAGCATGTCGTACAGCGCGTCGTAGAGGGGCCGCAGGTAGGGGTTCACCTTTTCCTGGAGGTCCCCGGGCAGGAACCCCAGCTTCTCGCCCGCCTCGACCGCGGGGCGCGCCAGGATGATGCGGCTGACCTTCTTCGCGAGCAGATACGACACCGCCTGCGCCATCGCGAGGTACGTCTTGCCCGTCCCTGCCGGACCAATCCCGAACACGATGTCGTGCTTCTCGATCGCATCGAGGTACCGTCGCTGGTTGACGCTCTTCGGCATCACCTGCTTCCGGCCCGACGTCCGGGCCGTGCCCCGCAGGAAATAGTCCGCCAACTCGACGCTCTCGTCCTGGGCGACGAGCTGGGAGGCCGTCTTCACATCGCCTTTTCCAAGCTTGTAGCCGCCGCGAATCAGCGCGGCGAGCTGTTCGAGCACGCGTTCGGCCCGCGCGACGTCGGCCGCGTCGCCTTCGACGATCACCTCGTGCCCGTTCGTCCGTATCCGGACGGAGAACTGCCCTTCGAGCTGTTTGATGTTTTCGTCGTAGGTGCCGTAGAGCGACTCGGCGCCCTCGTCGGGAACCGAAACCTTGCGCATGACGGTGGCAGGAGGGATGGGGATAACTCCTTGTAAAACTGCCTGTTAGTAGGGTGATTCTAGCATCATTCCCGGGCCGGCCGGACTCATGGCTCGACTCGTGCCGTCAGGGTCGAGCGATTGACTACTTCAGCTTGAGCTCTCTCAGCTGCTTGTCGCTGACGCTCGACGGCGCCCCGGCCATCAAATCCACCGCCTGGGCCGTTTTCGGGAACGCGATGACATCCCGGATGGACGGCTCTCCGCACAGAATCGCCACGATCCGATCCAGCCCGAGCGCGATACCGCCGTGAGGGGGAGTCCCGAACTCGAGGGCATCCACGAAGAACCCGAATCGCAGGCGCGCCTCGTCATCCGAAATACCCAGAAGCTTGAAGATGAGCCGCTGGAGCGCCTGGTCGTGGATCCGGATGCTGCCGCCACCGATTTCGCTGCCGTTGAGCACCAGGTCGTAGGCGCGCGCACGTGCTCGCCCCTGGTCGGACTCGAGCAGGTGCCGATCGCTCTCGAGCGGGGCGGTGAAGGGGTGGTGCATGAACTCGAACCGCCCCTCGTCCTCGATCCAGTCGAACATCGGGAAGTCCACGACCCACAGGAAGTCGAACCGATCGGGATCGAGCAGGTTCTCCTTCCTGGCGATCTGAAGCCGCAGCTGCCCGAGCAGTCGCGAAGTGGCCGCGTGCGGCCCCGCGGCCATCACGACCAGGTCGCCCGGCCCCGCCCCGGCAAGGACGAGCGCCTCCTGGATGGCCGCCTCGCCGGCCGCCTTGAGCGCCGAGCTCTGGACGCCTGCGTCTCCCCGCCGCGCCCAGACGAGCCCGTCCGCGCCGAGCCCCTTCGCCTGCGCGACGAGCTCGTCGAGCTCGCGCCGCGAGTACTTCGCCGCGCCCGGCACCGCGAAGCCGCGAACCTCGCCGCCCGCGGCAATGACGTCGCGGAACACCGTGAAGGCCGACCCGGCAAACGCCGGAGACAGGTCCGCGATCGGCATCCCGCAGCGCAGGTCCGGCTTGTCCGATCCGTACCTCGCGATGGCTTCGGCGTACGGCATCCGGAGAAACGGGCGCGGCGCGGCGCGGCCGATGAGGGCCATGAGCCGCTCCATCAGGGGCTCGAGCGTCGAGAACACGAGGTCCTCGGTCGCAAACGACATCTCGAGATCGACCTGCGTGAACTCGGGCTGCCGATCGGCCCGCAGATCCTCGTCCCGGAAGCAGCGCGCGATCTGGAAGTACCGGTCCATGCCGGCGATCATCAGGATCTGCTTGAAGATCTGCGGCGACTGCGGCAGGGCGTAGAACTCGCCCGGGTGCACGCGGCTCGGGACGAGGTAATCACGGGCGCCTTCGGGAGTGGACTTCGCCAGCATTGGCGTCTCGATTTCGAGGAAGCCCTGCTCGTCGAAATACTGACGGATGATCATCGTCGCGCGGTGGCGCATGATCATGTTGCGCTGCATCCTCGGGCGGCGCAGGTCGATGTAGCGGTGCTTGAGCCGCGTTTCCTCCGTGACCTCGATCTCGTCCGCAATCATGAAGGGGGGCGTCCGGGCCTCGTTGAGCAGCCGGAACTCGCGGGCCGTCACCTCGATCGCTCCCGTCGCGATCTTCGCGTTCACGGTCTCGGGTGCGCGGTGCTCAACCGGCCCCATCACCGCGACGACGAACTCCGAGCGGAGGCGCTTGGCGTCGGCGATCAGCTTCTCGTCCACGCGCGCGACGATCTGCGTCACGCCGTGCCGGTCCCGCAGGTCGATGAAGACGAGGGATCCCAGGTCGCGCACGCGGTGCACCCATCCGAGCAGGACGACATCCGTCCCGACGTCCTCCGCACGGAGCGCTCCGCAGGTATGCGTGCGCGCCAGGGTTCCAAGCGGTTCTATGTTCATGCTCTCGTTCGATTTCGGGGGTGAGGTCAGCTGGTTCCGGGTTCGGGTTCAGGTTCCGGGTGCGGGGTTCGGGGGTCGAGGTTCATTTGACGGCGCGCGCATGACGAAGCCGGGCACCTGCGCCGCCGGCATGGACGACTGCTTGCCGGTGCCCAGGTTCTTGATTGCCACCTCGCCGCGGGCGATTTCATCGGCGCCCAGAACGGCGGCGAACGGGATCCTCTTGCCCGCGGCGTACTTCATCTGCTTCCCCAGCTTGTCCGGTTCGGGATAGACCTCGACCCGCACTCCTTCGCGCCGGAGGTCCGCGGCCAGCCGCAACGCCTGAGGGATCGTCGCATCGTCGAACAGCGCCACCAGCACGTCGGCGGGCGCGCCGTCGATGGAAGCGGAACCGCGCTCGGCCATGACGACCAGGATGCGCTCGAGCCCCAGTGAAAAGCCACAGGCCGGCACCTCTTCGCCGAGGAACATGCCGATGAGTCCGTCGTATCGGCCCCCGCCCCCCAGGCTGCCTGCCAGGTCGGGCACGGCCACTTCCATGATGGCGCCGGTGTAGTAGGACAACCCGCGGGCGAGGGTGACATCGAGCTGGATGTGATCCGCGGCGCTGGTGTGTTGCGAAAGGTGCAGAATTTCCTTCAACTGGTGCACGGCGGACGCAGCAGAAGGATCGTGTCCGAGTCGCTCGGTCAGAAGCGTCGCCGTCTTGCTATTCGCCACTCCTCTCGGGTCGAACCCCTGTTGCAGGGACGTCAGCTCGGAAAACATGGCCATCAGCTGCTGCGTCGGGATGCCCAGCTCCTCGAGACCGCGCTGGACGCCCTCCCGACCGATCTTGTCCATTTTGTCCAGGATAGTGAGCGCCGGCGCATGGTCGTCCGGCTTCACGTCACCCGCATTGAGCAGCCCGGTGAGCACGCCGCGGTGGTTCAACTTGATGACGAAGTTCTTGAAGTCCAGCTTCAGCAGGACATCGCTCACCGCCGCGCAGAGCTCGGCCTCGACCACCATCGATCGCGATCCGATCGCGTCCACGTCGCACTGGAAGAATTCCCGGAAGCGGCCGCGCGCCGGACGATCGGCCCGCCACACAGGCTGGATCTGATACCGCTTGAAGAACTTCGGCAGCTTCCCGCGATACTCGGCGACCACGCGCGCCAGGGGGACGGTGAGGTCGTAACGCAGCGCGAGGTCCGTCTCGCCGGAGGACTCCCCTTCACCGCGCCTGAGCACTTTGAAGATCAGCTTGCCGCCTTCGTCCCCGTATTTGCCCGTCAGCGTTTCGATGTTCTCGAGCGCCGGCGTTTCGAGCGGCTCGAAGCCGTAGCGCCGGTACACGTCGGAGATCACGCTGATCACGTACTCGCGGCGACGGACGTCTTCCGGGAGGAAGTCGCGCATGCCGCGCGCCGGCCGGGTCTGCTGCGAAGCCATCAGCGCCTGGCTGCGGCGTCGGCTCCGCCCATGTAGTCGAGGCGGTAGCCGACGTAGCGCTCCGCGTAGTCGCGAATCGATGCGACGTCGTCGTCGGTCAGCGCACGCCGCACCTTGCCAGGGCTGCCCATCACGAGCGAGCGCGCTGGAATCTGTGCGTTCTCCGTCAGCAGGGTTCCGGCCGCGACGATGCAGTCGTCGCCGACGTCCACGCCGTTCAAGAGGATCGCGCCCATGCCGACCAGGATCCGATCTCGCAGTGTGCACCCGTGGACGATCACACCGTGCCCGATCGTCACCTCGTCGCCTATCGTCGTCGCATGCGTTCCGCGCATCACGTGGACGATCGTGCCGTCCTGCACGTTGCTCCGCCGGCCAATCCGGATCCGGTGCACGTCGCCGCGAATCACGACGTTCATCCAGATGCTGCTCGCCTCCCCGATTTCGACGTCACCAATGACCTGGGCGCTGTCGTCCACGTACGCCGTGGCGTGCACAGACGGCAGGCGCCCCTTATAGCTCCGAAGCATCTCTAGATGATACACGGGGGAGGGAAGCTCCCGCTTCCCGCTTCCAGCTTCCGGCTTCCAGTTCCCGCTGAGCGCGGCGAGACCTCTCCGTGCAGCTACTCCGGAAGCTCACCTCCCTGGCCAGGGAGCAACGAAAAGCTGGCAGCTGGAGCTGGTAGCTGGTAGCTGGTAGCTGGTAGCTGGTAGCTGAAAGCTGGCAGCTGAAAGCTGGTAGCTGCCATAATCAGACACGTCGATGCCTCTTCTCGATCGCTTCGCCCGTCCGCTCCGCAGCCTCCGGGTCTCCGTCACGGACCGCTGCAATCTGCGCTGCCAGTACTGCATGCCGGAGCAGGACTACGTCTGGCTGCCGCGCGAGAGCCTCCTGACCTTCGAGGAAATCGGCGTCGTCGTCGACGCGTTCACTCCGCTCGGCGTGGATCGCGTGCGGATCACCGGGGGCGAGCCGCTCCTGAGGCGCGACCTTCCCGTCCTGCTCGAGTCGCTGGCGGGCCGCGGCACGATTGCGGATCTCGCGCTCACGACCAACGGCGTCCTCCTCGCGCGCCAGGCGCGGGCGCTTCGATCAGCCGGGCTGCATCGGATCACCGTCAGTCTCGACACCCTCCGCCGTGATCGCTTCCAGGCGCTGACGCGGATGGACGAGCTCGCCGAAGTGCTCGCCGGGATCGACACGGCGGCGGCCGCGGGGTTCTCGGCGCTCAAGCTCGACACCGTCGTCATCCGCGGGGTGAATGACGACGAGCTCGTCGCCATGCTCGAGTACGGTCAGCGTATGGGCGCGGAGGTCCGCTTCATCGAATACATGACGTCGGAGGGGCGACGCGGTGGACGCGCGAGGCTGTCGTATCCCGCCGGGAGATCCTGTCGCGGCTCGAGACGTATTACGGCGCCGTCATGCCGATCGAGGAGCGGTCGTCAGCTCCCGCCGCCCGGTTTCTGCTGCCCGGGGGCGCGGCCTTCGGAATCATCTCGTCCACGACAGAACCCTTCTGTGCTTCGTGCGACCGCAGCCGTCTCACCGCTGACGGCGTCTGGCTCCTCTGTCTGTACGCGGCCACCGGAACAGACCTGCGCAGGCCGCTCCGCGCCGGCGCGACACCCGCCGACCTCCAGCGCCTCGTCGAGGCGGTCTGGTCCGTAAGGGCGGACCGCGGCGCCGAAGAGCGCCTCGACATGGATCGGGAAACGACCCTGATCCCGGTGCGGACCCTCAAGCGCGACGCACATCTCGAAATGCACACGAGGGGGGGCTGAAAACCGGGATTGGGGACTCAGGACTTGGGATCAGGAACAGGGAGGCCCCGCATACCCGTCGTGGTCGCAGAGCTCCGCAAACGCAGGTGTAATCGTGGAATCATCTGAGCTCATCGGCATGCAGTTGTCCCTCCTCATCATGGGAGAGGACGATGACGAAGAGGATGACTGGGCGATCCTGACGGGGATCGTGCAGGAGGGGACCGACGGCCTGATCCTCACGCGTCCCGACGGGCCTTTCGCATTGAGGCTGGAATGGCTCGAACGCGTGAAGCCGGTGGACCCTCGGGTCAAGGGCGTCCTGCTCGGGGCTGACTACGTGCTACCCATTCGGATCGGCGACCTGCCGGCGAGCGCGACGCCGAAGCAGCTCCACGATCTGGGGCTCACGAAGACGAACCGACGCAAGACGTAAGTGGCTGGAATGCCTTCGCTGCGGGCTTCCGAGTTGCCGCAGTTGTGCTTGCGCCGGGGTGCGGGAGCACAAACCCCCACCACCAGGGGCCCAAGCCGGCCCCACTCAATCCCGGCCGCAACCGTACACGAGGAACGCGAGATAAAGGAGTG
>JANMCN010000040.1:0-21421 GCA_031361295.1 Acidobacteriota bacterium | reverse complement strand
TTCCACCATCCCGTCGCGCACGGCCGTGACGGTACCCTCGCCGATCCCTCCGTCGATCACCCCGACCCGGACGTGGTCCCCGGCACGGCTGCCGAGCACGCGCGCGATGTGATCGGCGCGCAGATCCGTGAGCCGTACTGCGCCGTCGTCGCCGAGTTCTTCCAATGCGAGCAGCACGAGGTTCACCTGACAACCCTCGAGACTCGTCCCCCGGAGGCTGTCAGGCTGTTTCCGGCTGAGAAGCGGGTGCAGCCGACGGGTGCGCGAACAGGGTCAGCGACCGCCGCCGAGGGACGCGGCCGATGGGTCGTCGTGGCCATGCAGGAGGTGATCGTCGGAGTAGAGGCTCCGCTCCAGCCTCAGCTCATGATTCAAACGTTCAGCCAGCTGCCCGAACAAGGCGCCGGCCTGCCGCAGCTGGAGGTTCTCTTCCTGAAGTTGCCGGATCAGGTCGTGACATTCTCCAAGCGTAGCGGGGAGTCTCTCGGTGTTCGTGAACATGGGAACCCTGTGCCCTCTCCACCTTACGCGCAGAACGCACCGGGATGGGACCATTCGAAAGGAGAGAGACTTGTTTAGGGTAATTGCCCTTGGATGGCCCGCATCAGCCATAGCCGCGCGGTGGCCCACTCGCGCTTGACCGTCGTGGGTGAGAGCCCGAGTACTTCCCCGGTTTCGATGACGGAGAGGCCTCCGAAGAACCGCAACTCGACGACTTTCGCCTGGCGTGCATCGAGGTCCGAGAGCCGATCCAGGGCTGCGTCCAGGGTGACGAGCTGCTCGTCTGGCACGGGGCTGGCCAGGACGTCGGCGAGCTCGTCGACGTCGACAGGGGCTTCTCCGCGGCCGCGCTTTGCCGCCTCCCGTCGTCTCGCATGATCGACCAGGATGCGCCGCATGGCCTGCGCCGCGATGGCGAAGAACTGGGCGCGATTCTGCCATCCCGCGCCGTGCTGCTGCATCAGCCGCAGCCAGGCTTCGTGCACGAGCGCCGTGGGCTGAAGGGTGTGGCCGCCGCGCTCGGATCCCAGCTTCAGGCGCGCCATGCGACGCAGCTCGGCGTAGACGAGAGGCACGAGCTGCTCTCCTGCGGGAGCGTCCCCTTGCTGCCAGGCCTGCAGCAGCCGGGTCAGTCGCGGATCGGGATCGTCGGCCATCACGGTCAGAGGGACTGCGCCCGCCGGCTGATCAGACCTGCGCCGCGCACGCCGGCATCCTTCTCGAGCGAGCGGGCCGCAGCCCTCGCGTTCGGGCGTCGATCGGCAGAATCGAGCCTGAGGAGGAGCAGCCGCCGCTCGAGCTCCCCGAGGACCATGCCGGAGCGTGCCAGGACGGGCTGCAATTCAGCGAGGCACTGACGGGCTTCGGCACTCCGCCCCTGAGCCGCATCGATCTGCGCTTCGACCATAGCGATGTCGGCGTGGACCCTGATGCGTTCGCTACCTGTCGAGAGTTGCCGCGCCGCGGCAAGGGCACGCGCCGCCGCCGCGACCTCGCCCGCCGCGAGACGGGCGCGCGCGATGAGCAGCTGCCCGGTCGCCCGCATGGGCCCCGTCGTCCCGTCCGTGGCGGTCACGACCCCCTCCGCCTGTCGTTCGGCATCCGCCGCCTGCCCTTCTTCCAGGGTGACGGCCGCCAGCGCCAGCGCGCTCTCCATCGAAGTGCGGATCTCCTTCATCCCCCGGCGTATGGTCATCGCCTCTTCGTGGTGACGCCGTGCCTGTGACAAGTCGCCAGCCGCGAGGGCGATCTCGCCGAGCTGGTAATGCGCCTGGGCCGCACCGGGCTTGAGCTTCGTTTCCGTCGCGAGCCGCAGCGCCTCCTCCTCGGTCCTGCGCGCCGCGGCGATCTCGCCCTGTTCGAGGAGCAGCATTCCAAGCTCGACCCGGCCGATGACCTGCCCGCGCCTGTCACCGATTTCGGCGCGGGTGGCCAGCGACTCCTCGAGCGCGGTGCGGGCCTCTGCCAGGTTGCCGACCTCGCGATGGACCACCGCCAGGTTGTGCAGCGCGCGCACCAGTCCGCGCTTGTCCCCGATCTCCCGGCAAATCGCCAGCGACTCCTGATAGTGGGCGGTCGCCTGGCTGAGATGATCCTGCTCGAAGAGGACCACACCGATGTTGCTGAGCGACACGGCGGTCCAGTTGCGATCGCCAATCTCGCGTCTGAGCGCGAGGGAGCGCTGGTGCGCGGCGAGCGCCTCACGGAGCTTGCCCTGATCCTTGAGGAGGATGCCGACGTTGTTGAGTGCCGCCGACATGCCGCGTCGATCGCCGATTTCTTCGCTGGTCGCCAGCGACTGCTCGTACATGCGCTGCGCGCGCGTGATGTCCTGCTGATCCGACAGCACGGTGCCAAGGCTGTTCAGCGCCGATGCCGCACCGGCCCGATCCCCCGCCTCGAGGAAGACTTTCCGCGCAGCCTCCAGGGACTCCTCGGCCCTGCCGGGCTGGCCCTGGCTGAAGTAGCTCCGTCCTTCCAGCAGACGAGCCCTTGCCACGAGCAGACGGGCGCCAAGCTCCCCGGCGCGATGGACCGCACGCTGGAGGGCCGCGAGCTCGCGCGGGAAGTCTCCCAGGGTGGACGCGGCCTGCGCCTCGGCGAGATCGACACGCGGGTCGGCGTTCTGCGGCGCCGGCGCGCGACGCAGATCGCCGACGGTCGCGAGGGCGTCGGTGCCATGGCCTCCCCAGGTCTGGGCCGCGGCGAGCAGGAGCCCGTACTCGATGTTGTCGGAGAAAAAACCCCACAACGTGCGGTACACCTCGATCGCCTTCGGGGCATTCCGTTGGGCGTCGTACAGGCGGCCTTCGACTTTGAGCCGATCCTCGCGCGTCAGGGCGGCCGACGCGTCGAACGCCTTCTGCGCCGCGTCGGTCGCCCGGCTGTCGTAGCCAAGCGCCGTCCAGGCCGAGGCGAGCGCTGTCTGGATCAGCGGGTTCGCGGGCTCGATCGTCGCCGCCTTCTCGAACAGCACCCGCGCCTCGACGGCGTCGAGCAGACGAAGGCGCGCGAGGCCCTCCGCGTACAGCCGGGTTGCCTCGAGCCCCTCAGGGAATGCCGCCCGAGCGCTGCTCGTCGTCTCGGCTGTGCTCTCCTGGAGCCCGAGCCGGCTTCGCAGCTGGCGGCCGGCGTCCGACATCATCGAGAACAGGTGCGACTCGTCTCCGACGCCGGTGACGCCGACCGCCTCGTCCGCCTGCCGCACGACCCGCACGTCCACGCGAAGCGTCCGCGCCCCCTGACTGCCGCTCGTGACAAAGGAGCCGAGGACGAGATAGTCCGTCGAGAGAGCCGTGCGCAACCGCTCCACCGCTGCGGCGTCCGGGGAACCGGTGCGGCCGACGCCCAGGTCCGTCACCATCCGCGTCACGGCATCCGCCGGGACGACCCTGAGCTGACCACCGCCCGCGAGCTCGGTCGTGAGCATCTCGGCAAAGGCGGTCGACAACCATTGGTCGCCAGCCCTGGCCGACAGGTTGGTGAACCCCATCACGGCCACCGAGGGACGTGCGGACGCGTGACTGGCGGCTGATTCAGGGCCCTGCACGGAAGACGTGGCCCTGTTCCACCAACGCGCCGCGATCGCGGTGACCCCCATTGTCGCGAGCAGAAGCGCCGCCACGCCGGCCGCGGCGCGATGGCGGCGGAGGATACGACGGCCCCGGTATCGCCACGCATCGCGTCCAGCCGAGACCGGCTCCTCGTCGAGATAGCGGCGGACATCGTCGGCAAGCGCCGCCACGCTCGGATACCGCAGCTCCGGAGTCTTGCGGAGGGCCTTGAGCACGATGGCGTCGAGCGGGCCGGTGAGCTTGCGCCGCAGGGCTTCAGGCGAACCATCGCGCGTCTGGCTGACACTGACGGGCGTCCGGGTCTCCGTGGTGCCGTCTTGGCGAACGCTCGTCTGCGTCCGCGCAATCACCGTGCTCGGCCGCTCCGGATCCAGCTCGCAGACGATGCTCGCCATCTCCTCGGGGGTGCGCGTCGCAAATTGATACGCGCGGTGGCCCGTGAGGAGCTCGTAGAGCAGCAGGCCCAGCGCGTAGACATCGGTCGCGAGAGTGACGGGCTGCCCCAGGATCTGTTCAGGGCTGGCGTATTCCGGCGTCATCGGCCGGGCCAGCGACGTCAGCGTGGAGTCCGCCTCGTTTCCGGGATCGAGAATCTTGGCAATCCCGAAGTCGAGCAGCTTCGGCTGCCCGTCGGCGGTGACCAGGACGTTGCCCGGCTTGAGGTCACGGTGCACGATCTGGTGATCGTGGGCATGCTGCACCGCGTCGAACACGCGAAGGCCCAGGCGCAGCCGCTCGGTGGTGCTGAGCCGGTGCTCGTCGGCGTAGCGATCGATCGGCGTGCCGGCGACGTACTCCATCACGAAGTACGGCAGGCCTTCGGGCGTTGTCCCGCCATCGAAGAGGCGGGCGATATGTGGATGGTTGAGCGTTGCGAGGATCTGCCGTTCGTGCCGGAATCGCCGCACGACCAGCTCGGAATCCATGCCGCGCCGGATCATCTTGAGGGCAACCCGGTGCTCGAACTCCTTGTCTGCACGGCTGGCCAGGTACACGGCCCCCATCCCGCCCCGGCCGAGACATTCCTCGATCGAGTACGGACCAAGCTGGCGACCGATGAATGGATCCTCCTCCGCGAGCCCGTCCGCAGAATCCGGCACATCGAGCCACGGCAGCGCGGGGCGATCGATGAAGGCTCCCGCTCCGGCGTCCGCCGCCAGCAGCGAATCGACTTCGGCCCGGAGCTCGAGATCGCCCTCGCACGCCGCGTCGAGCAGCGCGGCGCGCATCCCGGGGGGCTGCTCCAAGGCGAGGGCGAGGACCTCCTTGACCCGAAGCCAGCTTGGCATGGTGATGTCAGATCATACCGCCGGACCAGGGGCCACGGCAGCAGGGAGTGATTGTCGGAGCTGTCGATCCACGCGGTTGGCGTTCGACTGGAGAATCGAGCGCGGTTGCAACCGGGCGAACAGCGTCAAGAGAGTCGCCGGGTGCACGACATGCCGGCCATGCCCGCACCCAAGCTCGAAAGGGGCGCGGATCAGGTTCCAGGGCGGCACGCGGATGGTCGTCGACGGGCCGTTCGCCGAAACGAAAGAGCTCATCGCCGGGTTCTGGATCTGGAACGTGAAGTCCAGGGCCGAGGCCATCGACTGGGTGAAGCGCTGCCCGAATCCCTTCCCCGACGTCGAATCCGAAATCGAGGTCCGGCAGATTTTCGAGTCGGACGACTTCGGCCCGGAATTCACCCCGGAGCTCCGGGCGCAAGAAGATCGGCTGCGCGCGCAAATGGCGGCGAAGCGCTAGTGGGCGGAGGGCAGGGCGCCGCCTGCCGGCGGTCCTGCCCCGCCCACCGCACGGGCGACCGCCGCCTCGAGCCGCGGCTCAGTCCGATCGCAGCGCTTCCATCACGTCCACGCGGGACGCCCGCGCGGCCGGCATCAGGGAGGCGAGAACGGCCGCGGCGACCAGCAGCGTGGCGGCCCCCGCAATCGGCAGAAGGCCAGGAATCCGGACGTCCTGGATGTAGCTGCCAACCACTCGGGCGAGCACGATCCCCCCGATTGCGCCGACCGCCACGCCCAGACCGGCGATGACGGCGCCCTCCCGGAGGACCCGCGCCAGCAGATCGCGCGGGGCGGAACCAATCGCCAGGCGGATTCCAAACTCGCGGGTCCGCGCACTCACGGAAAACGCGAGCACCCCCGCCACGCCGACCACGGCAATGAGCAGCGCGACGGCCGCGAAGCCGCCGAAGACGAGCGCGTTCAGCCGGTTGGGGGCCAGCACCTCTGCGCGCACGTCCTCGAGGGTGGCGGCCTGCTCGACGGGCTGCTCGGCGGAGAGCTCGCGGATGATGCGGGTGATCGGCACGACGAGCGTGTAGGGATCGGCCCGGGTGTGTACGAACAGCCGGCCGCCGCCAATCTCCTGCGCGAAGGGGTGATAGATGTTGACGGCCGGGCCCGGCACCACGTTTTCATCGTCCAGGTCGGCGGCGACGCCGACGATCCGGCGCGGCCCCTGACTCACGTCGATGAACTTCATGACGGGATCGGTCCACATGATCCGGCGGTTCACCGCGTCCTGGTTCGGGAACAGGCGCTGCGCGAGGCTCTGGCTGACGATGACGACCGGTTCGGTGCCACGGCGGTCGCCCTCGGTGAAATCACGGCCGGCGATGAGAGGGACGCCGAGCGCCGCGAAAAAGCCCGGCGAGACCGTCCGGAACTGCGCGCGCGGATCTTCTTCGCCGTTCGCCCTGACGTAATTCTCCGCGGAGAACTGAAAGCCCGGACCAAAAGTCCCGGCATCGCGCCAGGGCACCTGGGTGCCGACGGCGACCCGGTCCACCCCGGGAAGTTCGCTGATGCGGCGCATCGCTTCCACGTAAAAGCCGACGACCTGGTCCGGCACCCGCCCCTGCGACATCACCGGCACGCTCAGCGTGAGCACGCGGCGCATGTCGATGCCGGTGGGCGCGGTCTGCAGCGCGATGAGGGCCGTGAGCAGGGCGCCGGCGCCGGCGAGCAGCACGAACGAGGCTGCGATCTGGGTGACCGCGAACACCCTGAGGCGACGATTCGTGCCGGACGTAATCCGGACCCCCCCGCTGGCCAGTCCGAAGCCCGTCGAACTCTCCGCCGAGGGCAGTCGCGGAACGAAGGCCAGGAGGATCGCCGCGACAATGGCGAGCGCGACGCCGACCCACAACAGCGTGGCGTCCACCGTCAGATCGAGCGCGCGCACCGAAAAGCGCGCGGCATACCTGGCGAGGATGGCCACGAGGGGGCGGGCCAGCGCCACGCCGAGGAGAGCGCCGGCGGCGCAGAGCACGAGGCTCTCGGCCAGCAGGGTGCGGCGAAGCGCCGCGGCGCTGGCGCCGAGCGCGGCGCGAATCGCCAGTTCCCCTTCCCGCCGCACCGCGCGCGCGAGAATCAGGTTCGCCACGTTCGAGCACGCGATCACGAACACCAGCGCCGACGCCGCCAGGAGCACGAGCAGCACCGTCCTCGCGGGCGCGACGATCTGATCCCGCAGGCGCACGGCGTCGATACGGAAGTCGGCCTTCGCCGAATACGACTCGGGGTGCTCGTGCCGGATGGCTCCGTGGACGGTCCGCAACTCGGCGCGTGCCGTCTCGATGTTCACACCCGGAGCGAGGCGGCCGAAGAGCTCCGTCATCCGATGCACGCGTCCCGTCACCATCGTCGCGTCGAGGTGATGGGGGCTCGTGACGACGTTCGCGATGACCTCGGTCTCCGCCGGATACGGCACGGATGGCTCGAGGACACCAACAATGGTCGCGGCGCGCTGGCCGAACCTCACCGTCTTGCCGATGACCGACGGATCACTCGCGAGCGACGTGCTCCAGAACCGGTAGGTCAGCACCGCCGCCCCGGCCGCACGAGGCCCGTCATCCGCGGGTCCCAGGAGGCGGCCGAGCACCGGCCGGAGGCCCATCACCTCGAAGAACGACCCGCCGACCACACCGGCGCGCACGACACGCGGGTCGCCGAGCCCCACCATCGTGAAAGGGATCGTCGAGAAGTCGCCGAACGCCGAGATGGATTTCACGCGGCCGCACAGATCCTGGATTTCGGGAACCGAGAAATTGGCGTTCTCCGCCCCAATCCCCGGCGCGCTCTGGCGGATGTAGATCAGGCGATCCTCGTCGCGGTTGACGAGGGGGCGCAGGAGCACCCCGCGCACGACGCTGAAGATCGCGGCGTTGGCGCCGATGCCGAGCGCGAGCGTCACGATCACGGTGAGGGCCAGGCCCTTGGCCCTGCGCAGCGATCGCAGCGCGAATGTCAGGTCCGTGATGAAGCTCATGGTCGGCTTCTGGCGCCGACCGGCAAGCCGTACGCCCACCAAGGCCCGGACGGGGCGAACGGACGATGCCGCTGAGGGATGCGTCTCACTGAATCTTCTCCGGGTGCAGGGGAGCCACGGGTGTCGACGGATGGTGGGATAGTACTCATTGGTCCCCGCCTTGCGTAGTCCTTTGAGCGTGTGGACACGACGGTGCGACGCCGTCGCCCACGGCTGCCGGCCAGACGCCACGGTCGTGACGCGGAGGGGCGCGGCGCTCCTCGAGCATCCTGGACTTCCGCCTCCGCCACGTTGTCGAACGACGGGTGAGCGGATCGACACGTCGGACATCTCCAGCCGGCTGCCGCCAGGTGTCGATCCGGATGCCGGCCGTTCGACCAGTCTTCAGAACGGCGGGTCGCGTGAGAGCCGGAGCTGCCAGCCCGCGCAAGGCCTTGGCAACACTTGCGGTCCGTGGGTGAAGATGGTGTGATCGATTGCCGTGGAGGCGACCGATCCAGTTCTCGAGGCGGTGAATGCCGTTTACGTTTCCGAGTCCCGCCGTGTGCTTGCCACACTGATCCGGCTGCTCGGCGACTTCGAAGTCGCCGAAGAGGCGCTGCACGACGCCTTCAGGGCGGCGCTGGAGCAGTGGCCGCGCGACGGCGTACCCGCGAATCCCCGGGCCTGGCTGGTGTCGACGGGCAGGTTCAAGGCGATCGACGGCATCCGGCGCCGTGCGCGATTCGACGCGCTGGACGAGGTGGAAGACGAGGCCACGCTCGGCGTCGTGGATGCGGCCGCGTGGGCAGACGAAGAGAGCGTCGGGGACGATCGGCTCCGCCTGATTTTCACCTGCTGCCATCCTGTGCTCGCTCCGGCGGCGCAGATCGCGCTGACGCTCCGGGAAGTGTGCGGCCTGACGACGGAGGAGATCGCGCAGGCGTTTCTGACGCCGGCGCCAACGCTGGCGCAGCGGATTGTTCGCGCCAAGGCAAAGATCCGGAGCGCCAGGATTCCCTACCTGGTGCCCACGGAAGCCGAGCTGCCGGAAAGGCTCGACTCGGTCCTGCGCGTGATTTACCTCGTCTTCAACGAGGGCTACGCGGCATCGTCTGGCGCCTTCCTCACCCGGCAGGATCTGTCGTCCGAGGCGATACGACTGGGACGGCTGCTGGTCGAGCTCCTGCCCGAACCCGAGGCGATCGGGTTACTGGCGCTCATGCTGCTGCAGGAATCCCGCCGCGCGGCGCGCTCATCGCCGTCCGGCGAATTGATCCTGCTCGACGAGCAGGATCGCTCGCTCTGGGACCCGTCCCTGATCGGCGAAGGGCTGAGCCTCGTCCATCGTGCGTTGTCGACGCGGCGCATCGGCCCCTATTCAATCCAGGCGGCCATCGCGGCGGCGCACGCGGAGGCGGTTGATCCCGCGGCAACCGACTGGGCGGAAATCGTCGGGCTCTACGACCTCCTCGCGCGGGCGGACGCCTCACCGGTGATCGAGCTGAACCGGGCCGTGGCAGTCGCGATGCGCGACGGTCCAGCCGCAGGTCTTGCGATCGTGGACGCGATCCTCGAACGCGGGGACCTCGTGGACTATCGGCTCGCCCACGCTGCCAGGGCTGATTTCTGCCGCCGGCTCGGCAGAACGTCTGACGCGCGCGCGTCGTACGGGCGGGCGCTGGCGCTCACGCGCCAGGAGCCTGAGCGCAGGTTTCTTGCACGCCGGCTGGCCGAGCTCCCGAAGTAATGCTGGCGAGCGATCGCGCAAATCACGGAGATGTATGAAGTATTTGTGTCTCGTTTACCTCGAACCGGGCAAACTGCACGCCGTGCCTGACAGCGAGTGTCTGGCGTGTGGTGACGGGCTCCGGACGAGCGGATTCCTGCTGGCCGCGGAAGCGCTCCAGCCGACAGAGACGGCGGCAACCGTGCGCGTCCGGAAAGGGGCCGTGGCGATCACCGACGGTCCGTTCGCCGAGACGAAGGAGCAACTCGCGGGCTTCTACCTGATCGAAGCAAGGGACCTCAACGAAGCCATCCAGGTCGCCTCGAAAATTCCGCCGGCTCGCGAGGGCAGCGTCGAAGTGCGGCCCGTTCGCGAGCTGGATCCCGGGTAGCGCCGTCGCTCCACGGCAGCCGACCTCAGCACTTTCGACGGGACGCGCAGTTCCGTGCACGTCGGCTGCACAACAGGCGCTGAGGTCGATCGCGCGGCTCATCCGACGACCCCATCCCTTTGGCCCGCTGAGGTCGAATCAGTTTCAAATTCGATGTGAACGGCGCCTCCAATCGAGGCACAATGTTGCGTCCCCCTCCGACCCTTTTAACAAAATCGAGGTTTCTCTGTGAGCCAGACCCTCACTCTGCGCGTCGGTGCCTTGTCATGCCTCCTGTGCCTCGCCACGCACACGGCCTTCGCCCAGACCCCGGATCCGGGCACGCGCGAGAGCGGCACCTACATCTGCGACGTCGCGTACGACAACTGCCGCGACGAGGTCGTCTCCCTCATACAGAAGGAGACCGCGGGCATCGACGTGAGCTTCTGGTTCATGACCGATGCGCGGTACTCGAACGAAATCGTCAAGCGCTGGCAGGCGGGCGTCCCCGTGCGAATCATCATGGATCCCAGGGCGAACAACAGTAAGCCGGCCAATGCCGCGCAGCTTCAACAGTTCCAGGATGCGGGCATTCCGATGCTCAACAAACCCTTCGGCGACATTGCGCATTGGAAGGGAATGATCTTCGCCAAACAGAGAGTGGTCGAGTTCTCGGGCGCGAACTACAGCCCGTACGAGTACGTCTACGAAATTCCTTATGTGCAGTACCAGGACGAGTCGATCTACTTCTCGCACGAATCCGATGTCGTGGAAAGCCTGATGCGCCGGTTCGACGACGTGTGGATCGACACGCTCTCGCCGTACACGTTCTATGCGAACCCAGTGCCCCGGGTACGTACATACTCACCAGACTTCACGATAGCGCCCGAGTTCAATCTTCCGCCGACCAACAGCTACACGAACAGGCTCATCCCACTCCTGAATGCCGAGAACAAGGGGATCGACGTGGTGATGTTCCGCATCACGGACCCTCGGCCGGCCACCGCGCTGATCGACGCCGTCGGGAGAGGCGTTCCGGTCAGGCTGTACGCCGAACCCCTCGAGTATCGCAACTCCAGGAGGCTGGAAGATTCGTACAACATCGATCGGATGTACATGGGCGGCGTGCACATCAAAATGCGCGCGCACGCGGGGCAGAACCACCAGAAGACCGTTCGCCTCGTCGGGCAGCAGACGACGATTTTCGGCACATCCAACTGGTCGACGGCGTCCGACGACAACCAGCTGGAAGTGAATTACTTCACGACGAAGCTCTGGTTCTACCAGTTCTTCGCGCGGCAGTTCGAGTGGAAATGGAACAACCGGCCGCTCGACGGATCGACTGTCGCCCAGACCTCCGAGTTCGTCCCGTTGGCTCCGGACGCGCCGACGTATCTCGCGCCGGCAAACGCGGCCCTTGACGTGAGCCCGAGCACCGTGACGCTCTTGTGGTACGCAGGCGGCTGGGCTCGTAAATACGACCTCTATTGGGGGGTGGGCCCGAATCCTCCGCTGTACAGGCCTGATGTCGTGCTCGGACCGAGCGTGAGCACGAGCGACAACAAGAGCATCACGGTCACAGGACTCCTGCCCGGGACGACATATTCCTGGAAGGTTGTGTCGAAGACGTTCGCGGACGTCGCGGCCGAAGGCCGCCTGTGGACGTTCACGACGGCCGGGATTCCACCGGTGAATCCGCCCCCGCCGCCGCCGGATACGACCGGACCCGTCGTGGTGCTGTATTCCCCCGGGAACAACGCCACGGTATCCGGCATGCGGGAGGTCGTCGCGAGCGCCTCCGACAACGTGGCCGTCGTCGGCGTGCAGTTCAGGCTGGACGGCTTCAACCTCGGCGTGGAAGACCGGAGCGCGCCGTTCAAGATCACGTGGGACACGGCCACGACCTCGAATGGCCTGCACAGACTCTCCGCTGTCGCGCGCGATACTGCGGGTAACCGTACGACCGCCGCGGACGTGACGGTGATGGTGGCGAACGATGTGGCACCGCCGGACGTGACGCCGCCCTCCGTGGCCATCACCTCGCCGGCCGACGGCGCCACCGTGTCCGGCACGTTGCAGATTTCAGCCGACAGCGCCGACAACGTCGGTGTGGCGGGCGTGCAGTTCCAGGTGGACGGCACACCGGTCGGCGCCGAGGACTCGGCCGCTCCCTATGCGTTCGCGTGGATCACGACGTCGGCACCCAACGGCACCCATCTGCTCACGGCGGTCGCTCGCGATGCCGCGCGGAACAGGACTACGTCGGCGCCCGTCAGCGTGGTCGTTTCGAACCTGGGGCCGCCGCCGCCGGCCGACGTGGTGCTGCGCGCCACTGACGTACCGGTAACCGGCCTCTTCGGTAACTGGATCGCGTTCCCTGATGCCACCGCCGCGGATGGCATCGCGTTGTGGAACGCCGATCATGCCGCCAGCAAGATCACGCCTGCGCTGATGACGCCGCAACATTATGTAGACATCCCCTTCTACGCTGCGGCGAACACCCCGTACCACCTGTGGCTCCGGATGCGCGCCGAGAGGGATTATTACGGCAACGACTCGGTCCACGTGCAGTTCTCGGACGCGGTCACCGCCAGCCTGACGCCGGTTTACGCGATCGGCTCGATCGGCTCCGCCGAAGTCGTGCTGCAGGAAAAAGATGGCGGCACGCTTTCGGGTTGGGGCTGGGCGGATCAGGGCTGGAACGGTTTGGGCAGCCAGATTTTCTTCGCGACGTCTGGCACGCACACGCTGCGCATCCAGCAGCGCGAGGATGGCGTGTTCGTCGATCAGATCGTGCTCTCGCCGGGCACTTATCTCAACGCCCCGCCGGGTCCGCAGCAGAAGGACAGCACCATCGTGCCGCGGTGAGGTTCACGGCGACGGCTGACCGCGCAGCGGTTCGCAGAGCGAGGGGCCCCTGGTCGAATGCCGTCAGCTGGCCGGGGCTTCGCGCACGTCGTAGAACACCGGACGTGTCGGGTCGATCACGAGCCAGCAGCCCGCGCCGACGAGGAAGAGCACGCCCATGACATACAGCGGGAAGCTCCAGTTGCCGAACCAGACGACGGAGTAGGCGACGAGCGGCGGGCAGAGCAGGCTCGCGACCTGTCCGGCCGTATTCATCAGGGCCCCCACGACCCCGATGTGGTTGCGGCCGACCTCACTGCACGTCCCCCACGCGGCACCCAGCGTGAACATGCAGGCGGCGGTCGCGACCGCGATCAGAACAGCCGCGGCAATCGGCGAGGACGCCGCCCCCGCGCCAATCAGCGAACATGCGGACACCAGGTACGCGGCGGCCCCGACGAGGCAGCGGCCCGTGCGGAGCCCGAAGCGCGCGGACACCTTGTCCGTCACCACGCCGCCGAACAGGTCGCTCGGCACGCTGACGAGCAGCGGCAACCCGGCGAAGAAGCCCAGCGCCGTCGCCTGGAATCCGTGCCGCTCGTGCAGATACGTGGGCAGCCAGGTGATGCAGAAGTAGAAAATCATGCTGTTCGACGCATACATGATGCAGAGCGCCACGACATTCCGGTCCCCCAGCAGCCGCCACCAGTAGCCCGCCCCCGCCACGTGCCCGATGTCCGCCGGGCGGTGCCCCACGATGTACTCCGCTTCGACCGCGCTGACGGCACGATGTTCGGTTGGGTCGTTTCGAAACCAGACGTGCCACCAGAGGGCCCAGGCGAACCCGATCGATCCGAACAGCACGAAAATCATGCGCCAGCTCATGATCGGCAGCAGGAGGACAATCACGCTGGGCGTGATTCCTCCGACCAGATGGGCCCCCGCGAAGAACACGCCCTGGACCGTGCCGCGTTCGCGGCTTGGGATCCAGCGGGAGAATGTCCTGGCGACGCAGGGCCAGGCGCCCGCCTCACCCGCGCCGAAGAGAAACCGCACGACGAGCATCGATCCGTAGCCGGAGGCGGCTGCGGTCGCGGCGGTGAAGCAGGACCACCACACCACGATTCGGGTGAGCACGGCGTGCGTGCCGGACCGGTCGGCCCACCACGCGGTCGGGATCTCGAACATCGCATACGCCAGTGCGAACGAGCTGAAGACGTACCCCATCTGAATCTTGGACAGGTTCAGATCGCGCATGATGTCGGGGGCGAGCTTCGCGATGCAGACGCGATCGAGGTAGGTGATCATCGCCAGCGCCGTCGCCATGGCGACGACCCGATACCGGACGTGCGTCGCATGCCCCTCTATCTTCATCGTGTGACGCCTGACCTGTCTCTTTGCCGCATTGCCGTCGTGGCGCCGCCGGCGGCGCGAGTATACATGTCGGACCTCTCCGGGGCCGCGCGACCGGCGGGCAGCCAATCGTCGCAGGCGGGCACCGGTGCGGGGTACAGTGTTGGGATGCAAGCGGGCGACACGCCGCTGGTTCGAGAGCTCGCCGACGGTGACCTGCGCGGGGCTCTCGCGCTCAGCACATCCGCGGGCTGGAACCAGCAGCTCGACGACTGGCGCATGCTTCGCACGCTCTCGGCCCCCGCGCGCTTTGCCGCCGTAGCCCACGACAGAATCGTGGGCACCGCGCTCGCCATCGACTACGGGGCGTTCGCGTGGATCGCGATGATGCTCGTCGAGCCCGTTGCTCGTGGACGCGGACTGGGCGCGCGGCTGCTGGAGGCCGCGTTGCGCGCGGTGCCTTCCGGTCGGCCCGTTCGACTGGATGCGACGCCAGCCGGACGCCCCCTCTATCAGAGACACGGATTCGAGGACGAGGCGCGGCTCACCCGCCTCATCGTCCCACGCGCGCCCGCGCCGGTTGCCGAGCGTCTGCCGACCAGTCGCGCGATGACGACAACAGACCTGCCGAGGGTCAGCTGCCATGACGCCGCGGCGTTTGGCGGTAATCGCGAGAAGGTACTGGCGTGGGCCCGGGAACGAGCCCCGCAATCAGCGCGAATCCTGGACGGCGCCGAGGGCCCGCCGCAGTACACCTTCGGGCGGCCCGGACGCCTGTTCGATCAGATCGGACCCGTGATCGCCTGTGATGATCGGGGTGCACGAGCACTCGTCGCCGCCGCGCTGGCCTGCGCCGACGGACGGAGTGTGGTGATCGATGCATTCGACGCCGAGCGCGAATTCATCGACTGGCTGCGTGCCTGCGGCTTCGCGGGCGAGCGTCCCCTCTATCGCATGCGACGGAGCCACGCCACGTTGTCCGCGTCCGGCACGGCGCAGGCAACTGCCCCGCGGGAATTCGCCATTTTCGGGCCTGATTTCGCGTGAGCTTTCCCACGCAATATGAGTCCAGCTGTCGACGGCGCGCTCGACCTGGTCGGGCTGGTGCGTTGTGATGGAGAGTTGAGGACCTGTACTTCCGGATCGAACACACCCTGAGCTCAGCTCAGCCGCCGACCCCGGCGGGAGCCGGCAGAGGACTGTTGACAGCGCGGCTTGAAAAACACTACAACCCGCGTCGTACCACTCGCGTCCGGTTCGACGCGAGGCGCGCCTTCACTCGCAGCCCCGTCCACCACCAAGGATCACGTCATGCGCAGAGCAGTTCTCGTTCTGTTGACAATTATCTGGATCACCGGCGCGGCCGTCCCGGGCGCGGCCCAGACGACCTTCGGCACGATCCGCGGCACGGTGTTCGATGCGCAGCAGGGCCTCGTGCCGGGCGCAACGGTTGCGGCCACCGACGAGGCGACGAACGTCACCCGGGAGGCGCAGAGTGACGCGGAGGGGCTGTTCGAAATCCCCAACCTGCGGCCCGGCATCTACACCGTCAGCGCAAGCCTCAGCGGGTTCAGGAAGACTGAGACCACAGGGCTCGTGCTCCGCGCCGCGTCGGTGGTCCATGCGGACCTGCGCCTCGAGGTCGGCGGCCTCGAAGACGTGATTACCGTGCGGTCCGAAGGGCAGAACAACATCACGCTCGAGAGTCCGGCGATCGCCCGCGGACTCGACGAGCAGCAGCTTCGCGACCTGCCCCGGAACAGCCGCGACATACAGGACTTCCTGACGCTCAATCCCAATATCGTCGGCGGTTTCGACGGAATCCAGTTCCTTGGCGGCCGCACGTACGGCGCCTCGTACATCCAGGACGGACAGCCGTCGAGCGCGGGGATTTTCGGCGAGCTCTCGAACGCCGCGCCCGGGCTCGACGCCATTTCGGAAGTGCAGGTGCTGTCGAATTCGTACAGCGCCGAATACGGCGGGCTCGCGGGAGTCATCGTGTCCACGAAGCGGGGCGCCAATCGCTTTCACGGCACGTCGTTCACCGACTACAACTCGAACAAGCTCAACGCGCTGACCTACGGGCAGACGCTGACGGGTGTCGATCGAAACGACCCGAACGCGGACACGCACGATTACCGATACGGCGGCAGCCTCGGCGGCCCCATCGTCGCAAATCGGACCTTTTTCTTCGGCAACTACGAAGGCAGCCGTCAGAAGCAACTGAGCGGCGGCGCGCAAGCCGTCGTGCCGACCGCCGCGATGCGGTCCGGGGATTTTTCCGGCGCCACGTTCGTCGTGCGGGACCCGTTGACCGGCGCTCCGTTTCCGGGGAACCGCATTCCTGCGGATCGACTTGATCCGGCTGCCCGCCGCATCGTCGACTTCTTCTATCCCATGCCGAATCAGCCGGGAACCTCGAACGGCGGCTTCGGTACATACCGGCAGATCCTGGCGCTCGATCGGAGCCGCGAGCGCACGGACGGCCGCATCGACCACGAGCTGACCAAGAAGGACTCGATTTTCGTCCGGGGCAGCTGGCAGCGGCGGACACCCGACGCATTCACATTCGAAAGCACCGGGGGCAACGGCGGCTCCGGGCTGACGAACCTGGGTCTGCTGGATCGCACGTCGCAGGCGAAGACACTCGCGACCGGCTGGACGCGCATCTGGTCCAACAACGTCGTCAATGAGTTCCGAGGAGGGTTCAGCGTCGACGAGCGCACGCGACGGAGCCGCTACGTCGCGGGGGAGGTCGGGTCAGGCTTCGGCATCGATGTACCGTCGCTCGCGGCGCGCGCGCCCGGTTTCCCGCAGTTCCAGTTCTCGGCACCGAACCGGCCTTCGAGCATCCAGGACCAGCGTCAGAACACGTTCCGCGACCTGCGTCAGGCCTCGTTTTCCCTGAGCAGCAACACGACGTGGCTGTCGGGTCCGCACGCGGTGAAGTTCGGGGGCATCTACACCCGGAACTACGCAAAGGACGGCTACTCCACCGGCGCGAACAGTTCCAAGGGGCAATACAACTTCACGGGCTTCGCGACCGGGGACTCGTTTGCCGATTTCATGCTCGGGCTGCCGAACACGGTCGTCGAGCAGCGCAACACGCGCGGCGACAAACCCATGGACACGTTCTCCAACGACTGGGCGGCATTCCTCCAGGACGACTGGAAGATCGGATCCCGCCTCACCGCGTTCCTGGGCCTGCGCTACGAGGTCGTCGGTGCGTTCGTGGATCGCAACGACATCTTCGCGAACTTCATCCCGACGGACGGCGGCCACCACATCGTCCCGAACGCGCAGATCGGGGCGCTGCTGCCGCCGGGCGCCGTCGCACTCGGTCGGACGCTCACCGCAGATCAGGTTGGGGTCCCGCGGTCGCTGATCAAGACGGACCGGAACAATATCAGTCCGCGTGCAGGCTTCGCCTACCGCGTGGGCGGCGACAACAAGACCGTGCTGCGCGGCGGGTTCGGGATCTTCCATCCGACGGGCGCGGCACAGGGGGCGCGCGACATCATGTCGCGCAATCCGTTCAGGTACACGATCACGAATCGCCGTGCGACGCTGCAGCACGGCTTTACCACCGGCACGCAGAGGTCATCCCTCAGCTTCGGCAACCAGGGCCTGGCGCTCGATCTCGAGAGCCCCGACATTTACCAGTACAACCTCACGCTCGAGCGCGAGCTTCCCGGCAATATCGGGGGGCGCGTCAGCTACATCGGATCGACGATGCGGAAGCTTCTGGTGAACCGGGACTACAACACCGTCAAGGCGAGCACCAGGGAGCTCGGAAACGTGGACGAGGATCCTGACGCCCATGCCATGCTGCCGTTCCCCATTTACGGGACCTACATGGACGTCACCGAGAACACCGGCGAAGGGCAGTTCAACGCGCTGCAGCTCGAGCTGCAGCGCCGGTTCAAGGGCGGATTCGCCGTGAACGCGGCGTATACGCTCGCCGGGTCCGACAGCAACGCGCCCGACAGCGGCAACAGCACGATTGGCGTGGTGCAGTACAACCCTTACGACATCGAGATGGACCGCGGACCTGATCCGAATGTCATCAGGCACCGCGTCGTGATGAACAGTACTTGGCAGATTCCCGTCGGGCGGGACCGTGCAGTCGGCGGAAACATGCCTCGGTGGGCTGACGCGGTGGTCGGGGGCTGGACGCTGTCGTCCATTTTCCAGGCTCGCTCCGGGCCAAACCTCACCCCGTTCTTCACATACGGCACGGATCCCGTGTTCCCGGCGAACACGGGACGCGGGCTCGACGGCGTCGGACAGTTCGGCGAAGCCTGGCGCCCCGACGTGACCGGCAACCCCAACGTCGGCGGCAGCCGCGACCGGTTCTTCGACATCACGACGTATTCGCTGCCCGCGCCAGGTTCGCTCGGCAACGCAAAGAAGGGCAGTCTGAAGGGACCCGGCACGTGGATCCTGAACCTCGCGTTCTACAAGGACGTCGTTCGGACGAAGGGCCTGACCGTCGAGGTGACCGCGCTGCTCGACAACGCCCTGAACCATCCGCAGTTCTTCGTACCATCTCTCGGGACCGACGGCTTCGTCGACCTGACGGATTACCTGATCAACGGCGATCCGGCCAATGGAGCCGCGGCGACGCTCGGCGCGGATACTGTCGGCAACGTGGAAGGCTTCTCGGCCGGGCGGGTCGTCCGCTTCGGCGTCCGCATGCGTTTCTGACCGTACCTGCAGATGGCGGCTGCCGGCCTCGCTCTGTCGCGATGGCATGCGGTCGAGCGACACGATGACACTTCCCGCGCGCATTGATTCGGAGAGCCAGCTGGAACGTGCGCTGGCCCAGCCTTCCGCCGCCGACGTGGACTGCGTGGCCCGGCTCGACGGGGACGTCCTGGTCCTGGGTGCTGGCGGCAAGATGGGGCCGTCGCTGGCACGGCGCGTCCAGCACGCCGTCCGCGAGAGCGGCAGCCGCACACGCGTGTGGGCCGCGTCGCGCTTTTCATCCGGCGCCGTGCGCGCGGACCTCGACAGCGCCGGTATCGAAACAATCGCCTGCGATCTCCTCGACCGCCAGCAGATCGCGGCGCTTCCCGACTGCCCCTACGTGTTGTTCCTGGCCGGCCGCAAGTTCGGGACGTCTGATCGGACCGATTTGACCTGGGTCACGAACACGGTGGTCCCCGCAAATGTCGCCGAGCGATTCGCTCGATCGCGAATGGTCGTGTTTTCGACCGGCAATGTCTACCCGCTGGTACCGGTCCATGGTCCGCCGGCGAACGAGGAGGTCGCGCCATCACCCGTCGGGGAGTACGCGCAATCGTGCCTCGGACGCGAGCGGGTGGTCGAATTCGTCTCCCGCGAGACCGGCCTGCGGGCTGTGGTGTTTCGCCTGAACTACGCGGTCGACCTTCGGTACGGCACGCTGGTGGACATTGCCACGCGGGTCTTCACCGGGGAGCCGGTCGACCTGACCGTGGGGTTCTTCAACGCGATCTGGCAGGGCGATGCCAACAGCTACGCGTTGCGCAGCCTCCCGCTGTGCTCGTCCCCGCCGACGCTTTTGAACGTCACGGGCGCCGAGCGCATTTCGGTCCGCGACGTGTCCGAATGGTTCGGGGGCGCATTCGGCCGCCGCCCCGTCTTCCTCAACAGCGAGGGCCCGGTCGCCCTGTTGAGCGACTCCGGCGCGTGCCGCCGGCTGCTCGGCGACCCGCAGGTGTCGTTCGAGCTTCTCCGCGAGTGGGTGGCGCACTGGGTCCGTCGTGGTGGCCCATCGCTGAACAAGCCGACCCGCTTCGAGGTCGCTGATGGCCGTTTCTGAGACCGCGCTTCCGGACCTGCGGCGCACCCTGCTCGAGGGCCAGGCCATTCCCGCTCACCCACTGGCGCTCACGGCTCGACGACGGCTGGACGAGCGCAGGCAGGTGGCGTTGACGCGGTACTACTGCGATGCGGGCGCTGGTGGCATCGCCGTCGGCGTCCATACGACGCAGTTCGCGATCCGTGACCCGTCCGTGGGGTTGTTCGCTCCGGTGCTGGAGCTGGCGAGCCGCACCGTGCGCGACTGGTGCCACGATCGACCGGCGCGGCCGCTGATGATTGCGGGCGTCTGCGGAGGGACGTCCCAGGCCATGGCCGAAGCGACGCAGGCGGTCGCTCATGGGTACGACGCCGCGCTGGTGAGCCTGGCGGCCCTCGGCGGCGCGGACAACGAGCTCCTGCTGGAGCACTGCCGTCGTCTCGCGGACGTCATCCCCGTCGTCGGTTTCTATCTCCAGCCGGCGGTCGGAGGGCGCGTGCTCGATCGCGATTTCTGGCGCGGCTTCCTCGAGATCGACCGCGTCGTGGCGATCAAGGTCGCACCCTTCGATCGTTACCGTACCCTGGACGTCATCGCAGCCGTGATCGAAAGCGGGCGCCGCGATATCGCGCTCTACACCGGCAACGACGACTCGATCGTGGTGGATCTGCTCACGCCGTTCACACGCCCTGGTGGGCCGCCGCCGTTGCATTTCGTGGGCGGCCTTCTCGGCCAGTGGGCGGTGTGGAGCAGCTGCGCGGTCGAGCTTCTCCACCGCTGCCGCGCGGTCGCACGTCAGGGGGGAGAACCGGGATCGGGCGGTGAAGCGTTCAGGCTGCTGGCGACGGGTGCGTGCCTCACCGACGCGAATTCGGCACTGTTCGACGCCGCGCATCGGTTCGCCGGGTGCATCCCGGGAATTCACGAGGTCCTGCGTCGCCAGGGATTGCTCGCGGGACGCTGGTGCCTTGATCCCAACGAGGAACTCAGTCCCGGGCAAATGTCCGAGATCGACCGGGTGCTCTCCGCCTATCCGCAACTGGCGGACGACGGCTTCGTGCACGAGCATCTCGATCGGTGGCTCGCGTAGCGTGGGCCAACGGAAACCGGCGCGCCTGGCTGGTTCCAGGGTGAGCCGTGCGCGGGGCACCGCGATCGATCAGGCCGTCGGGATCCTCTTCTGGACGAGCCACTGGTGACCGAACGGATCCGCCACGACTCCCTGGCGGTAGCCGTAGTCGAAGTCCTGCATCGGGCTCACGACCCGTCCCCCGGCCGCGACGGCGGAATTGAACAAACCATCGGGGTCGTCGTCGAAGATTCCGATCTGCGACGACGTGGCCTTCAGGGTTTCAGGACTGAGCTGGGCCGCGTTCGCACGCTCTTCGTGCACGTGGAACAGCGCTCCGTGGATCGTCATTTCGACGACGTGAACGCTGCCATCGGGATTGCTCCACCGGCGGTGTTCAACGGCATCGAAGGCTGCGCGGTAAAAATCGATCGCATCC
>JANMCN010000006.1:0-23607 GCA_031361295.1 Acidobacteriota bacterium | reverse complement strand
GCGGCATTCGCGGGCGCGCTGGCAGTGGCCGCGGCCGCGCTCTTTGCCCTGACCCCCGTGCTCCTGATGCCGACGGCGGATATGGGCGAGCGTCTCGCAGCCGGCAGCCGCGGTTCGTCCGGGAACACATGGCGGCGCATCGGTCCCAAACTCGTGGTGTTCGAGCTCGCCACGGCCATGGTGCTGCTCGTGGGGGCGGGGCTTCTGGGCAAGAGCTTCTACCGGCTGCTCCGCGTCGAGATCGGAATGGAGCCCGATCACCTGGCCACGCTCACAGTCAACGCACCCACGACGGAGTATTCGAACAACGAGCAGCTCGTTCGCCTGGAGCGGCAGATCGCCGAGCGCATCGCGGCCCTGCCGGGCGTGCGCTCCGCAGGCACCTCCAGCACGCCGCCCCTGTTCGGTGGCAACACCAATTGGATCCGGGTCGAAGGCCGCCCCTACCACGGTGAACACAACGAGGTGCAGTACCGGGAGGTGAGCCCGGGTTATTTCGCGACCCTGCGCGCACGGCTCGTCAGGGGACGCGATTTCTCTGACGACGACCGCGCGTCCACGCCGGCGGTGGCCGTCATCAACAGGGCGCTGGTCAGGCAGTACTTCCCTGGCGAAGACCCTCTGGGCAAGCAGCTGCTCTACGCGCCGCCGACGACACAGCCGCCGATGCGGATCGTCGGCATCGTGGACGACATCAGAGAGGGGCCGCTCGACGTGGCGACACGGCCGACGATGTACGTGGCGTTTGCGCAGGACCCGACAGGCGGCTTCGCGGTCTTCGCCCGTACGTCGCAGGCCGAGCAGTCACTGCTCCCGGCGATGGCTGCCGCCGTCAATCACATCGATCCGCGCATTTCGACATCGCGTGGCACGACGATGACGTCGATCATCAACGACTCGGAGGCCGCGTACCTGCGCCGCTCGGCGGCCGCCCTTGTCGGCGCCTTCGCCTGCGTCGCGTGGCTGCTGGGGGTCGTCGGTCTTTACGGAGTCGTGGCCTATTCCGTCAGCCAGCGGACGCGAGAGATCGGCGTGCGCATGGCGCTCGGGGCGCAGGGCGCTGCCGTCTACAGGCTTATTCTTGGAGAGACCTCGAAATTGATCGCGTGCGGCCTTGGCCTCGGCATCGCCTCGTCTATCGCCGCAGCCACGACGCTGCAGACGCTCTTGTTCAGCATCCGGGCCAACGACGTCGCGACGTTGGGAACGGTCGCGGGGGTCCTGGCGGCTTCCGCGCTCCTCGCGAGCTATGTCCCGGCGAGACGCGCCGCCGGCCTCAACCCGGTCGACGCGTTGCGACTCGATTGAGCGCCCGGCGCGCTGCGACGGTCCGGGCCGCCCCCGGGACCCACAAATCTGTGGGTGCCATTACGATCGGGTAAGTCCTTTGCGTCGAGCGTGCCGTACGCCCAGGCCGTGGACGCAACTCCTGTGGTTCCGTCCGGTTCGAGTCTTGCACCAGCCTTCGCTACCGATATGTCCGCTGTTCCGGCCGCGTGGCGCAGCCCGCTCACGTTCGAGCGGTTTGCGAAGGCCCTCTTCCTGGTGGCGGTCGCCGTCGCGGCCTGCCTCATGCCGGCCCAGACCGACACGTGGTGGCAGCTGCGTGCGGGTGAGGTGATGTGGACGTCCCACCACATCATGCTCCACGATCAATTCTCCCACACCGTCTCCGGTGGTTACTGGCCGAACCACGAGTGGCTGGCGCAGCTGGCGTTCTACGCCGCCTACAAGGTGGGCGGCCTGCCGCTGCTCACGGTGCTGTGCGCGGCAGCCGTCACGACGTGCTGGGCGGTCGTGGCGAGCCTGACGCCAGCGTCCAGTCGCGTACGCCTCGCTCTTCTCGGTGCCGGAGCGATTCTCACGAGCCCCGCCTGGTCGCTGCGGCCGCAGGTCTTCAGCCTCGCGCTGTTCGCCATCGTCCTTCAGATCCTCGCCGCCCGCCGGCGGCTCTGGATCCTCATGCCCGTGTTCGTCCTGTGGGCGAACGTTCATGGCGGCGTCGTGCTCGGCGTCGTGCTCCTCACCGCGGCAGTCGTGGCGACGGCGGTGGTCGAGCCGGCCCGATTCCGGAGGATGGCGATCGTGGCAGCAGCCTGTCTTCTCTGCACCGCCGCGACCCCTCTCGGCTTCACGCTCTGGAAAGAGGTCCCGTTGTCGCTCGCGCGTCTGCGGGCGTACGGAGTCATCGAGTGGCAGCCACCCGGACTGGCTCTTGTGGACGCGCCTTTCTGGATCGCCGGTGCGGCCGTGTGTGTCTTGGTGCTTGCGAGTCGCTCGCGATTGCGCTCATCGTCCACGGTCGCCTTTCTCGGCATCGCCGCGTCCATGTTCTTCGTGCTGGCGCTGCAGACGCGTCGGAACATCCCTCCATTCGTGATCTGCGCCGTCCCCCTCGTCGGGATGTTGACGACGCGCGCCGAGTCCCGTCGGTCGGTGGTCCGGCGCGAGCGTCCAGCGCTCAATGCCGCGGTCCTCGGCACGGTGGCTGTCGCGTGCGCGGGGTTGGTTGCCGCCGCGTGGAGCGGGCCGAGCCCGCGTCTGGGCTGGAACCCGATCTCATCCGAGCTGCGGCACGCCATTGCGAATTGTCCCGGGCGCCTCTATAACCGGTACGACGACGGCGGTTACCTGATCTGGTTTGCGAGGGACAAGAAAGTGTTCATCGACAGCCGGCAGGATCCGTACCCCCAGGACATGGTGCACCGCCACGTTCAACTGGAGGCCACCGGCGAGTACACGCCCCTGTTCACGCGTTACGACATCGGGTGCGCCCTCACGACCCGCATGTCGGCGCTGGCGAACGCGCTCGCGCGGGACGGGTGGCATGAGACGTCGGGAGACGGATCGTGGGCGCTCTTCACCAGACCTCCCGCAACGATCGTCGCGGACCGCTCGGCCGTCCGGCAGGAGCCCGACTAGTTGGCTTGCCCGAGTCGCGAGATGCGGGACCGCGTGGCGGGGTTCGTTCAACGGCACTGGCTGTTCCTGTTGCTGATGATCGCCGCTCCCCTTGTTGAATACCGGGCCGGGCACGAAGGCGCTCCGGGACCCGCGATTGCCCTTCTGCGAAATCCCTTCGCGGCCATCGCCGCGGCCAGCGTGTTCTGCCGGTACGTCATCGACGACCTGCGAGGGCCCGTGCGCCGCTGGATCGTCTACCTCACTCCGTTGACATGGCTCGGGGCGCCGGTCGTCGAGGGCGGCGGTGCGCCTCCGGCTCTGCTCTGGCTCGACATGCTGTTCGCCCTCGGGGTCCTTGGAGCGCTGGGATTCGTCGTCGCCGCCGGCATGGCAGGGGAGAGGCGCGCGCGATCGAATTACCTCGGCCAGTTGATGGACGCCCTGCTGCTTCCGCTTGGTGCGTCGTTGGTGCCGTACGGCTTGTGGGCAACCTTCCGGCTGAACCCGGTCTACGACACGCGGGTGTATGGATTCGAAGAGCTCCTGGGTGTGAAGGTGTCGTTGTGGAGCGCGCAATCGTACGTGACGCTGACGCGGCTGCCCGCCGTAGCGACCGCCTGCTACAACCTGGTGGCGGTCGCCATCGCTGTTGTGGCCGCGGCTCAACGCGAGCGACGGCGCGGTCAGCAGGTGCTGAACGGGATCCTGATCGCCGGAGCGTTCGGGTTTGCTTTGTACGTCGTGTGCCCCGTCGTCGGCCCGCTCGTCTCCTTTGGCCCGTCCTATCCGCGGACGCTGCCGATCGTCCCGCTGGACGCCCCCCTCCTGATCGCAGCCTCTGGCGCGCCGCGCAACGGCATGCCCTCTCTCCATACCATCTGGGCGCTGCTGATCTGGTTCAACGCCGCCGGCGTCGCTGCCCCGCTGCGTCGCGGGCTGCGCGTGTTCGTGGCGCTCACGTTGTGGGCGGTGCTCAGTCCCGTGGGCTCCCACTGGTTGATGGACGTCGTCGTCAGCGTACCGGTCGCGGTCGCGATTCAGTCGGCGTTCCTGTCGCCCGCAGGCGAGAGTGCACGGAGGCGGTGGAGCACGGTCGGAGTCTGCGCGGGGATGACGGCGATATGGCTGCTCGGCCTGAGGGCCGGGACGCTCGTGGGCTTGCCCTGGGCAATGGCGTGGGCGGCGGTCTTCGTGACGCTGTGGTGGCCGCTGCGCCGGTGGCGTGCGACCGCGTTCGTCCGCATGGCGCCAGTCGTGAGGGGCAGCACCGGGTCGCCCACTCACGAGTGGACGTTGAGCGGCTCGCGGCTGTAGAGTCCGTCTCCATAGGTCTGTGGTACTCTCGTCGGTCGAGGCGTTCCAACTTCGCTCGCCGCCCGGCGGGCGCCTGCTTTCCTGAACCCCGCGAAGGAGATCCCCGGTGTCTGAGATGCGGCCGGTGAAGGACCAGCGGGCGGGCGGGAGCGCTGCCGGCTTCCCGCCCCGCAACGTGGTCCTGGTCGGGCTGCCCGGGTCCGGGAAGGGCACCCAGGGGGCCCAGTTCGCGCGGCGCCACGGCATCCCCAAGATCTCGACCGGTGACATGCTTCGGGAGGCCGTCGCACGTGGCACGGCGCTCGGTCGCGAGGTGGAGGCCACGCTGGCGGCCGGCGGCCTGGTGCCCGACGACCTGATCATCCGGGTCGTCGATGACCGGCTCCGCCTGCCGGACACCACCCGGGGCTTCGTGCTCGACGGCTTTCCCCGCACGCTGCCGCAGGCCGTCGCGCTCGACGGGCTGATGACCGGGCGCGGCGCGCTCATCGTGATATACCTCGACGTCAGCCCGGACGTCATCATCGATCGCATCCTGTCGCGGCGGATCTGCGAGAGCTGTGGCCAGGCTGACACCGGCGCCCCGACGACCGAGTACTGCGCATCGTGCGGTGGAGGATTCGTCAAGCGCGCGGACGATCACGTCGACGTCATCAAGAGGCGTGTCGCCGCCTATGTCGAGAACACCGCGCCGCTTGTCGAGTGGTACAGGAAGGGGGCGACCTTTCGTGCGATCGACGGCAACCGCCCCCTGCCCGAAGTCGCCGGCGCGTTCGACGCCGCGGTTCTCGAGTGTCTCCACGGATGAGGACACTCATCCTGACGGCACTTCGTTCACTCGAGGCACCGTGCGGAACGACGCTCCACGGGCGAATGTTGCGCGCACGGGATGTGTGCCTTCGCATCGTCGTCGGTAGTCGACAACGTGGCATGGGGATGAGTGTCCCCATTTCGGGGATCGAGTAATGCCCAGCATCCCGTTCTCCGTCCTGGACCTGTCGCCCATCATCGAAGGCGGCTCTGCGTCGATGGCGCTGCGCAATACGCTCGATCTGGCACAGCACGCGGAGCGCTGGGACTATCATCGGTACTGGCTCGCCGAGCACCACAACATGCCGGGAATCGCCAGCGCCGCGACGGCCGTCGTGATTGGCCACGTGGCTGGCGGGACGACTACGATCCGGGTGGGATCAGGCGGAGTCATGCTGCCCAATCACGCGCCGCTGGTCGTCGCCGAACAGTTCGGCACCCTGGAGTCGCTCTATCCGGACCGGATCGATCTGGGGATCGGTCGCGCCCCGGGGACCGACCAGACGACCGCCCGCGCCCTGCGGCGCGACATGGCCGGCACGGAAGAGAATTTCGCGCGGGACGTGCAGGAACTGCGGTCCTATCTGGACCCCGTTCAGCCCGGACAGACCGTCAGGGCGGTGCCCGGCGCCGGGCTGCGCGTCCCGATCTGGCTGCTCGGCTCCAGTCTGTTCAGTGCGCAACTCGCGGCGGCGCTTGGCATGCCGTTCGCCTTCGCGTCGCATTTCGCGCCGGACTACCTGTTGCAGGCCCTCGAAGTCTATCGACGCCAGTTCAGGCCTTCAGTGCAGCTCCAGCAGCCGTATACCATGGTCGCCGTCAGCGTCGTCGCCGCCGACACGGATGCGGAGGCCGCGCGTCTGGCGACGTCGCTTCATCAGCAATGGGTGGGTTTGCGGCGCGGCACGCCCGGCCCGCTGCAACCGCCCGTTGACAGCATGGACGGGCACTGGACGCCGTCCGAGCAGGCAGGGGTCGAACACGCGATGGCTTATGCCGCGATCGGATCGCCCGAGACCGTCTCGGCGAGACTGACCGCGCTCATCGCCGCCACGAAGGCCGACGAAGTGATCCTGACGGCGCAGGTGTTCGACCACCGCGCCCGATTGCGAACGTTCGAAATCGTCGCGGAAGTCCGCGACACGTTCACCGCCGCCTGAGGAGGCGCCGTGAAAGGCTGAAGTCTGAGGGTTGAAGTCGGAAGTCGGGAAGTCGGAATGCTGGAGTCGGAAGTCGGAAGGCTGAAGCTGAAGTCTGCTAACTGAGGTCTGACAGCTGAAGGAGATGGCGATGCGAGTACTGCTCCTCTCCATGCCGGATTCGTTCGAGCACACGCCGGCCCTGACGATGCGGATGCCGAACGGGGCGCTCGCGTCGATTGCCGGCAACGTGGACCGGCACCACCACGTTTCGGTCGCGGATCTCGTCCTCGTCCAGCGGCAGGTTCGCTCCGTTGTCGAACGGCTCATCCGGGAGAAAGAGCCCGACGTCGTGGGTCTGTCGGTCATGACGTTTCAGCGGAAGACGGCGCTGGAGCTCGTTCGCCTGGTTCGCGCGATCAGGCCGGGCGTCGTCGTCGTCGCCGGCGGGTATGATCCGAGCCTGGCGCCCGAGGCCTACGAGGCCCCGGGGACGGGTGTGGACTTCCTCGTGCGGGGCGAGGGGGATCTCACCTTCCGGGACCTGCTCAGGGCGCTCGAGCGAAGTCAGGCGCCGGACGGCATTCCCGGATTGTCGATTCACGACGGCCACCGGTTCGTGCACAATCCGGCCCGGCGGGTGAGCGGGCTCGACAACGGCGAGATCGCGCTGCCCGATCGCGGCTCTCGCGTGCTCGACGGCTACACCTTTCTGGGCCGGCCCATCGACATCGTGGAAACCTCGCGCGGCTGCACGTTCGACTGCAGCTTCTGCTCGATCATCGAGATGCGGGGGCGGAACTTCCACACCTTCGGATTCGAGCGGGTGCTTGCCGACATCGCCGACGCGCGCGCACGGGGCGCGCGTGCGATCTTCATCGTCGACGACAACATCACGCTCAACGTGGCGCGCTTCGAAGGGCTGTGCCGCGCGATCATCGCCGCCGGGCTGAACGACATCCACTACATCGTGCAGGCGATGACATCGTCGATCGCGAACCATGGAGACACGCTCGCGCCGCTGATGCGGAAGGCGGGGTTCCTCTACGTGTTTCTCGGCATCGAGAACGTGCTGGACGACGACCTCGAGTTCCTGAAGGCCAGCGCGAAGAACGCCCAGCGGGAAGGAGGCCGGAGGACCGGCAACGCGACGCTCTCCGCGATCGACCGCATACAGCGCGCCGGCATGTATGTCGTCGGCGGCATCATCGTCGGAAATCCCGACGACACGCAGGAATCGATCGATACCAACCTGCGCTTCGCTCGACGGTTCGTGGACTGGCCGTACATCCAGCACCCGACGCCGTACCCCGGGACGCCGATGACGCGCGATTTCCAGGAGCGGGGGCTGATCGTGACCGACCGCGTGGAGGAATACGACGGAACGACCGCCGTCGTGAAGACCCGGTATCTGTCCGCGGACGACATCGAGTTCTCCCGATGGCGCTCGGAGCGCTGGATGAAAGTGCGCCACCTGCCGGCAGTGGTCAGGCATTACCCGCTGTTCGTCATGAAGAACGGCGCGAAGATGCTCGCGCACACGTTCCGCGGCAGCACCTGGCGGTCCGCGCTCGGCTTCGAGGACTCGCGCGCGGTGTTCGCGCGCTACAAGGCGATCCGGAGAGCGGAGCGGCAGTACATGGAGCCGGGGGAGGGAGGGACAACCGCGGCCCTCTCCCTCCCGCCGGCCGTCAGTCGAGCGGTTTGATACGGATGTTCTTGTAGTAGACCGTGCTGTTCGGGTCGTGGGCCTGCAACGCAATCGTGCCGGGCCCGGTGATGGCGCGGCCTGCACCCTCCCGTCCGCCGGTCCAGTCCGCCGGCTGGGTCCAGTCCACCAGCTGCTTGTCGTTCACCTTCACGGTGATGGTGTTCCCCTTGACGATGATGTGTTCGGTAAACCATTCATCGTCTTTCGCCGGCGCTTCGGTCACGTCCTGCACGTGGTAGAGGCTCCCTGTCTTGACCGGGTCCTTCGTGAAGGTGTTGTTGACCTGAATCTCGAACCCCTTCTTCGGAAATCCGGTCTCCTGGTACTCCGTGAGGACGTAGACGCCGCCGTTCGAATTGGCGCGTGCCATCACGTCCACCTTGAGCTCGAAATTCCGGAACATGTGGTTGCGGAACTCTCCGTCGTAGAACGCGTGGCCCGGGGTGCCATTCGCCACGATGGCGCCTTCCTTGACACTCCAGGATGCCGGGTTGGAGACTTTCCAGCCGGTCAAATCCTTTCCGTTGAAGAGGCTCGTCCAGCCCGGTTCGGTCGGGGCAGCTTGAGACAGCAGGGCAAACATCAGGGGGGCGACGCGCAAAAGGGTGCTCATAATGCGCGGAGTGTAACAGACCTTCGGGCCGGCGCCATCCCGACACAGTCCGTCGGCCCCCGGACGGATCCACGCGTCTGTCGTGCGCCTTCCGCCGGGATTGACACCCGCTCAGCTTGCGATTTTCGCGGTGATTGCTCCGGTCCTCCTGCTACCCTGGCCTCCGAGGATGGGCCGGGCGCGCGGGCTCGGCCGCAGGCCCTTGTTTTGCGTGCGCAGAGCGTTGATGAGATTTCGAGTGCCGCGATTCGACTTCGTCCATAAGGCGTTTGCCGGGCGTCCCCGCATCCTGACGGCGACGGTGGCGGCCCTCGCTGTCACCGTCTTCCTGGCCGCCGGCTGGACAGCATGGTTCAGCTACGACTTGACCGCGGGTCTGCCGGACCGTACGGCGCTTCGCGGCATCGGCGACATGGCGCAATCGACGACGATTCTCGATGCGGCCGACGCGCCCGTGTTCACGATCTTCAAGGAACAGCGCATCGACGTTCCGCTCGACAAAATGTCACCGAACCTGATCAAGGCTGTGATCTCCGTCGAAGATCAGCGGTTCTACGATCACGGCGGCGTCGACGGGATTCGCGTGATCGGTGCCGTGGTCAAGAACATTCAGACCGGCCGCCGCAGCGAGGGAGGCAGCACGATCACCCAGCAGCTCGCCCGCCAGAGCTTCCTCAGTCGGGACAAGACCTACCGGCGCAAGCTGAAGGAAGTGATCCTGGCCGCATACATCGAGAAGATGTACAGCAAGAAGGACATCCTCGAGCTGTATCTCAACAAGGTGTACCTCGGCGACGGGCTCTACGGCGTGGAAGCGGCCGCCCGCGGCTATTTCGGGAAGACGTCCAGCGATTTGACCGTGGACGAAGCGGCGCTCCTCGCCGGTCTGATCCAGTCTCCCTCCAGCTACGCCCCGACCGTGAACCTCGGCCGCGCAATCGCCCGCCGGAACGTGGTGCTGCAGACGATGGTGGCCTCGGGCGCGATCGACCAGCCCACGGCCGACCGCGCCAGGCAGAGCACAGTGCGATTGAAGAACGCGCTCGAAATCAGGGAGACGTTCGGTCTCTATTTCAAGGAGCAGGTCCGCCGGGATCTGGTGGATCGGTTCGGGTGGCAGCGCGTTTACCGCGGCGGCCTCCGCGTCTTCACCACGCTCGATCCAGATCTGCAGCAGGAGGCGGAGAAGCTCGTCGAAAAGGCGCTCGCGGATATCGAGCACCGTCCCCGGTATCCGCACGTACCGCGCGCCAAACAGCCCCCGACAAAGGAAGGCGAGCTTGCGGAGTACCTCCAGGGGGCGCTCGTGGCCATCGATCCGTCCACCGGATACGTTCGGGCCATGGTCGGCGGACGGGACTTCGGGGAAAGCCACTTCAATCGCGCCGTCCAGGCCAAGCGCCAGGCCGGGTCGGCGTTCAAGCCGTTCGTCTATGCGGCGGCGCTCGAGGCGGGATATACGCCGGCTTCGGTCATCACGAACCTGAACGATCCGATCGCCACCCCGCAGGGGGGCTGGGTACCCGAGGACGAGCATTCGACGGCCAGCTCGATGACTGTGCGCACGGCACTTCGAACCTCGAGCAACCGCGCCGCCGTGCAGATGCTGAACACCGTGGGTATTCCGAAGGCCGTGGCCTATGCCCAGAAGCTGAACGTCGGCACGCCGCCGAGCGTGCCCTCGCTCGCGCTGGGGGCCAGCGAGGTCACGCTCATTTCCCTGACGGCCGCGTACGGCGCCTTCGCGGACGCCGGCATCGTCCGGCAGCCATTGCTCATCAGAAAGGTGGAAGACAGCGATGGCAACGTGCTCTACACCGACGAGGGAACGTCGCACCGTGCCGTGACGGAAGCGACGGCGTTCCTGATGTCGAGCATGCTCGCCGACGTCATCAACGCGGGAACGGCGTCACGCGCCAGGCAAGCCGGGTTCACGCTCCCGGCTGCGGGGAAGACGGGCACGACCAACGACTACGTCGATGCCTGGTTCGTGGGCTACACGCCGCACCTCGTGACCGGCGTCTGGGTGGGATTCGATCAGCCGGCCACCATCACGTCGAACGGGTATGCGGGCGACATCGCCGTGCCGCTCTGGGCCAGTTTCATGAAAGTGGCGACCAAACGGGACAAGCCCGACTGGTTCGACCGGCCGGCAAACGTCGTCGGCGTCAACGTGTGCCGGATCTCCGGACAGCTGCCGAATGACGGCTGCAACAACGTCGAGGTCCTGAACCGCGACGGGGGCACGGAGTCGCGCTCGATGATCTACACCGAGTACTTCGTCAGTGGAACGCAGCCCACGACGGTGTGCCCCCTGCATCCGGCGCCATCACTGATGGACAGGCTGGCCGGGCTCTTCGGGAACCACTCCGATCCGCCGGTGCCGCCGGACCAGGCCGGTCTGCCGATGCCCGAGCGGAGGGGCACGAGCGGGATCTCCGACCGTTCGCAGTCAGGCCCCCCGGCCGACGAGATCACGGGAGGCACCGTACTGGAAGACCCGCCAAAGAAGAAGGGATTCTGGTCGAAGGTTTTCGGCAAGAAGGACAAACGGGACGAGAATAAAGAGAACGCAGAGGGCAAGAAGAGAAAGTCGGACCGCTAAGCCTGTCCCCCGACCGTTGCGGCTCAGCTGCCCGTGGTAGGATTCGGTCAGTTGCCTCCATGCCGTTCAGAGACATTACAGGGCACGCGCATATCTACGAACTGCTTGGGCGCGCCACGGCACGTGACTCGCTGCCTCCCAGTCTGATCTTCGCGGGTCCGCAAGGCGTCGGCAAGCGAATGACCGCCGTCGCGCTCGCGCAGCTGCTGAATTGCCTCACGCCTGTCGCCCCTGGGGGCGGGGAATTACGCCCGGACGACGGTCTCCAGGTCCGCGATGCGTGCGGGGTGTGCGCGTCGTGCCGGCGAATCGCGCGAAGGGTGCACGCGGACGTGCTGCTCATCGCACCCGGAGAGACCGGGGCGATCAAGGTTGACCAGGTGCGCGAGGCGGTCGAGCGGACGGGCTACAGGCCGTTCGAGGGTCGTCGGCGGGTCGTGATTATCGACCACGCGGATGCCTTGGTGATCCAGGCGCAGGATGCGTTGCTCAAGACGCTCGAAGAGCCGCCCCCTGCCTCGGTGTTCGTGCTGGTGACGTCGCGTCCTGACGTCCTGTTGCCGACGGTCCGGTCGAGGTGTCAGCGGCTGAGGTTCGGACGCCTGGCTCCGGCGGACGTCGCGGCGGTTCTGATGGCGAACCATCAGTACAGCGAGTCGGATGCGCATGCGGCCGCGTCGCTGTCGGATGGCAGCATCGGCGCCGCACTCGAAGGAGGCGTCGAGGGGTTCGTGGACGCGCGGGAGGCGGCCGCCGGGCTGCTGGACAGCGTGGCCGCGTCGAACGATCCGCGTCGCAGGCTCGAAGGCGCGAGGGCGCTGACTGGAGCCGTGCGCGGAGGCAGCGATCGGGAAGCACTGGCGCGTCGGCTGCACGCGCTGTCGTCGATTCTCCGTGACGTCGGGGTTCTGCTTTCCCGTGCGGATGAGCGATGCCTCGCCAACGCCGACCTCCGGCCGCTGCTCGAGCGGCTCCAGCGGTCGTTCGACGGCGAGCGCGCGCTTCGCGCGTTTTCGGCGGTTGACCGGGCGCTGTCGGCGCTCGAGCGCAACGCGAGCCCGAAGATCGTCGCCGACTGGCTCGCGTTCCAGATCTAGCGTCTGCGGCGTCCTCCGTCTAGAACGCCGCCGTCCCGGGTCGCCGCTAATAAAGGCTGACATGAGCTCCGGGCCCCAGCGCCCGTTCATCAGCGTCAAGTTCTCTTCCGTCGGGCGGACGTATTCGTTCCTGCTGCCCGAACTTGCGCTCGATGCCGATGGCGAGTACGCGGACGCGATCCCGGCGCCGCAGCGGTTTGCCCCCGGTGATGCGGTGATCGTCAACACGGCCGAAGGAACGGCGCTCGCCACCGTCACCCAGACCCTTCCGGCGCTCGCCGCCCGAAAGCTCCCTCCACCCGACTCGGATCTGCAGGTCGTCCGGCGGGCCACGCACGACGACGTGGTGACGCGCCTCAAGTACCGGCATCGCGAGCAGGAAGCCCAGCGCATCTGCCTGATGAAAATCCGCGAGCGCGGTCTTGCGATGAAGCTGGCGCGCGTCGAACAGCTCTTCGACGGATCGCGGCTGATTTTCTACTACACGGCGGAGGGCCGGGTGGATTTCCGCGAGCTGGTCCGGGACCTTGCCGCGCATTTCCGGGTGCGGATCGAGATGCGCCAGATTGGCGTTCGCGACGAGGCGAAGATGCTCGGCGGCTACGGATCCTGCGGGCGCCCGCTGTGCTGTACGACCTTCCTGAACACGTTCGAGCCCGTGTCCATCAAGATGGCGAAGCAGCAGAACCTCAGCCTCAATCCCTCGAAGCTGTCGGGGATGTGCGGCCGTCTCAAATGCTGTCTCCGATACGAGCTCCCGAATGGCAAAGGGGTCAAGCACGGGGGGTGCGCCGACGAAGGGGGCTGCGGGTCCTGCGGCAACCCGACGGGTCCAGGAGCGGAGAGCACCGGCTGCGGCACGTGCACGTCGGGCAGCTGCGGCACGTGCGGATGAAGGCGCGGCCGCGGATTGGTGTCACGGTCGGGGACCCCGCGGGGATCGGTCCTGAAATTGCGGTAAAAGCGGCGGCGGACCCGAGCCTTGCCGGCGTGTGCGAGATTGTCCTGTATGGGCCGCACAAGGCGGGCGAGATCGAAGGATTCGCCCGCGGGCGGATTTCGCCCGAGGCCGGCCGCGCTGCATACGACGCCGTCGTGCACGCGGTTGCGGATGCCCGGAGCGGCGTCATCGACGCCGTCGCCACCGGGCCGATCAACAAGGAAGCGTTTGCCGCCGCCGGGCTGCCGTGGCGCGGGCACACCGACCTGCTCGCCCATCTCACGGGTTCCCGGCAGGTCGCCATGATGTTCTACGCCGAGTCGCTCCGGGTGATTCTGGCGACCGTGCACATCCCATTGTCGGAGGTCCCCGCCGCGCTGACCCGCACCACGCTGGAAGCCATCATCATGCTCGGCGCGAGCGAATTGCCGCGCTTCGGATTTGCCGCACCGCGGCTCGCGCTGGCCGGCCTCAATCCGCACGCGGGCGAGCACGGCCTGATGGGACGTGAAGAGGACGAGGTGCTGGCGCCGGCGGTCGCGGCGTGCCGTGCCCGGGGCGTGGCCGTGGACGGGCCCTTTCCGGCCGATACGGTCTTCGTGCGCGCCATGCGCGGCGAGTTCGACGCGGTCGTCGCCTGTTACCACGATCAGGGCCTGATCCCGGTGAAGGTCGTGGCCTTCGGCAAGGCGGTCAACGTCACGCTGGGGCTGCCGATCGTCCGGACGTCCGTCGATCACGGGACGGCGTTCGATATTGCGGGCCGGGGAGTGGCGGATCCGTCCAGCCTGATCGAGGCGATCCGGCTGGCGGCGCGGCTGGCAGCCAGCCCGCGATGACATGGCTCGGATTTCCCAGACGGTGACGATGTGAAAAGCGAACGTGAGCAGGCGCAGAAGAGCATTGCGGAAAACCGGAAGGCATTCCACGACTATCACATCGTCGAGACGTTCGAAGCCGGCGTGGCGTTGCTTGGCACCGAAGTGAAGGCGATCCGCGAAGGCAACGTGTATCTCCGGGACAGCTATGCGACCGTCGAGGACGGCCAGGTGTGGATCCTGAACGTCCACATCAACCCGTACAGCCACCGCGGCTACGCGGATCACGAACCGACCCGCCGGCGCAAGCTGCTGCTGCACAAACAGGAAATCCGGAAACTGATCGGCCGGACCGTCGAGAAGGGCATGACGCTCGTGCCCACCCGCATGTATTTCAAGAACGGGCACGTCAAGGTCGCGATCGGCCTGGCCAAGGGCAAACAGGCGCACGACAAGCGGGAGACCGTGAAGAAGCGCGACGCCGAGCGGGAGACGCGAGCCGCCGTCAAGGAGCGGGTCCGGTAGGCCGGTCCGGAGGCCCGCGGGCTACTGCAGCGTTTCCCGCACGAGCGCCGCGACCCGCGCGGCAATCGCGAGGCAGGCGGTCAGGCCGGGCGACTCGATCCCGGCCGCCTGGATCAGCGCGGGCTGACGGGTGTCGCGCCGGATCATGAAGTCCGCGAACGTTTCGTGAGGTGGCTGTAGTTTCGGTCGAATGCCGCTTCCGCCGTACGTGATGTCTGCGAGCGTCAATTCCGGCAGGAGCCGTCGCGCAGGCTCGACGAACGCCTCGAGCGGCAGGCGTCCCCGTTCATAGTCGTCACGGGCTTCCTGGTAGTGGGTCGTCGGGCCCAGCAACACCGAACCACCGGTGGTCTTGGTGAGGTGAACGCCGAGTCCGTGACCCGACGCGTGGGGGACGGGGTACACCAGTCCGTTGACCCACCCGCGCCGCGAGGGCCTCAATTCCGCGTACTCACCGCGGCACGGGTAGATGGTGAACGCGTCGCCCCCGAGGGCGCCGCTCACTTCATCTGCATACAGACCCGCGGCGTTGACGACGACCCGGGCGGGAATCGTTTCGCGTTCAAACCGGAGATCGTAGCCGTGAGGACGGGGCACGCCGTCGAGCAGTCGTGCGCCGCGAAGCAGCATCGCCCCCCGCGCTTCGGCGGCCCGGAGCAGCGCCCGGACGAGCGCTTCCGGTTCGAGGCGCCCCGTGGCGGGTGACCAGAGCGCCGCGTGCGCCGCCACGTTGGGCTCGCGTGCCCGAACGAACGCGCTGTCGACCATTTCCAGGCCGCGGACGCCGTTCGCGGCGCCCTTCGCCGCGAGGGCCTCGAGGGCCGCAATGGAGTCTCCCTCACCCGCGACAATCAATTTCCCGCACCGCTCGTGCGGGACGCCGTTGGCGGCGCAGAAGGCGTAGAGGCGTTCGGCGCCTTCGACGCAGAGCGCCGCTTTCAGCGAGCCCGCCGGATAATAAATGCCGGCATGGATCACTCCACTATTGTGGGTGCTGGTCTCCATCCCGGGTTTTGGATGCCGTTCCACGATCGCCACGCTCAGTCCGGCCGCCGCGAGTTCTGCGGCGGCGGCCAGACCGGTCAGGCCGGCGCCCACGATGAGTGTATCGACTGGTTCCATGCTGATGAGGGTCAGGCCGGAAACAGGTATCCTACCCGACTTCCAGCCACCCGGCCTGTGCGCGCGCGACCTGCGCCGTCACGTGTGGAGCGGACCGGCGGCAGGACCCACCGTGGTAGATTAACGGTTTGTCATCGGAGGCAGTTGACGCATGAAAGCGAATCGCACGGTTCTCACGGCCGTTGTCATCGTGCTACTGGTGATTACGGGATGGTGGCTGTTCCGTCGCGGCGGCCGCGCGCAGTCTACGGACCTCGTCGCCACGTTCGACGGCGCGGAGAAGCGACCGAACGCTGAGGCGTTTCAGGTGATCGACGCGGAGCTGAACGGGGACAGGAAGAAGGCGATCTTCACGACCCCAGCCTCCCGTCTCATCTGGCGGATGCGCGTGCCCGATGACGGCTGGTTGAAGGTGTCGCTCGGGATGAAGCCGGAAGCGTGGGACAAGGAAGGCGACGGCGTGCTCTTCCGGGTCGGCGTGTCCGATGGTCGCACCTACGACGAGCTCTTCAACCAGCATCTCGATCCGTTTTCCAACAAGGGAGACCGGCGCTGGATCCCCGTGACCGTCGATTTGTCGATGTACGCAGGAGAACAGGTCGAGCTCATTTTCAACACCAACCGCAGCCTGCCCGGCAAAGGTGACGACGGTCGCAATGACCTGGCGCTGTGGGGGGCGCCCGAAGTCGTGATTCGATGACGACCGCGCAACCTGTACCGGTGCCGCTCCTCGATCTGGACGCGCAGTACCGGCCACTCCGGGAGGAGATACTCGGCGCCATCGCGAGGGTGTGCGACAGCCAGCGCTTCATCATGGGCCCGGAGGTCGAGACACTCGAGCGTGAGCTCGCCGACCGCCTGCAGGTCGACCAGGCAGTCACCGTGTCGTCCGGGACCGACGCCCTTCTCGCCGTACTGATGGCGCTCAACATCGGGCCCGGCGACGAAGTGATCACCAGCACGTATTCCTTCTTCGCCACCGCGGGCTGCATCGTCCGGGTCGGAGCGACTCCGGTGCTGGTGGATATCGATCCGCGCACGTACAACCTCGACGCCGCGTCGGTGCGCGCCGCCGTCACGCCACGGACGCGTGCCATCATGCCGGTCCACCTCTACGGCCTGTGCGCCGATATGGACCCGATTCTCGCGATGGCGTCGCAGCAGGGCCGCATCGCCGTCATCGAGGATGCGTGCCAGGCCATTGGCGCGACCTACCGGGGCCGGCAAGCCGGATCGATGGGCACCGCCGGATGCTTCTCGTTCTTTCCAAGCAAGAACCTCGGGGCGTTCGGCGACGCCGGCCTCGTGACGACGAACGATCCAGGGCTCGCGGACGAACTCCGGCTGCTCCGCAATCACGGCGCCCACCCCAAGTATTTCCACAAGCGCATCGGCGGCAACTTCCGGATGGATGCGCTGCAGGCGGCGGTGCTTCGGGTCAAGCTGCCCCACCTGGCGCGATGGACGGCGATGCGCATCGAGAATGCGGCGCGATACGACCGGCTGTTCGCACGAGCTGGATGTGCGAACCGCGTGGTCCTTCCCGTGACGCCGGCCGAACGCGGCCATATCTTCAATCAGTACATCGTCCGGGTACCCAGCCGCGATCGCGTCCGGGCCGTGATGGCGGAACGTGGCATCGGCACGGAGGTCTACTACCCGGTGCCGTTCCATCTCCAGGAATGCTTCGCGTCGCTGGGGCACGTGCGCGGCGACTTCCCGCAGGCCGAGGCCGCCGCTGACAGCACGCTGGCGCTCCCGATTTACGGTGAGCTCACCGCGGGACAGCAAGACGCCGTCGTTGACGCGCTCGCCAGCGCGATCGCCGGCTGATGCGGGTCCTGGTGACCGGCGCCGGCGGCCTGCTCGGTGCGGCGATCGTGCGGGAGTTCCGCCTTGCGGGTGAGGTGCATGCATCAGGCCACGGGGAGGTGGACATCGGCGACGCCGACGCCGTTGCCGCGCTCGTCAAGTCGGTGCGTCCGGACGTGATTGTCAACTGCGCGGCGTATAACGATGTGGACGGCGCCCAGCGCCAGCCCGCGCGGACGCTGGCGGTCAATGCGTTCGGGGTGCTCGGCCTCGCACGTGCCGCCGCGGCGGTTGACGCGACGTTCGTGCACTACAGCAGCGACTTCGTGTTCGACGGGGAGGCCTCCCGGCCCTATACCGAACAGGATCCCGCCAACCCGCAGAGCGTCTATGCCGCGTCCAAGCTGCTTGGCGACTGGTTCGCCGCGGAAGCGCCCCGCGCGTATGTGCTCAGGGTGGAGAGTCTCTTTGGAGAGCCTGGACCGGGTGGTGCGCGGCGGGGCAGCCTCGCCACAATCGTGGAGCGCATCCGGTCACGCGCAGAGGTCCCGGTGTTCGTCGATCGCACGGTCTCGCCCAGCTACACGGCCGACGTCGCGCGCGCGACGCGGGCGACGGTTGAGCGACATCTCGCGCCTGGTCTTTACCACTGCGTGAACGAAGGGGCGGCGTCGTGGGCAGACGTCGCCAGTGAAGCCGCGCGGCTGCTGGGATGTCCCCTCCGGATGAAGCCGCTGACGCTCGAGGCCGCGCGTCTCATCGCGCCGCGTCCTCGCTACTGTGCGTTGTCGCCGTCGAAACTGAAGGCCGCTGGAGTCGTGATGCCGGCCTGGCAGGATGCGCTGGCCCGGCACCTCTCCGTCATCCACGACTCCCGGTAAGGCAAAAGACGAGGGCGGCGCCCGATCGGCGCCGCCCTCCTGCCTCGTTGATTACTTCGGACCCGCAATCCTCCACTCTGGATTCGAGAGCTTCGCGGGATTCAGCAGATATGTGGCGATAACCTGCGATCCGTTGAGCCACCACGTCGCCAGCGTTCCGTCGTCGTGCTCCCACAGCAGGTCTGCCCGTCCATCGCCGTTGACGTCGCCGACACCCATGATCGTCCACTGAGGCACCGTCATCTTCGGGATGCTCAGCACCTGCGTGCTGAGGACCTGGGGGCCATTGAGGGTCCAGACTCCGAGCCAGCCGTCCACCTTGTTCTGCCAGAGGATGTCGGCCCGGCCATCGCCGTCCGTGTCGCCTGCGCCCACGATCTGCCAGTTCGGATCGGCGAGGCGATTGATGCTCAGGTAGTAGGTTCCGGTCACCTGGACGCCGTTCATCGTCCACGTGGCCAGCCACCCGTCGGTGTGGCGCCAGATCAAGTCGGCCTTGCCGTCGCCATTGACATCGCCGACCGCGCGGATCTTCCAGTTCGGATCGATGCGGTTCGTGCTCAGGTAGTACGTCCCGATGACCTGCGGTCCTCGCATGAACCACACGGCGAGCCAGCCCTGCGTGTCTTCTTCCCACACGACATCCCGCTCGCCGTCGCCGTTCAGGTCGCCGTAGCCGGCAATCCTCCAGGCCGCGTTCGGCATCTGGTTGATGCTGAGCGACTGCACGCCCGTCAGCGCCAGCCCGTTCATCTGCCAGACCGCCAGGTACCCGTCCGTCCTGTTGCGGAACAGGATGTTGTACCGCGCGCCGGGCGGCGAGCCGGCCGTCGGGGACGTTGCCGGGTTCGGCTGCGTTTCGCGGACGGTGAAGGTCACCGCGATCGGCTGCGACATCGTCAAATGGATGCTCGTCGAGATCACCATCACGGTGCCCGTGTAGGTTCCCGGGAGCAGTCCGTTGCCGTTGGCCGAGATGACGACATCACCGAACGCGGAGGCGCTGGTGGATCCGCTGGGCGTCGCGCTCAGCCACGGCTGATTGGACGACGTCCGCCAGGTGATCGGGATCGTGCTGATATTACGGACCGCCACCGGGGCGCTGGTCGCGATGCCCTGGTAGCCCGACAGCGTGACGGCCGATGCGCCGAGCGTCAGGCGTGGAGAGATGGTGAAGTACACGGCGCCCACACCGCCATTGTTCCCGCTCATCCCGACGATGACGTCTCGCGCGCCTTCACCGGTGACCTCGAAGACCTGCACGGCGGTGATCGTACCGCCCGCGGTATCCCCGTAGATCGTCCGGCTGGGCGCGTCGGTGGCGAAGTCCACCACGCGCGTGCCGTCCGGCTGCGCGGTGCCGATGGACGTCCGTCCGCGGCCGTAGTAGATGTCGATTCCACCGGTTCCCGCGCGAGCGGGCGGGGACACGAACACCAGATCGTTGGGGGTGTCGCGATTGATATCGCCGGCCGCCAGGATGGCGCCCATGCGTCCGCCCACGTCACGACCGAAGAAGGTGACATTCGCGCTGGACAGGCTGCGGCTCGAGAGTGCCGGGCCACCCCAGAGGACGTAGACCTCGCCGGCATTGGCGCGGCCGTTCGCGGGGCCGTCCCCATCGGGCGCCGCGATGATCACGTCGGTCGTCCCGTCCGCGTCGACGTCCGCGAGGCGAATCGCGCTGCCGGCGTTGTCGCCGGCGTCGATGCCCGAGAACACCATGTCGAACGCCGCGGGAGGCATGCTGCCGCTGCGCCCCTTCACGACGTACACCGCGTTGTTGCTCGGCTGGCCGAGGAGAAGGTCGTAAACACCGTCGCCGGTGATGTCTCCGGCGGCGAGGACGCTGCCGAACCCCGCGAAGCTGAAGGCCAGGGCGACGGGTGCGCCCGGGAGCGAGAGGTCTATGGTGGCGGGCATCGACGGACCGCCGGCAATGACGTACACGCGGCCGGTTCCCGGCGCGCCGATGATGATTTCGCGGTAGCCATCACCATTCAAATCGCCGGTCGCCAGGGCCATCCCGAGCTGGTCGCCGGTCTGGCCGATGATCTTGGTGACGGAGTCGGTGGCTGCCGACAGGCTGTCGCCGACGCGGTAGCCCCCGGCGAAGAGATAGACAATGCCGCGATTCGACAGCGCGCCCGGCGCGCCCACGACGAGGGCCCGGGGGATCGAACCCGCCGCGTTGATGATGTTGCCCGCCGCGGTGGTCGTGCCGAAGAGGTCGCCTGCCGCTTCCCCTGTGATGACCGTGTCGGCGCTCGAAAGCGGGAGGTCTCCCGTTCGAGTCGGCCCGCCAAAGGCCAGGTAGACCTTGCCCGCCAGCCCGGGCCCGCCGGGCACCCCCATGATGAGGTCCTGACGCGAGTCTCCGGTGTTCACCGCACCCTGGTCCAGCCAGGCTCCCGCTTTCGATCCAGCGGCTACACCGCGCCAGATTGGATCAGCTGCACCGGTCGCCAAATCTATCGTCTGCGCTTCGGCCGACATCGTGGCTGCGATGCAAGCACCCGTTATCACCACGACCCGAAAAAGGCTTCTCATATTGCTGCGGTCCCTCCCGGGACGCAGCAGAGCAACGCCTATGCCTGAACAATTAGCCGGGATTCACTCGTGAAACGGGAATAGTGTGAAAGAAACTTCCCATTTGCAGCACGGGAGCCCCGAAGTACGCCACCGATGAGTCAGCGGCTGCCCACGATTTTCCAATTCAAGTCGGAAACCTTGGCCGGATTGGTCAGATAAGTGCCCACGACCGTGCTGCCTTGCAGGTACCACAGGCCGACCCAGCCATCGGTCATATGCCGCCAGAGGATGGCCGGGCGTCCGCTCCCGTCGACATCCCCGGCCGCCTGGATCCGCCAGTTGGTGTCGGCCATCCGGTTGATCGACAGATAGTAGGTGCCGACGACCGCGGTCCGCTGCAGGTACCAGACAGCCAGCCAGCCCTCGGTCGGATCCTGCCAGATGATGTCCGCCATCCCATCGCCGTTGGTATCGGCCACGCCGACAATCTGCCACTTCGGATCGCCGACCTTTGGAATGCTCAGGTAGCCACCGCCCGCGACCGTGGTGCCTTTCATGAGCCACACCGCCAGAGAGCCGTCGGTATGCTGCCAGATGATGTCGGCGCGGTGATCGCCGTCGACGTCGCCGAGCCCCTTGATCTGCCAGTTCGCATCGGCCATCTTGTTGATGCTCAGATACTGTGTCGCGACGACCTGGTTGTACTGGAGGAACCACACCGCGAGCCAGCCTTCGGTGTCGTGGCGCCACAGGATGTCGGTGAACCCGTCGCCGTCCAGATCGCCCGTCCCCGCCACTTTCCAATGTGTGTCGGACACGCCGCCCATGCTGATCCCGCGCGTGTCGATGACGTTCGAGCCCGAGAGCAGCCAGGTGGACAGCTGCCCTGTGACCTGGTTGTGCCAGAACATCCCGGGCCGCTGGCTGGTCAAGACTCCGCCGGTCTGGACGATGAGCGCGTCGTTGCTCACTTCGTTCGACGGCGCGCTGATCATCCCCGACGAGCTGTAGGCGGAGACGACGAAGTAGTAGCGCTGGTCGGGGGCCAGTCCGTTCACCGTGAAGGTCGTGACTTTCCCGACGTCGAGCGTTGACGTGTACGTCTGCGCGCGTGTCCCCCATTTGAGGACGTAGCCCGTGACCGTCGATTCGGTGTTGGCGTCCCACGCGACAGTCACCGACTGCGTTGACTGTGCGGAAGCCACCGACGACGCGAAAAGCAGGCAGAGCAGCGTGAAAATCGCGCGAGCGCGGGTTGTCAGCAACATTTACAGCTCCAGGTGATACGGGACGACCTCAACTGGAGCAACGGGTATGCCACCGTGTATTTCGAATTTTTGGCTTTAAAATCGAATGTTTTCACCTGTTGAGCTCAGGCCTCGGCCGTTTGGCCGTTACGCTTCTGTGGCCGCGCAACCCGGTTGTGAAGTTTTGACTCGACGGCCAGGACTCCGGGTGTCGCGAGCGGCCCCCAGGCGCACCGGCTGGCTGAGCTGAGTTGGGTACACGGTGGCTGCGAGCGAATCGTGTCGTTTTGCCACCGTCCGTCCATTTTCAGATGACGAACTAGTTCCCCGGGTTTCTACAGCTTCGCTGTAAAAATGAGATTTCCGCCCCTGGGATACGGCACGCCAGGCTCGAAGAACATCCCCTGCGTGCAGACGAAACGGTAGTCGTGCGCAGTCATCCGCTCGAACAGCTCGGAGACCGTCGACTGACCCTGGTAGAACGGGTCGAAGCTGACTTCGAGGAGCAGCGTGGCGATTCGCCGTTGTTCGAGGAGGCGGCGGGCGCCCCGCAACAGCTGGTGTTCAACCCCCTGCACATCAGCGTGCACGTAGTCGACGCGATCGAGGTGCTGTTCGCGGCAGAAATCGTCAAGGGTCACGACCGTGATCTCTGTCGTGGCCGCCGACGGCTTCAGGATTCCGAGAGGGTCGGGAGGGAGGAGCGAGCTGCAGTCTTTCGCGGCGTTCACGTAAAACGGGACATGCCCTGAGGCGTCGCCGACCGCGATATTGTGATTCACGGCATTGGGGAACGTCCGCACGTTCTGCACCAGGCGCCCGAATGTCTCCGGGTCAGGTTCGAAGCTGTGGACCGTGGCGTGGGGGAATGCGCGGAGGAGCTCCAGCGATCCGTGACCTTCGAACGCTCCGACGACGAAAATCGTCTGGATCGGCCGGCCTGCCAGGCGAGCGATCGCGTTCAGATCCGAGATGTAGTCGTCACCCCACCGCCGGCGCCTCGCGACCGTATACCCGATGCGGCTGGGCGCAGGGCGAATGTCGTACCCGGCTAGTCTGGCGGTCCCTCTTATTGCGGATTTCATCAGGCCGAGCATCGAACCGACCTCCCGCCGAGCAGACTACACCAGCGCGGCCCGCGCTGACGCGGCCGTACGGAGGTTACGGGCACTGAGGGAAGGGTCCGGTCACGGAAGCAGGGGGACTCGGGCGCCCCCCTGCCCGTCAATGTCTCGAGGCGCGGCTCGGCGGCGTCCGCTCATCGCGCACAGATGCCGCAGTTCTTAACCGGGGCCAACGACTTTCCAGGTGGTGTCGGCGACGTGGTCGATCGACAGGTTGCCCTGGAAGGTGACGTTGAAGCCGTTCAGGTACCAGACCCCCAGCCCGCCGGTCGTCGTGTTCTGCCAAATCAGATCCGCGTATCCGTCGCCGTTGACGTCGCCGACCCCGCGAATCGTCCAGGTGGTGTCCGCCAGTCGATCGACCGAGAGGTTGCTCTGGGTGACGACCGTCGCGCCGTTCATCAGCCAGGCGC
>JANMCN010000284.1:0-5190 GCA_031361295.1 Acidobacteriota bacterium | reverse complement strand
ACGACGTGGTCGACCTGCACTGCCGCGCCGAGTCATTCATCATCGGCACGTGTCCGGAGCTGACCCGGCATCACATGGAGATTCGCGGACTCGGGTTGATCAACGTCCAGGACCTGTTCGGGGTCGCCTCCACGCGGTCGTCCAAGAGGGTCGAGCTCGTCGTGCAGCTCGAGCGCTGGGAGCACGGGCGGGAGTATGATCGCCTCGGACTCGATGACCAATCCTACGAAGTGCTCGGCTCCAGGATCCCGATGATCCGGATGCCCGTGGCCCCGGGCCGGAACATCTCGATCCTCGTGGAGGTGGCTGCGCGAAACCAGCTCCTGCGCGCGCGCGGCCATCATGCCGCGCGGCGGCTCGTCAGCCGGCTGAACCATCAGCTGACCGTCCGCCCGCCGGACGGCGATCCCGGCGAGGATCTATGATGCGCGAAAAGCGGCATTCCGCCCGGCGCGCGGCGAGGACTGCCGTCACCTCGCGATTCGTCGTGCTGACCGGGCTGTCGGGATCGGGCAAGTCGCAGGCGATTCGCGCCCTCGAGGACCTCGGCTATTTCTGCGTCGACAACCTGCCCGTGTCGCTCCTCCCGATGCTGGCCGAATTGACGCTCCGGGCGGGCACCGAGATCTCCCGGGCGGCGGTGGTCGTGGACGTACGCGAGGGGAAGATGCTCGACGAGTTCCCCAGGATCTACCGGAAGCTCAAGAGCCGCAAGACCCTGCATCCCGTGCTGATCTTTCTCGAAGCCGCGGAGCCCACGCTCGTGCGCCGGTTCAGCGAGACGCGGCGGCCGCATCCGCTCTCGCCTGACCGGTCGGCGATCGAGGGCATCAGGGAAGAGCGCGACGCGATGCAGGCGATCCGGAAGCTCGCCGATCACGTCGTGGACACATCCGAAATGACCGTCCACGAGCTGCGCCACACGTTCACCGGCGTGGGGGCGGGGAGCGCGCCCGGCGCGCAGCTGGTGGTGACGGTCCTGAGCTTCGGCTTCAAGCACGGCATTCCGGTGGACTCCGATCTGCTGTTCGACGTGCGCTTCCTCCCGAACCCGCATTTCGTCCCCGCGCTCAGGCCGCACACGGGGCGCGATCCGGAAGTGGTGCGGTTCCTCGACCGGTCCAGCGCCACACACGAATTCCTCGACCACACGTTGAACCTGTTGAAGTTCCTCGTGCCCCAGTACGTGCACGAGGGCAAGTCGTACCTGACCATCGGCATCGGCTGCACGGGCGGCCGCCATCGGTCGGTCGCGATCGCGGAGGCGCTGAAGAAGGGCCTGTCCGGGATACCGGGCGTGCGGGTGCGCGTGAAGCATCGGGATATCGCCAATGAATGAGACGGGGCCGGTTTCGATTCTCGGGTCCCGGTTGCCATCGTCAGGTAACGCGGTCGGAGGTCAGGTTCAGCGTGTCGGACAGAACCGGCTGAGCCCGGCACCCTGGAAACGCGAAGACTCCGATCAATGAAACTCGGCGTTGTCGTCGTCACGCACGGGCAGCTCGCGACCGAGCTGGTGAACTCCGCGGAAATGATCGTGGGGGATCTGCCGCAGTTTGCCGCGGTCTCAATCGGATGGCACGACGATGTGGACCGGGCGCGGGAAGAGATCGGGCTGGCGATCGCGCGGGTGGGCGGTTTCGCGGGGGGCACCGACGAGGATCCCGCGGATGTGCTCGTGCTCACGGACCTCTTCGGCGGGACACCGGCGAATCTCGGCGTGACGTTCGTCGGTCCGCACGTGGAAGTCATCACCGGCGTGAACCTGCCGATGCTCATCAAGCTCGCGCGTCCGCAGGCGTCGCGCGATCTCGGCGCGCTGGCGCGCGAGATGAGGGATCACGGGCGGAGTGCCATCTGGGTCGCGTCGGACCTTCTGCGCGGCGACCCGGCCCGGGCCGACACGGCGCCCGGCGACAAGCCATGAGAACCGGGGAGGACGGGACCGCGGGGGTGCGGCGGCCGCGATGACGGCATGACGAGCTGCAGCATCACGATTGTGAATGCGCTCGGACTCCACGCCCGGGCGGCGGCCAGGTTCGTCCACACGGCCAGCGGATTCGCCTCTCAGATCAGCGTGTCCAAGGGGGGCCGTCAGGTCGACGGCAAGAGCATCATGGGCCTGCTCCTGCTTGCGGCTTCGCACGGCAGCGTCATCGACATCACCGCGGACGGGCCAGACGAGGCCGAGGCCTCGGAGGCGCTGTGCGCGCTCATTGGCCGCGGGTTTGACGAGGCGTCATGCGTCTGACAGGACTTGGGGTTTCCCCTGGCATCGGTATCGGCAAGGCCCTGGTGCTCAAGCGGGGCACGCGCGACCTGCGCTTCCGCGTGCCCGCAGGGCGAGTCGCCCGGGAGCTCGAGCGGCTGGCCTCGGCGCGGGACCGTTCCCGCGAGCAGCTCCTCCAGATTCGTCAGCGCATCGCGCTCTCGGCGGGCGCCGATCACGCGTACCTGTTCGACGCGCAGCTGCTGATGCTGGACGACGCGATGCTCATCGACCGCGCGGCGGAAATCATCCGGACCGAACGATTGAATGCGGGGTCGGCGCTCGAGCGCGCGCTCGACGAGATCTCGGCGCTCTTCGACCAGGCCGAGGACGCGTACCTCCGCGAACGGCAGGGTGATGTGGGCGACGTCGTGGGCCGGCTGCGGATGAACCTGCGCACCGGCAGGGATCCGCTCGATCTCTTCAAGGACCTGGAAGGACCGCTGGTGCTCGTCGCCGACGAGCTCACGCCGTCGATGATTGCGCAGCTGGACGGTACCCGCCTCGCCGGACTCGTCACGGATGCGGGCAGCTGGACGTACCACAGCGCCATACTGGCCCGGTCGATCCATGTGCCCGCGGTCGCCGGCCTGCGCGACGCCAGCGCGCTCATTTCCCCGGGCGCCGTGCTGGCGATCGACGGGTCGACCGGGGAGGTGTTCGTCGACCCGGATCCGGCCGCACTCGAGCACGTGCGGGGGCGCCAGCAGCGCCGCGCGGCGTACGAACAGTCGCTCGACGAGTACCGAAGCCTCCCACCGGTCACCGCGGACGGCGTCCAGATCCGGCTCGAAGCCAATGTCGAATCGCCGGACGACGCCGTGCGGGCGAGGCAGGGGGGCGCGGACGGGATCGGCCTCTTCCGATCGGAGTTCCTCGTGGCAGGCGGCGGGCACGCGGCGCTGACCGAAGAGGCGCAGTATCTCGCCTACACGCGGCTCGTCGGCAGCATGGCCCCCGGGCGGGTGACCGTCAGAACGTTCGACCTGAGCGAGGCACAGCTGCGGCGGGGCGCGGGGGAGGCGGACGGCGCGCGCGCGCCGCTCGGCCTGCGGGGCGTGCGCCTCAGTCTGTCGATGGACGACATGTTCCAGACCCAGTTGCGCGCGCTGCTGCGCGCGGCGGCGCACGGTCCGCTGCGCATCATGTTCCCGTTCGTCTCCGGCGTGGACGAGCTCCGCGATGCGCGTGCGGCAGTGGAGCGCGCGGCCATCACGCTGCGCGCGCGCGGAGAGGCCGTCCCGCCGGTCTCGATCGGCGTGATGATCGAGGTGCCGTCGGCGGCACTGACGGCCGATCTCCTCGCCGAGCACGCCGATTTCTTCAGCATCGGCACGAACGACCTGATTCAATATTGCCTGGCCGTGGACCGGACGGACGACCGCGTGTCGCGGCTCTACGAGCCGCTGCACCCGGCGATCCTCCGGATGATCCGCCTGGTCGCCCGCGCCGGGAAACGACGCGGCATCCCGGTATCGGTCTGCGGAGAGATGGCCGCAGACCCGATGCTCCTCGCGCTGCTCGTGGGGCTGGGCCTCCGGGAGTTCAGCATGGCGCCGACGGCCATCCCGCTGGCGAAACAGGTGCTGCGCGGGCTGCATTCGGACCAGGCCGTATGCGTGGCCGGACGGGCGCTCCGCGCGCGGACGGCGCCCGAGATCGAAGCGCTGCTCGGCGAGTTTCTCGCGCCCAGGGAAACCGTCAGGAACGACTGATGCCACATCGAGCCTCAACCGAGAGAAGGAGCCGGACGTGTCGGACCAAGTAACGCGAGTGGATAAACCGTGGGGGTACGAACTGCACTGGGCCAAGACCGACCGCTACGTCGGCAAGCTCATTCACGTCGATGCCGGCCACGCGCTCAGCCTGCAATATCACAATCAGAAGGATGAAACGATCTACCTCGCGTCCGGGCGCATGCTGTTCGAGATCAAGGAAGGGGAGCAGCTCGTGAAGCGCGAGATGAGCCCGGGACAGGCCGTGCATGTCACCCCCGGAACGGTGCACCGGATGACCGCCATCACCGACTGTGACATTTTCGAAGTGTCCACGCCGGAACTGCACGACGTCGTCCGGCTCGAAGACCGATACGGACGGACGACGTAAGACTCTGTCCTGACGGGTGGTCGGGAAACCGTAACCAGTAACCAGTAACCAGTCGCCAGTCGCCAGTCACAAGGCGCGTCGCTCGGTGGCGACAACGTCGCGAGCAGAAATCGGGACGGTCAGCCCGGGGCCGGCGCGCAGGAAATGCGTACCTCCGGTCGGGAAGTTCGTGATTGACCCGCAAACGCGCGCACTCCAGAATGGCTGCACTCTTGAAAGGATCTGTTGAATGGGCAGTGTGAACAAAGTGATTCTCGTGGGCAATCTCGGGCGCGATGCCGAGATGCGCTTCACGCCGGGCGGCGCGGCTGTCGCCACGCTGAACCTCGCGACCACCGAAGTGTGGAACGACAAGGCCGGCCAGAAACAGGAGAAGACCGAGTGGCACCGCATTGTCCTCTGGGGGAAGACAGCGGAGAGCCTGAACGAGTACCTGACGAAGGGCAAACAGATCTACGTCGAGGGGCGGCTGCAGACGCGGCAGTGGGACGACAAGGAAGGGGTCAAGCGCTACACGACTGAAATCCGCGGCGACCGCGTGGTCCTCCTCGGCGGGGGCGGCGGCGGTGGTGGTGGGGCGCGTCAGCAGACGCGCGGCGCCGGAGCCGCCGCGTCGTCAGGCGCCGACGACCACATGGGCGAGCCGGTCAGCGAGCTGACGGACGACGATATTCCGTTTTGAGGGGACCGCTTACTTCCCCTTCAAACTGTCCAGCCGCTGCTTCGCGAGGATCGCGTCGTACGCGGCGGGGTACTTCTGGATCACCGTCTCGAACGCCTTCCGCGCCGCGTCGATCTGCTTGAGCTGTTCGAAC
>JANMCN010000277.1:0-23559 GCA_031361295.1 Acidobacteriota bacterium | reverse complement strand
GCCGGCCGACGCGCCGGTGGGCAATCCCATTCCGCGCAGCGTCGGCGGCACCTCGCCCATCAAACACGTCTTCTATGTGATTCGTGAGAACCGGACCTACGACCAGGTGCTCGGCGACATGCCCGCCGGCAATGGCGACATGTCGCTGACGCTCTTCGGCGAACAGGTCACGCCCAATGCGCACGCACTCGCCCGCGCCTTCACCCTCTTCGACAATTTCTATGTCGATGCCGAAGTCAGCTACGACGGCCACGCCTTTTCCATGGGCGCGTACGCCACCGACGTGGTCGAGAAGTTGTGGCCGACCAACTACGGAGGGCGCGGCACACCCTACCTGAGCGAGGGCGGATACAAGGTACGCGACGAGTACGGCAATTTTTCAGCGCCGCCCCTCGGCTACATCTGGGATTTCGCGAAGCGGGCCGGGGTCACCGTGCGCAGCTACGGCGAGTTCGCCGAGTGGACGCGAAAGGGTGCGGAGGTGCACGCCTCGGTCCCGGGACTCGAAGGGCTGGTGCACCCGTCATATCCCCCATTCGATCTGTCCGTCCCGGATGCCACCCGGGCGGACATCTGGCTCGAGGAATTCCGCAGATTCGAGCGCGAGGGCCATCTCCCGCAGCTCTCAATCCTCCGGCTGGGCGGCGATCACACCAGCGGCACGTCCCCTGGGACGCCGACTCCGCGCGCCATGGTCGCCGAGAACGACCTCGCGCTCGGCCGGATCGTGGAGGCGATTTCTCATAGCCGTTACTGGAAAGACTCTGCCATCCTCGTCATCGAGGACGACGCGCAGAACGGGCCCGATCACATCGACGCGCACCGTTCGGTCCTGCTGAGCATCAGCCCATTCGCGCGACGCCATTCGGTCGACCGCACGCTGTACACCACCTCCAGCGTGCTCCGCACGATCGAGCTCGTCTTCGGCCTGCCGCCCATGAGCCAGTACGATGCCGCCGCAGCGCCGATGTACAACGCGTTTCAGCCGACCCCGGATACCGCGCCCTATACCCATCTGCCCGCGCGCATCGCGCTGGACGAGCGCAACGACTGGTCGTCCCCCGGCGCCACCGCATCGCGACGGATGGACCTGCGCCACGCCGACAGGGCGCCGGAGCGGGCGCTCAACGAGATCCTGTGGCAGTCGATTCACGGCGCGGGTTCCGTGATGCCCCCGCCCCGGCGCGTGGGCTTCATCCGGCCGATCGACGGCGCCGCGGACGACGAGGAACGAGCGCCGGCAGCCAAGGGGGGCGCCGCGCCGGCGCGCGACGAGCCGTGAGCATCAAGGTCCGTTCGGCGCGGATCGAGGATCTCCCGTTCATCCTCGCGACAGCCGAGCGTTTGTCGGCGTTCGGGCCGCCGCCCTGGCGCGAAGCCGCAGACGTCGTCGAGGGAGAGGCGCGCACCCTGCGCGAGTTCTTCGAATCGCCGGACCCCTCGTCGACGCTGCTGATCGCGCAGGCGGCATCGGGCGGGTCGCTCGGGTTCGCGCTCCTCGAGGAAGCGCGCGACTACTTCACGCACGAGTGGCACGGGCATCTCGGGATTCTCGCCGTCGCGGCCGCAGCCGAGGGAACCGGCGCGGGCGCGGCGCTGATCCGCGCCGCGGAGGCGTGGGCTCGCCGCCGCCGGTATCCCATCCTGACGCTGAACGTGTTCGAACGGAATCGGCACGCGCGCGAGGTGTACGAGCATTTCGGCTTTCAGCCGGATACGATTCGCTATCTGAAGAGGTTGTAGGGTTGGGGCTTCGAGCCGTCGGAACCGTTTTCCGGGAGTGTCGCATGCGCCGCCGTTTCGTGCTCGCGTTCCTTGTCGCCATCCTGATCGGCTGCGCGGGAATTGCCGCGCACATCACCGCGTCCGAACGAAATTGCGCGGCGATCGCTGCCATGCGACTGCCCGACACGACCATCCTCTCGGCCGACGAAGTCTCTGGCGCCTCGTTTTCGCCGCCGGGTGCGCCGACAATCACCGGCCTGCCCGGCTTCTGCCGTGTCACGGCTGTCACCAGGCCCGCCGTCCGTTTCGAAGTCTGGCTGCCGGATGTGGCGTGGAACGGAAAATTCCAGGGGGTCGGCAACGGCGGCATGGCCGGCTCGATCAGCTACGGGGCGATGGCCGCGGCACTCCAGCGCGGATACGCCGTCGCCAGCACCGACACCGGGCACGTCAGCCGGGGTTCGTTCGACGCGACGTGGGCGCTCCGGCGGCCGGACTTGATCGCGGATTTCGGGCATCGGGGACTTCACGTGACGACCGTGAACGGCCAGAAGATCACTGAAGCGTTCTACCGGAAGCGTCCTCGCCACTCCTATTACGTGGGCTGCTCGAAAGGCGGGCAGCAGGGGCTGATGGAGGCGCAACGGTACCCGGAGGATTACGACGGCATCATCGCCGGCGATCCCGCGAACAACTGGACCCGGTTCTACGCGGGGGGGCACCTGTGGTACTGGCTGGCCACCACCAGAGACCCGGCGAGCTACATCCCGGCCAGCAAGATCCCCCTCCTCAACGATGCGGTGAACGCGGCATGTGACGCCCTGGACGGCGTGCGGGACGGCGTGCTCGAAGACCCCCGTGCCTGCACCTTCGATCCCGCCGCTCTTGCCTGCATCGCGGGACAGGATCCGGCCACCTGCTTCACGGCGCCACAGGTCCGCGCCGTGCAGGATATCTGGCGGGGCGCCTATTCGTCGTCGGGTGAACTGATCTATCCCGGGCTTGCGCCCGGCGGCGAGGCCGGGCGCGGCGGATGGGTCGCCTGGACGACCGGCAGCGCGCCGTCGACGGGCACGCATGCGCAGGCGGCGGACGGGTTCTTCAAGAACATGGTGTTCGACGATCCGAGCTGGGACTACCGGACCTTCAACTACGACACGGACGTGAGCGTCGCGCTCAGGAAGGTCGGTCCGCTCCTCGACGCGGTGGAGACCGATCTGGCGCCGCTGCGACGTCGCGGCGCCAAGCTTCTCATGTATCACGGGTGGAGCGACCCGGACATTTCACCGCTGAACACCATTCGCTACTACGAGAACGTCGTGGCCGGAGTCCAGGGCACGCGCTCGCGGGAGCAGGGGCTCGAGGCCACCCGCGCATTTTGTCGCCTGTTCATGGTGCCGGGCATGCAGCACTGCGGCGACGGGCCGGGTCCGAGCCGCTTCGACATGCTGACGGCGCTGGAGGACTGGGTCGAGCAGGGCCATGCGCCGGAGACGATCCCCGCCTCGCATCCACTTGACGGGGGCGCCGTCCGCACGCGGCCGCTGTGTCTCTATCCCGCGGTTGCCGCATACACCGGGCGCGGAAGCACCGACGAGGCGGCCAACTTCGTCTGCCGTGCGCCGGCCGCCGGGGCGCGACCGTAGGACACGGGACGGCTCAGGCTGGCTACCGCGGCTTGCTCATGAATTTCAGGAGCTCGCTGTCGGTGCCGAGCACGAAGACCGTTTTTGCGTCCATGGTGTGCTCGTACGTTTCGAGCGATTTCGTGAACGCGTAGAAGTCGGGGTCGCGGCCGTGCGCGTCCGCGTAGATCTCGGTCGCTTCGGCGTCGGCCTTCCCCCGCAGCTCCTCGGCGGACCGATACGCCTCCGACTGGATCCGCTTCAGTTCCCGTTCCCGTTCGCCGCGAATCCGCGCCGCTTCGCCCTCGCCCTCCGAGCGGAACAGCTCGGCCACCCGGTTGCGTTCGGCAATCATCCGCGCGAAGACGTCCTTCTGCACCTGCTCGACGTAGTTGAGCCGCTTCAAGCGCAGATCGAGCAGTTCGATCCCGAGGTTGGCCATGCGCGACGACGCGCGCTGCAGGATTTCGCGTTCGATCTGCGCCCGGCCCTTCTGTATCTGCTCCAGAATCGCGCTCTCCTCGTCCGATTCGACCGCGACTTCCGCGCGGGTCCGATTCGTGTTCCGCACGAGCTCGATGAGGTTGTAACGCGCGACCGAGTTGCGGGTTTCGCCGTCGAGAATGTCGTCGAGCCGCGACTGCGCGCCACGCTCATCGCGCAGCCGCTGGAAGAACTTCAGCGGATCGACGATGCGCCACCTCGCGTACGTGTCCACCCAGATGAAGCGCTTGTCCTTCGTCGGCACCTGGTTCGGGCTGCCGTCCCACTCGAGGAAGCGCTTGTCGAACGAGTTCGCCTGCTGGATGAAGGGGATCTTCATGTGCAGCCCCGGCGCCGTGACCGGCGCGCCGACGGGATTGCCGAACTGGGTCACGATCACCTGGGAGGTCTCGCTCACTTCGTAGTAGGCGCTGTTGAAGAGCACGAGCGCCGCGAAGGCGATCACCAGCGTGCCGATGCCACGCGGGCTCACAGCCCACCTCCGGCCTTGGCGGCCTCGCCCATCATGTTGTGGAGGGGGAGCAGGGGGAGCAGCCCCTTCACGTCCTTGTCGAGGAAGACCTTGCCTCCGAGATTCGGCAGGACGCGTCCCATCGTTTCGAGGTACATGCGCCGGCGCGTCACCTCGGGAGCCTTGCGATACGAGTCGTAGACCGACTTGAACCTGGCGCTGTCCCCCTGCGACCGGTTCACGCGATCAAGCGCGTAGCCCTGCGCCTGCAGGATCGCCTGCTCAGCTTCGCCCTTGGCCCGGGGGACGACCTTGTTGTATTCGGCGCGGGCCTCGTTGATCAGCCGATCGCGCTGCTGCTGCGCCTGGTTGACCGCGTCCCACGACGGCTTCACGGGATTCGGCGGGTTCACGTCCTGGAGCACGACCTGGTCGAGCGTGATGCCGAGCTCGTACTGCTTGGCCATCGCCTGCAGCTCGACCTCGACCCGCGTCTCGATCTCCTGGCGCCCCACGGTCAGCACTTCGGTCACGGTACGATCGCCGACGACCTGGCGCATCACCGCTTCGTTCATCGCGCGGAAGGTGCCTTCCGGGTTCCGTACCTTGAACAGGAACTGGTAGGGATCCGAGACGCGGTACTGCACGATCCACTCGACGATGGCGACGTTGAGATCGCCCGTCAGCATCATCGACTCGTCGGTGAAATTGCCCTGGGAGTACTGCGTGCGGATGGCGGCCTCCTCGGTGCGGAAGCCGAACTCCTGCTTCAGTTGCCGCTGCACCGGCACCTTGATGACCTCCTCGGCGAACGGCGCCTTCACGTGCAGCCCGGGCTCGGTGGTCCTGACGTACCGACCGAAACGGAGCACGACACCGACCGCTTCGGGAGGCACCTGGTAGAAGGTCGTCACGAGCAGGATGAGCGCCGCAAGGAGGGCGGCCGCCACCCGCAGGATTGGGCCCGAGACTCGCGGAACCCGTGGCATGCTCGGCACGTGGCGGTCCCACCGATTCAGATCGACGATGTCGTCGTCACTCATATTCGTCCTTCATGACGGAGCCAGGCTCGCCGCTGGCGCCGCCGTCCTGCTCCATGCACCTGTCTGGTTGTATGGAGAACACGTTATCAGAGGCGGTCGCACCGCGGCAGTAAATCCTCGTGGCGGCGCCATACGTGCCCCTCGTAGCGCGGAGCTTCAGACCCGCGGCGTCATCCGTCCGTCGGGGATGAAGCCGGGGCTGAAGCCCCGGCCTGCGTACCCCGCAGCCCGGCTTACGTACGCCCGAAAGCCCCATAGCCTGGCGTCGTCGTATGCTGAACGCGTGCAGAACACCCTGGACCCTCCGCGCGTGGTCACGGCGGATCGGGGCGACGCCGGCAGGCGGATCGACCTGGTCCTCCGGCGGCATCTGACGGGGGTGACGTCCGCCAGCCGGACGCGCGTCCAGTCGTGGATCGAAGGCGGCCTGGTCACGGTGAACGGGAGCGTGGTGCGCCGTGTCTCCTCGCGGGCCGCAGCCGGTGACGTGGTGGCCATCGCGCTGCCTGCTGCCGCCGCGCGGCGGCCGATGGCACACGAGGAGGTGGCGGTGCGGGTGCTGTATGAAGACGAGCACCTGGTGATCGTGGACAAGCCGGCCGGCATCGTGGTCCATCCTACCCACAAGCATCCGGCGGGCACCCTGATGAACGCGCTGCTCTGGCCTGCCCGCGCCTGGCCGCCCGGCTCGCGCCCGTCGATTGTCGGGCGGCTCGACAAACTCACGTCGGGTCTCGTCGTGGTCGCGAAGACGGCCGCCGTGCACGCCGCGGTGCAGCGCGAGTGGGCATCCCCCAGTACGGCAAAGGACTACCTGGCGCTGGTGTACGGAGGCGCCGGCGCGGCCCGCGGAGAGATCGCGCTCCGCCTGCGGCGCGATCCCGGCGATCGCCGTCGGGTCGTCGCATCGGCCACTGAGGGCGCGGCGAGCCTGACCATGTTCGAACGCCTCGGGCGCGTGCGGCTTCCGCGGATGGCGCTGTCGCTCCTGCGCTGCCGGCTCGTCACGGGCCGCACCCATCAGATTCGCGCGCACCTCGCCGCGCGCGGCTGGCCGATTGTCGGCGACGCGGTCTACGGTCTGCCGCTCTGGACGCAGATTGCGGACCAGGCACTCGCCGCCGCGCTGCGGGATTTTCCGCGCCAGGCGCTGCACGCGTGGCGCGTCGAGCTCACCCACCCGGTCACGGGGATGCGCATTCGGGCAGAGGCGCCCGTGCCCGCCGATCTCTCGGCCCTCCTGACACTCGCGCGTCTCGATACCGCGACGCGCACAGCAGCGGGACGGCCGCGGGGCCGAACCGACAGACGCTGAACCCCAGACCCAGAGCCTAAAGCGATCCGGCGCTTGCTGCTCGCGGCTCGTCTCGCGCATGATCCGTCGAGTGTGGGCCGCAGGCAGAATCCACTGCACGGGCGGCGGGACGTGCCGGGAGGCGGCGGGCCCGGAAGGAACCGACATCATGAAGATCGACTGGTATACCAAGACGGTGCTGACGATCATTGCGGCATGCCTCGTGTGGATGTGCGTCAGATCGGCAGGCGACACGGTCATCGCACAGGCGCAGCCGACCCTGTGGTCGCCGCTGCCCGCGCAGCCCGTTGTCGTCGTCGGGTGGGGCCGGCTGAATCCGGCGATCGCGGGCGGTATAGAACTCGACTGGTCCGACCCTCAGCGCCGCGTGTCGGAGCCGTCGGTGCCCATTCGCCCCAGCACCGATGCCCGGTTCGATCCTCTTCGCGTGCGCGTCGAATCCCAGGCGCCGCTGTCCGTCAGCGTTGATGCCGTGCGTCACGGCGCCGTGTGGGATCCGCTGCGAACACAGATCGAGAAGGATCCGCCGCAGCGCGTTCCGGGATTCGGGCCGCGGTGATCGGTCACAGTTCTGCCTCAGGCGCCGGCGGGCTCGGGAAGTCTCGCGTGATACGATCCGCCCTCCCTTTCTGTTTGTGAGAGGTTCAAGCGAATGACCGCGCGCCGTGCACTCCCGGCGCTGCTGCTGCTGTTCGTCGGCAGCGGCTGTGCCGCGCTGATTTACGAAATCGTCTGGTTCCAGCTGCTGCAACTCGTGATCGGTTCCTCCGCCGTGTCTCTCGGCGTGCTGCTGGGCACGTTCATGGGCGGCATGTGCCTGGGCAGCCTCTTTCTCGCGCGCGTCATCTCCAGACGCCCGCATCCCCTTCGTGTCTACGCATGCCTCGAGCTCGGGATAGCGCTCGTCGGGGTCCTCCTGCTGTTCGGGATGCCGCTCCTCGGGGGCATCTACATCGCGTGGGGCGGCTCGGGCGTCGGTGGGATCCTGCTGCGCGGCGTGGCGGCGAGCGTCTGCCTCCTGCCGCCGACCCTCCTGATGGGCGCCACGCTTCCGGCGATGTCCCGCTGGGTGGAATCGACACCGGAAGGGGTGTCGTGGCTCGGCTTCTTCTACGGCGGGAACATCGGCGGCGGCGTGATCGGCTGCCTGCTCGCCGGGTTCTACCTGCTGCGCGTGCACGACATCGCCGTCGCGACATTTGTCGCCGTCGCCCTCAACGTGCTGGTGGCCAGCCTCGCCCTCGCCATTGCGAAGGCCACACCGCAGGTCGCCGCCGGGGATACGCCGCTGAGCGCAGCTCTCGAACGCGCGGGCGACGGATGGCCGGTGTACGTCGCGATCGGGCTGTCGGGGATGACCGCGCTCGGCGCCGAGGTCATCTGGACGCGGCTCTTGTCGCTGTTGTTCGGAGCGACGGTGTACACCTTCTCGCTCATCCTGGCGGTGTTCCTGTTCGGGCTCGGCATCGGCAGCAGCATCGGCTCCGCCATCGCGGCGCGGATCGCGCGTCCCCGGCTGGCGCTCGGCTGGTGTCAGCTGCTGCTCTGCGCCGCGATTGCCTGGACGGCTTACATGCTGACGCAGTCGCTGCCGTACTGGCCGATCAACCCGTCCATCTCGACCGACCCCTGGTTCAATTTCCAGCTCGACATCGTCCGCTGCATCTGGGCCATCCTGCCGGGCGCGATCCTGTGGGGCGCCAGTTTTCCGCTTGCCCTGGCATCGGTCGCCACCGGCGGGAAGGACCCCGCCCGCCTCGTCGGAGGCGTGTATGCGGCGAACACCCTCGGCGCCATCGTGGGCTCCGTCACCGCCAGCCTCCTCCTCGTCGTCTGGCTGGGCAGCCAGCGGGCGCAGCAGGTGCTCGTGCTCGTGTCTGCGGTGTCGGCGCTCCTCATGTTCGAATCGGCCTCCGCCGATCCGTCCAGGAAGAGTCCGCGCGTCCACGTCGTCGGCACGCTGCTGCTGGCCGTCGCGATGGGCGCCGCGGTCCTGCTGGCACGGACGATCCAGCCGGTCCCCGGCATCCTCGTCGCCTACGGCCGCTATGCGGCGACCCGGATCGGGGGCGCCGAGATCATCTACGTGGGCGAGGGGTGGAATGCGTCGGTCGCGGTGTCTCGGCTGTCGAACGGCGTGTTGAACTATCACAATGCCGGGAAGGTGCAGGCCTCGAGCGAGCCGCAGGACATGCGCCTGCAGCGGATGCTGGGGCACATGACGACGCTCATCCCGCCGAAGCCGGAATCCGTCCTCGTCATCGGGTGCGGGGCGGGCGTGACCGCGGGGGCCGTGTCGGTCGATCCGAACGTCAAGAGACTCACGATCGCCGAAATCGAGCCGCTCGTCCCGAGAGTGGTCTCGAAGTATTTCAGCGCGTATAACTTCGCCGTGGTCGACAACCCCAAGACCCATGTCGTGCTGGACGATGCGCGGCATTTCCTGCTGACGACGCACCAGAAGTTCGACGCCATCACGTCGGATCCGCTGGATCCGTGGGTGAAGGGCGCGGCGATGCTCTATACGAAGGAGTTCTTTGAGACCGCCAAGGCGCACCTGACGCCCGGCGGCGCCGTGACGCTCTTCGTGCAGCTCTACGAGAGCAACTCGGCCGCGGTGAAGAGTGAGATCGCCACGTTCCTGGATGTGTTCCCGGGCGGCGTGGTCTGGGGGAACACGAACAACGGCGCGGGGTACGATCTGGTCCTGCTCGGGCAGGCTGAGCCGACGCGGATCGACGTCGAAGCCGTCCAGGCGCGGCTCGAAGCTCCGGCGATGGCGCCCGTGGCGCAGTCACTGCGCGAGATTGGCATGTTCTCGGCCGTGGACCTGTTCTCGAACTATGCCGGCATGAAGGTGGATCTCGCACCGTGGCTCGCCGACGCGACTATCAACCGCGACCGGAACCTGCGGCTGCAGTATCTGGCCGGCATGGGGTTCAATCTGTACCAGAGCGAAGCCATTTACGCGGACATGCTGCAGTACAGCCGCTATCCCGAAGGGCTGTTTGTCGGATCCGACGCGACGAAGCAGGCCCTGCGAGCCGGCATTCAGCGCATGCAGGGGAAGTAGGCCGGGCTTCCCAGATCACCTGCGCGGCAGCGCCCACGCCAGAAACCGCTCGGTGTGATACAGCGCCAGCTGGCCGCCGGGTCCGAAAGGCACCGCGTCGAACGCGTGCTCCGCCCACGGGAGCTCGAGCAGGACCGACGTCGTGCCGGTCGCACGAAGCTGCGCGTGGAGTGCCGCGCCGAACGACGGGGAGACGACGTGATCTCGGCCGCCGTAGATGAGGAGTGTCGGCGGCAGGGGCCGAGTCGCGTACGTAAGCGGGGATGCCGCCCTGTAGGCAGCGGGCTGTTCGTCGGGCGTTCCGCCGACAAAGGCGCGAAGGACCGAGCGGACATCGAGCGGATCCGGTCGCGGCGGCTCTCGATACCCGCGCGTGAGATCGGTCGGCCCGTAGAAGCTCACCACGGCGTTCACGGGCGGCCCGCCGGGGCTGTATGCGGCGAGCAGCGCCAGGTGTGCTCCCGCCGAGCGGCCGACCAGCGCCATCCGGGTGACGTCCGCGCCGTGTTCGCCCCCGTGGCTCCGGATCCACGACAGAGCGCGACGGACATCCTCGATCTGCGCTGCCCACTGCCACCGCGGGGCGTGGCGGTAGTCGATTGCGAAGACCACATACCCGCGAGCCGCGAAATACCCGGCGAAGTCGGCGTTGTCGCGCGGATTGCCGCGCTGCCAGGCCCCTCCGTAGATTTGCACGAGTGTGGGGTGCGGTCCGGCCGACGCCGGTGCGTAGACGTCCAGGCGCAGCGGTGTGCCGTCCGGCGCGCCGAACACGATGGACGACGTGGTGCGCGGATCCGGCGACCGCAGTCCGCGGAAGAGATCGCCGACGACAATCGGCGCGGTCCGCATCTCTCCACGCACCTCGGCAGGGATACCCGCGACGAAATCGTCGCCGAGCGCGGCTCGCATCGCCGCCTCGAGCCGCGGAACTGCCGCCGCCGCGCGGACGAGCGGCACGGCCGCGAGCGCGATCGTGGCGCAGGCCAGGCCGAGGGCCACGCGGCTCTTCGGTTCCGCCCGTACATCGAGCATCGTCGCCGCCGCGACGAGCGCACCCAGCGTCAGCAGCCACGCGCTCAGTTCCGCGGCGCCGATACCGAGGGGCAGCAGGATCGGGATGGGAGCCGGAACGACAATCCAGACCGCGACCCCCAGGAGGACGGCGGCCGTCGTGAGTGTCAGGATCGGCAGGATGCTGCGGAGGATCATATGGGCGTCGAGGATCGAGTCGGAGCGTGTCCCGCGTGTGGGTGTCGTCAGTGCGTCAGCGCGTACAAGAGGACGTCGATGCCGACCGCGTAGCCGTCGACCGAGAAGGCGTAGAAGTAACGCGGGTCGGCTCCCTCCTGTTCGAAGGCGTCCCCGAAATCGGTGTTGTGCGAGATGAACACCAGCATGCGACCCTTCTTGTCGAAAATCGCGCGTGCATGCGGCACGGTGCTGTCAGGACGCTCCGACGTGCCGCCGCCGCTCCCGTACCACCATCCGATCGAGGGGATTTGCGGAAACGTCCGAATGACGAACTGCGACCGGAACAGGGGATGGGTGATCGGCAGATCCACGATCGGGTAGTCGGACGGCGGGAGCGCTTTTCCGATCTCCCGGGCCCAGATGTCCCAAGCGTATTCTCCCCAGAAATCGTCCGCCCAGAGGAACCCGCCCTTGAGGAGATATTCGCGAAGCCGGGCGGCCTCTTCGGGGCTGAAATAGGCGGCGCCGACCTCCGTCATCATGATGAACGGGCACTGGAACATGAGATCGTCCGTCAGCCGCACGAGCACGTGGTTCGGCTCGCCGGTTGCGGCGTCGCGGCTGATCCGCGTGCGCGTCAGCTCGCTGAGGCGGATCGACAGATTGACGTCCGCCCGCGGATAATCGACGCTCCAGTTGGCGCCGTCGCCGTCCGGACTTCGTGAAAAAATGATGCGGCAGAAGTTGAAGCCGCCGTCGAAGCTTTCCGGCGTCGCCATGCGGAGCGGCGCGCCGAATCCGAATCCGCGCCGTCGCTGGGCGAGTACAGTGGAGGCGGCGCCGATGCAGAGCGCCGCGACAATCGCGACGGTGAACCACCGAAGGCGGCGCATCCGTTCAGTCTAGTCCCAAAACGGGATCCGCTTGTGTCCGGGCGACCTCCCGCGTGCGGCGGTGGCCACGTCTTTGCAGATTTCAAGATTGCCGATGTCACAGCGATTGAGCAGCCGCAGCGGTCGCGGAAGGCGTCCTGCCCTTGGCCGGTACCGTCCAGAATGTTCAAACGGTCGCTGACTAAGCCTGACGGCCGCCGGCTCTGGCTGTACTCGCGCAGGCCCATCTCCGGGTCGATCGAGGCGCCGAGCCCTGTCACGGAGGCGACCCGGAAGTCCGCGCATCTCCGATGGCATCCGCTCAGAGGCGAATGGGTGGCCTACGCCAGCCACCGGCAAGGCCGCACGTTCCTTCCGCCTGCAGAATTCAGCCCGCTGGCGTCGACCGTTCCAGGCGGACATCCGACCGAAGTTCCGTCGGGCGACTACGACGTGGCCGTCTTCGAGAATCTTTTCCCCACGCTGACGGCCGATCCGGGTGATCCGCCGACATCGATTGTCGAAACGAAGCCGGCGCTGGGGGCCGCGGAGGTCGTGGTCTTCACTCAGGACGCGCGCGCGACGCTCGGATCCCTGCCACTGGCTCATCTCGAACTGGTCTTCGAGGTCTGGGCGGACCGCTACGTCGAGCTCGGCGCGAGGCCCGACGTCCATTACGTCTTTCCATTCGAGAACCGCGGCGTCGAAGTGGGCGTGACATTGCACCACCCCCATGGACAGATCTACGCCTATCCGTTCATTCCCCCGATCCCTGCCCGGGAGCTGTCGCAGCAACTCGCCCATTTCGACGCACACGGTACCGGGCTGCTGCAGTCGATCGTGGCGGCTGAGATCGCCGACGATCGCCGCGTGTTGTACAAGGGGCCGGCGGCGATCGCGTTCATGCCGGCCTTCGCGCGCTATTCGTACGAAGTCTGGGTCGCGCCGCGGGACGTCCACCCGTCGGTGGCGACGCTGGACGCCGCCGCACGCGCCGACATGGCCAGAGCGCTCAAGACCGTGCTGCTGAAATTCGATCGGCTCTGGCAGAAGCCTTTTCCCTACGTCATGGTGTTCCACCAGGCGCCGACCGATGGCGCGGCGCACCCGGAAGCCCATCTACACATCGAGTTCTATCCGGCGTACCGGATGCCCGGGCGGCTGAAGTATCTCGCCGGAAGCGAGCTCGGGACGGGGATGTTCACGGCGGACACGTTACCCGAAGAGAAGGCCGCCGAACTGCGGACCATCGACGTCTCGGCGGAGCTCACCTGATCGATGCCGCACACATTCGAGACGCTCTTCGGTGTCGCGCCGACGGTCACCGTCGACGCACCGGGACGCGTCAATCTGATCGGGGAACACACGGACTACAACGGCGGCTTCGTCCTGCCGGTGGCCATACCTCAACGGACGCGGATCCAGGCCGCCGCGAGGGCCGGCCGGACGGTTCGCCTCTGGAGTGCGCAGTTCCCGGATTCGGCGCCGCACACGTATGTGCTCGGCGACGAAGCGCGCACCGGCGGCTGGGTTGATTACGTCAAGGGACTGACGCGCGTGCTCGCCGGCATGCCCATCTCCGGGTTCGACGCACGCATCGAGTCCGACGTGCCCGTCGGAAGCGGCCTGTCGTCCAGCGCGGCGCTGCAAATCGCGACGGGACGCGCCCTGCGCACCCTGTTCGGCCTGCGCGTGGACGACGTGGACCTCGCGCGGGCGGGACAGAAGGCGGAGAACGATTTCGTCGGGGCGCCGGTCGGGATCATGGACCAGATGGCGTGCAGTCTGGCGGACACCAGCGCGGCCCTGTTCCTCGACACGCGGTCGCTCGAACACGAACGCGTGATGCTCCCGCCCGATGCGGCATTGCTGGTGATTGATTCGGGGGTCGCCCACGATCACGCGGCCGGCGACTATCGGGTCCGTCGAAACGAATGCTCGGAGGCGTCCCGTCTGCTGGGCGTCGCGCTGCTGCGCGACGTCGCCGATGTCGCCGACGTCGAGCGGCTGCCCGCGCCCCTCGATCGTCGTGCACGGCACGTCGTGACTGAAAACGCGCGCGTGCTCGAGACCGTCGCGGCGCTGCGGCACGGAGACTGCCGGCGGGTGGGGGCCCTGTTCGGGCAGTCCCATGCGTCGATGCGCGACGACTTCGAGATATCGGTCCCGGCGATAGATGTGTTGGTTCGGCTCGCCTGCAACGTACAGGGCGTGTACGGGGCGCGTTTGACGGGGGGAGGATTCGGGGGATCGATTGTAGCGCTCGCGGCAGCATCCATCGCGCGAGAGGCGGCGGCTGAAATCGTCGCGACCTATGTTCGACTCACCGGAAATCGAGGCAGATGCCTCGTGCCGGAATAACGCCGAGGTCCAGGGTCTCAGCGCGGTTGTCCGAACAATTACTGGAGCATGGGGACGTGAGCTCTACGACAGGTTTCGCCATTACATGCGCAAGCTGCCAGGGGGCCAGAGGCGTTGCTACAGACTGCGTGAGCCGGGCGACTTCCGTGCGGGCTCCGTCCTGCTGCGCGGTAACATCAAGTCAGGGGGATTCGTGACCGACCCATTCGCGCTGTCGGCGACGCTGGCAGCGGCGCTGATTCTGGGGTTTCCGTTCATCCAGTCATCCGGTGCCCCTTCCGCGGAGGAGCGCGCCCTCGTCGATTTCGTCGACGCCCACTCGCGCGAGGCGCTCGCCCTGCTGGAGCGCGTGGTCAACATCAACAGCGGCACCCAGAACTTCCCGGGCGTGCGCGAGGTCGGCCGTATCTTCGGCGGCGAGCTGGAATCGCTCGGCTTCGCAACGCGATGGGCGGACGGAGCGGCGTTCCAGCGCGCCGGTCACCTCGTCGCGGAGCATCCCGGCTCCGGGCCCCGCATCCTGCTGATTGGCCATCTCGACACCGTCTTCGAGAAGGACTCCCCGTTTCAGAAGTTCGAGCGCATCGACGAGCGGTCGGCTCGCGGGCCTGGCATCATCGACATGAAGGGGGGGGACGTCGTCATGATCTCGGCGCTGAAGGCGCTGCACGCGACGGGCGCCCTCGAAAGCATGCACATCGCGGTCGTCATGACGGGGGACGAGGAGGATTCGGGCCGTCCCCTCAGCCTCGCGCGCGAGGCCCTGTTGTCCGCGGCCGACACGGCGCAGATTGCCATCGGGTTCGAGAATGGTCCAGGCGATCCAAAGCTCGGGGTGACCGCCCGTCGGGGCACGACGGGATGGCAGGTGACGGTCAAGGGGAGCCCTGCGCACTCGTCGCAGATTTTCCGTGAGGATGTCGGTTACGGCGCGGTGTACGAAGTGGCACGCGTGATCAACGCGTTTCGCGAACAGCTGGCCGGTGAGGCGCATCTCACGTTCAATCCCGGCGTGCTCCTCGGCGGCACTACGGTCGAGCTCGATCCGGTTCAGATGCGCGGGACCGCGTTCGGTAAGACGAACGTAATCGCGGAACACGCCGTGGTGTCGGGGGACCTGCGCGCGCTGTCGGCGGAGCAGTTCCGCAAGGCCCGCGAGACGATGGAAAAAATCGTCGGCGCGTCGCTCCCGCATACGCATGCGAGCATCACGTTCGACGAAGGGTATCCCCCGATGGCCCCCACTGAGGGAAATGCACGCCTGCTGGCCATGTACGATCAGGCAAGCCGGGATCTGGGGTTTGGGGCGGTCGCCGCCGTCAGCCCCGATCGGGCCGGCGCGGCGGATGTGTCCTTCGCCGCCGGCACTGTCAAGACCATCATCGACGGCGTCGGTCTGATGGGGCATGACGACCACACCGCTGGCGAGACGGCCGACCTGACGACCCTGCCGTCCCAGACGAAACGGATGGCCGTGCTGCTTCACCGCATCCGGCAGGCCGGCGGCGTAAAGTAAGAAGGGGCTCAGGATTCGGGACGACGCGACGCATGAGCGTCAGCCGGACTTGATGAGCACGGCGCGGACATACAGCAGCTCGAAGCCCTGTCGTTGCGCGTTGGCCTGCGATTTCGAGCCGGGTTCCGTTGTCACCACGGCGACATCGCAGCCGGCCGCCGCCGCGTGCGCGAGTCGCTCGCGCACGAGTGTTGTCTGGACTCCGAGCCTCCGGAACTCCGGCAGTGTCGCGGCACCGCACAGCTGCGCGACCCTGTTGTCGATGCGCATGCTTGCGCCTCCGGCAATCCGGCCGCCCCGCCGCGCGACATACTGCGAGAACCCGTCCAGACTCGCCATGTCCCTGAAGATCAAGTCGATGCCGCTGGTATCGGCCACCTCGATCGGCGTAGGGCCATCGAACGTGTCGGGATGCGCGAACCCGGTCGACACGACTTCGGCCCACCGATCGAAATCGTCCGCGCTGGTCGGTGCGACGACGGTAGGCCCGGAACCAGCCGTTCCCGTCCCCGGATGCGGAGAGGGGAGCGAGAGCCCGAGCACGTTCTCGAATCCCGCCAGTGCATAGCCGCGCGCTGACAGGAGCCGCCCGACCGCCGGGTCTGCGAGCGACGAGAGCTCCACCCGGACTGGGGTGTTGAAGCGGGCGAATGCCTGTTCCACCTCCGCGAGCGAGGCCTCGTCGAGGGGTTCGAACCCGAGTCCGGCGACCTTGCTCAGCTGAGAACCCGGTCCCGGCATGACGGCCGCCGCCTCGCCGAGATGTTCCACGATGACCTGCGACGGACCCAGCCGGCGCGCCACGGCTCGGCCGATGCCGGCAATCAGCGCCGCCTCGGCGAGCTCGATGCGTCTGGCCAGCGTGGACGTAGCGGTGAACATGCCGAATAGTGCCACAAGAGCTGGATGGGCACGAATCCCGCATGAGGTATCACGCAGCTGGCGAAGCGGCCGCACCTGGCGGGCTTTGCTGATGAGCTAGTGTATCGAAGCGAGGAGAAGAGTATGCGAGTGTCCCGATTGTCGGTCGTGGCCCTGGCGGTGCTGATGTCGGCGCAGGTCGCGTCGGCGCAGACGGTCATCAACGCCCCGAAGAATAAATACACACCCGCGCAGGACGTCCAGCTCGGAGCCCAAGCGGCAAGCCAGGTCGAACAACAGCTGCCGCTCCTGCACGACGACAACGTCACCTCCTACGTGCAGGACATCGGTCGGCGCCTCGTGGACGCCATTCCCGCCGACCTGCGCCACCCGGAGTTCAGGTACACCTTCAAGGTCGTCAACGTGAAGGAGATCAATGCGTTTGCCCTCCCGGGCGGCCCCATGTACGTCAATCGCGGCATGATTGAAGCGGCGAAGACCGAAGGTGAGGTGATTGGCGTCCTCGCGCACGAGATGAGCCATGTCGCGTTGCGGCACGGCACGGCCCAGGCGACGAAGGCGACGAAGTACGAAATGGGAACGATCGCGGGGGCGGTGCTCGGCGCGATTGTCGGCGGGCGCACCGGGAGTATCATCGCCCAGGGCACGCAGTTCGGGCTGGGCACCGCGTTCCTGAGGTTCAGCCGCGAGTTCGAGAGGCAGGCGGACATCGAAGGGGCCCAGATGATGGCCCGCGCGGGATACGACCCGCGCGACATGGCCAACATGTTCAAGACGATCGAGGCACAGGGCGGCCCGGGCGGCCCCCAGTGGATGAGCGATCACCCGAACCCCGGCGACCGCTACACCTACATCAACAAGGAAGCGCAGTCGCTGCACGTGCAGAACGCGCGCGGCCAGAGCAACGGCTTCCAGAGCGCGCAGGCGCGGCTGCGGCAGATGTCTCCCGCGCCGACGACGGAGCAGGCGACGAAGAACGGCGGCAACCGCGGGCCGACCGGCCGGGCCGATCCGCCGATCTCCGGCAACGTGCCGAGGCCCTCGTCCGGCTTCAAGGCCTACAACGAAGGCAACGTGTTCCGCATCAGCGTTCCGTCGAACTGGCGCGAGCTGCCCGGCAACAGTTCGGTGACGTTCGCCCCGGATGGCGGGTACGGCACGGCCAACCAGCAAAGCGTGTTCACGCACGGCGCGCAGGTGGGGCTCGCGCGCAACGAGACGCACGACCTGCAGACGGCGACGGACGAGTTCATTCAGTCGCTCGCGCAGTCGAATCCGCAGCTCAGGCAGGCGTCCGGGTACAGCCGCGCGGCGATTGGCGACCGGGCGGGATTGAGCGCGACGCTCGACAATGTCTCGGACGCAACCGGCCGCAACGAGCGGATCGACGTGTTCACGACGTTGATGCAGGACGGAACGCTCTTCTACCTCCTCGGTGTCGCACCGGATAACGAGTTCAACTCCTACGAACAGATTTTTCGCAGGGTGGCAGGCTCCGTCCAGTTCGCCCGGTAGGCCGGTTGCCGGATCGCGTGTCGCGTCGGACACGACCCCTTCCGGGGGATGCTACACTTCGTGCACATCAGCATTCCCTGGAGGGGTCATGTTCGGTCCCGGGTATCTCGCAGACAATTTCCGCACCGTCCGGAAGAATACGATTCTCGTGGCCGAGGACATCCCGGCCGACAAGTACACCTTCACCGCAGCGCCCGGCGTCAAGAGCGTGGCGGAGATGCTCGCGCACGTGGCGGTGTCGCCACGCTGGCAGATGGCGCTGCACGGCGAGGGCCTGACGGCTGTTGATTTCCCGATGTTTGCCGCGCGTTTCGCGAAGAACCAGGGGGAGGAGCAGGCGCTCCGGACGAAGGATCAGATCCTGTCCGCCCTGAATGAGGGGGGCGACCAGTTCGCCGCATTCCTCGCTGGACTGAGCACCCGGACGCTGGAGGAGACCATCTCGTTCCCGCCGCCGATTCAGCCTGCGGTGAAAAGCCGAATGGAGATGCTGATGTCGGTCAAGGAGCACGAGATGCACCATCGTGCGCAACTCATGCTGATGCAGCGCATGCTCGGCATCGTCCCCCACCTGACGCGCCAGCGCGAGGCGGCGGTCAGGGCGCGTGCGTGACGGCTGCGCGTCGTTGCGGCCCCCGGAACACTCGCACCTGGTACGTGACCTACAGCCTGGACCCTGTCCCGCTGCCCCCGTCGTCGTTGCCGCGTTCAGTCGTGTCCAGCATGCGACGGACCGCGTCGAGCGTGTCCGCCTCAGCGGCCGTCTTGTCCTTGCGCCACCGCAGCATACGCGGGAAGCGGACGGCCAGCCCGGACCGGTGCCTGGTGGAGCGCGCGATGGCTTCGAATCCGAGCTCGAACACCTGGACGGGCTCGACATGCCGCACGGGACCGAAGCGCTCGCGAGTATGGCGCCGGATCCACCGGTCCATCTCGTCGATCTCCTCGTTGGAGAGCCCGGAGTACGCTTTCGCGATGGGGACGAGCGCGCCGCCTTCCCAGACGCCGAACGTGTAATCGGTCAGGAGGCTGGCCCTGCGGCCGCTCCCGGGCTGGGCGTAGATGAGCACGGCGTCGATCGTGTAGGGATCGATCTTCCATTTCCACCAGTCGCCCCGCCGCCGTCCGACGCCGTACGGAGACGACCGGCGTTTCAGCATGAAGCCTTCCACCCCGAGACTCCGCGAGCGCGCTCGCAGGACCGCGAGCTCGTCCCAGGAGGGCGCATCCACGCGTGCCGAAAGGCGGAGCACACCGCCGCCGCCGTCCAGGCGCGACTCGAGGGTCGATCGGCGGACGTCGAGCGGCTGCGTACGGGCGTCCACCCCCTCGTCTTCGAGGAGGTCATAGGCCATGAACACGACGGGCACGGCGCGAATCATCTGCGCGACCTGCTTCTGGCGTCCGATTCGCTGCTGCAGCGCTGAGAAGGGTAGTGGCCGTCCATCGCGGAACGCGAGAACCTCGCCGTCGAGCACGGTCCCGTCTGGCAGGCGCGTGGCCGCTGCCGCTATCTCGGGGAAGCGGGGGGTGATGAGCTCTTCCCCGCGAGACCAGAGGTGCACCGCATCACCCCGGCGCACGAGCTGCGCGCGGATGCCGTCCCATTTCCACTCGACGATCCAGTCGGCGACCAAGCCGAGTGCCTGCAGGGGTTCTTCCAGTGGGGACGCGAGGAAGAACGGATACGGCCTGGAGCGGTCCTCGTCAGTGTGGTCGTGCGACAGGAGCCCGGAAAACCAGTCGGCGGCGGGCGTCCAGTCGCCCATCAGGCGGGCGGCGACCGCAGTCGGTGGCAGTCCGGCCGCCTGCGCCAGTGCGCGGACGACGAGCGTCTGCGAGACGCCGACGCGCAGTTCCCCTGTCAGGATCTTCAGCAGCATGAACCGCTGCAGACGATCGAGCGTGGCCCACCAGCCGCTCACGTGCCGCTGCTGCGCGGCCGGATCGAGTTGACGCAGCGGGAGAATGCGCTCCTGCACCCAGGCGGACAGGGCCGTGTCGTCCGTGCTCTCCACGGCAACCTGATCGAGCACGAGAGCCGCTGTCTCGGCCCCGTCTCCCACGACGGCAGAACACTCGTCGAGCAGCCATTCCTCGAGCCCCGTGGCCGAGAGCGTCCACGCGCGGACCGCGGCCGACGGCACCAGCCGCTTGAGTCGGCGTCCGGTCAGGAAGAACACCGCCCACGCGGCATCCCCAGGCGGTGCGGTCTGGAAGTACTGCACCATCGCCGCGACCTTCGCGTTCGTGGAGGTCGTGCGATCGAGAGCGTCGTAGAGTGCGGCGAAGCGCTTCATCGCGAGGCTGGATCAGTCGCCCGACGGCTCGCCTTCCCAGGCGGTGCGCATGACGCCGGCCTGCAGCCCCTGTCCGGCGAGATAGCGGGCGAGCGGCTCGGCGTGGCCGTGGGTCGCGAACACGCGCGCCGCGCCGGTGTCGGCGACGCTCTGGAGGAGCGCCGGCCAGTCGGCGTGGTCCGACAGAACAAAACCGCGATCGAACGCCCGCTGGCGCCGGACACCGCGCACCCGCATCAGTCCGGAGGCGAATGCGTCCGAGAGATCGCCCAGCCGTCGCACCCACGGCGTGCCGCGCGCGGAGAGCGGAGCCAGCACCAGCTCCCCGGCAAATGACGCCGCCGCGGACCGGCCGCCGCGCGCACGCTCGATGACCGGCAGGACCGGCAGCATGGCGATGCCCGCGTCCCGGTAGGCGTCAATCATCCCCAGCAGCATCCCGTGCACGTAGACGGGACGGTCCGTCACGCGCATCAGCTCCGCGAGCAGCCGCTGCGCCTTGCCGAGCGTGTAGCAGAACAGGAGGGACGTCCTCCTGCTTTCCGCGTTGCCTCGCCACCACGCCGCGATGTCGTCGATGACGAGGCTCGTATCATCCCAGCGATAGACGGGAAGGCCGAACGTCGACTCGGTGATGAATGTGTCGCACGGAACCGGCTCGAACGGTGCGCAGGTGGGGTCGGGCGCGCGTTTGTAGTCGCCGGCGACGACCCACACCCCGTCAGACGACTCGAGGCGAATCTGCGCCGAGCCGAGGACATGGCCCGCCGGATGGAAGCTGACCCGCACGTCGCCGATGAGCAGCGGCGTCCCATACGCGACCCCTTCGATGGACGTGTCCGCCCCGAGCCGACGGCGCAGCAGCCCCCGGCTCTCGTCCGCGCAGAGATAGGCCGCGCTGCCGGGCCGCGCGTGGTCGCCGTGCGCGTGCGTGATGAGGGCGCGCTCGACCGGCTGCCACGGGTCGATGTGAAACCCGCCGCGCTCGCAGAACAAACCGGACGCACTCTCCGAAAGAAACGCCACGAGACTCCCCGCTGGTTCCGCTAACATGGAGACACCCGACATGTTTCCGGCTGTCTCGACTGATGGAGCGCTCGCCGAGGCGCTCGAACGCTACTGGGGTTATACCTCGTTCCGGCCGCTTCAGCGCGAGGCGATGGACGCGATCCTCTCGCGTCGCGACTCGATCGTCGTGCTGCCGACCGGCGGCGGCAAGTCGCTGTGCTTCCAGGCTCCGGCGGTGATACAGCCCGGGCTCGCGGTCGTCGTGTCTCCGCTCATCTCGTTGATGAAGGATCAGGTCGATACGCTCGTCGGCAACGGTGTGCCGGCGGCCCTGTACAACAGCTCGCTTACTGCCGAGACCAAGGCATCGGTCGTCGCCGGCCTTCGCGAGGGGCGGTTCCGCCTGCTGTATGTGTCTCCGGAGCGCCTCGTCGGCGACGGCAGCGACAGCTTCCTCAATCTCCTCTCGCGGTGCCAGGTCTGCTTCGTCGCGATCGACGAGGCGCACTGCATCAGCCAGTGGGGGCACGACTTCAGACCGGAATACCGGCAGCTCGGGCGCCTCCGTGAACTGCTCCCCGGGATCAGCGTCCACGCCTACACGGCGACCGCAACCGCCCGCGTTCGCCAGGACATTGCCCTCCAGCTCGGGCTCGCGGATCCGCTGGAACTGGTGGGCTCGTTCGACCGGCCGAATCTCGTCTACCGGGTACTGGCCCGATCGAATCTGAAGCGTCAGCTGCTCGACGTGCTCGGCCGCCACCGCGGGCAGGCGGGGATCATCTACTGCACATCCCGCCGGGAGGTCGATGCGCTCTCCGCCTGGCTTCGCGAGAGCGGCGTGCGGTCCCTCCCGTACCACGCGGGGCTGCCCGACACCGAGCGGACCCGCAACCAGTCCGCGTTCCTCGAGGAGGACGCCGACGTCATGGTGGCCACGGTCGCGTTCGGGATGGGCATCGACCGCTCCGATGTCCGCTTCGTCGTTCACGCCGGCGCGCCGCAGTCGCTCGAACATTATCAGCAGGAATCGGGCCGCGCCGGGCGGGACGGGCTCGAGGCCGAGTGCGTTCTTCTCTATTCGAGCGCCGACTTCATGAAGTGGCGCCTGATGCTCGAACGGAACGGCGAGCTCACAGACGCCGCCCGCAAGCTGCTCCGCGACATCGAGCGCTACGCCGCGAGCGTCGGCTGCCGCCATCGGCACCTGGTCACGTACTTCGGCGATACCTACGCCCGGACCGACTGCAGCGCCTGTGACTACTGTCTCGACGAGCTCGAGACAGCCGGCGATCCGGTCGTGCTCGCACGGAAGATCCTGTCATGCGTCGCGCGGGTCGGCCAGCGCTTCGGCGTCGCCCATGTCGCGAACGTGCTCTGCGGCAGCGACATCGAGGCCGTCACATCCCGCCGCCACCACGAATTGAGCACCTTTGCCCTGCTGCGTGACGCTCCCGTTCCGGAAGTGAAGGGCTACGTGGAGCAGCTCATCGCCCACGGATTCCTGCGGCAGACCGACGACGGGTTCCCGATCGTGACGCTGACCGAGCGCGGGGTCGGGCTGTTGAAGGACCCCCAGGGCGAGGAGGGCCTCGTGCTGGCGCGGCAGCGCCGTCCGGTCAAGGATCGGGTCGCGAAGCGGTCGCGCATCGAATCGGAGTCCTGGCAGGACGTGGACCGCGATCTGTTCGAGCGCCTTCGCGCGGTGCGCCTGGAGATCGCCCGAGCCCGCGGCGTCCCGCCGTACGTCATCTTTCACGACACCACGCTCAGGGAGCTCGCGCGCCTGCGGCCCTCCACCCTCGAGGCGCTGCACGGGATCAAGGGCGTCGGCGCGCGCAAAGCCCAGGATCTCGGAGAGACGTTCCTCGCCGCGATTCGAGACGCCTAACGGAGGGAGCCGGCCATGCCTGCCCTACGTCCTCGCGCACATCGACGTCACGGACCCGGAGCAGTATCAGGACTGCATCCGCTAGCGGCGCCGCGAGCGTGAGGCTTCCGTTTCCAGTCGAGGAGGCACCCTGACGTCCCCCTGGCAGGTCGAAGACCATCGCGATCCCGAGGCGCGCGTCCGCGCGGGCCGCCGTGCCTGAACTGCCCGACATCACGCTGTATCTCGAGGCGCTCGCGCCGCGAGTGCTCGACCAGCCGCTCGAGCGGCAGCGCATTGACAGT
>JANMCN010000256.1:0-12139 GCA_031361295.1 Acidobacteriota bacterium | reverse complement strand
CCAGGCCAAGATGCACCAGGGGGTGGAACTTCCCCCAGCCGTAATAGTAGGTGTAGAGGAAGAAGGCTTCCGCGAAGAAGAGCAAGATGTACGGGAGGAAGGTGGGAGAGAACACGCTCATCAGATAGTTCGTGAACTTCGGATACAGGATGATCAGCATGAACGTCAGCGCCGCGCCGAACGTCGCGGTCAGGGAGAAGGAGACCGAGAGCAGCTTCGTGAACTCGTGCGCGAGCCGGTCGTATCGCAGATCGCCGGTCTTGTAGCCGATCGCCTCGACGATGAACGCGAAGATGGGGACCGCGAGGACGAACGCGGCGAACAGCAGGTGCAGCTGCGCGACCATCCAGATGGCCACGCGGCTTCCGACGACGGGAAACCTGCGGTACTCCGCCTCCACGTACGGCTTGTCCTGGGCCTGCTTGGCCGCGGCGGCCGCGGCGTCGGCCGGTCCCGTGGGGCCGGGCGTCTGATCGAGGGTCGCGGCATGGGCCTGGTACGGTTCCGGCCACGACCACTTCGTGATCGGGCCCGCGAACATCACCAGTGCGGCGACCGCGCCGAGAAGGACCAGCCGTTTGCGCTGCCTCATGGGGTGACTTGAGATCTCTCTGCGCGTGAAAGAAGTGGCCGGAGACGTGGCCCCGTTGGAACGGGCGCGAACGGAGGCCTGGGAACGAGCCGGCCCAGTGGCCAGGGCTCCGGGGCGGAGGACAGTCGCCCGAGCCGCGAGTCTGTGATGGAACGGTGACGCCACATCCTCGCCTCTCCAAAGCACTCGGCGCAGGGGACCATCGAACTCCGTGGATTGCGGCCGCGATATTACCCACGAACTCGGATGAGGGTCAATGGCTAATACGACCCGCGTCCACGCACGACGTGCGCGACGGGTACGAGATAGCCGGAGCGTCGCGACCGCGGTCCATTCCGGTCACACCGCGCGCGCGAATCGGCCGGCGAAGCCCTTGACACCGGCGGTCACTGGGCGTATGAACATACCCTCGTTGATGCAGCACGATGCGGTCCTCTCCAGCCTGGACCGTTTGAACAGGGTCATGGCTATGAAAGCAGCGAGCCTCGATCGAAAGGACTTCATCCCGTACCCGACCAATCGCGTGGTCGGGACCATTGGCGACGCCGACAAGGCGCGGGCGGCCATCGACGCGTTGCTCGGGGCCGGATTCGCACGGGAGAACATCGACATCCTGCACGGCGAGGAGGATATCCAGCGTCTCGATCCGACGGGAGCCTCCCATGGATTCCTCGCACAGTTCCAACGGACGTTGATTCGTACCCTCGACCTCGAAGAGTTCAAGCACCTGACGCACTACGTCGAGGATGTCCGCGCGGGTCTGTTCGTGATCATGGTGCTGACCAAGCGCCGGGCCCTGCGCATCGCGGCCGCGGACATCCTGCACCAGTACGGCGCCGGGTTCGTGGAGTTCTACGGCCGATGGTCGTGCGAGGAAGTGCCCCCGACGGCCCAGACGTCGCCGGAAGACATCCCGGCCCTCTTCGCGCGGGCGTGGAACGCCCGCGATCCCGCCGCGCTCGCCTCGCTGTTCGACGAGGATGCTGAATTCGTGAACGTCGACGGCGTGACCTGGCACGGCCGGGAGTCCATACGGAAGGCGCACGCGTCCCGCGTCGAGCGCGCCCTGAACACATCGACCGTCGTGACCAGCGAGACGAAGGTCAAGCTGCTGTCACAGGAATTCGCCGTCGTCCACGCGCGCATGATGCTTTCGGGCGGGGCCCCTGCGGCCACGACACAACCCGGACCGCGCACCACGATTGTCTCGTTCGTCGTGCATCGCGCGGGCGGCCACTGGCTGTGCGCCGCGGCCCACAGCACGGACCTGATCCCGAATACGGACACGATCGTCGTCGACGAGGCCGGCGGGTTCGGTTTGGTGAACTATCCCAGCGACCAGGTGTCCTGAAGTCACCTGTCGGCTCAGGTGATGCGCAGGAGAGCGGACGTCACCCGACGAAGACCACTCCGACAGCGTCCGTCGAGCGCTGGCGGCTGCCCAGCTGCCCTGGCTTGATTCACGCGAAGAGATGTCGGCAGAGTCGGCCCCGGGTCCTGGGGACCGCCGACCCGCCGACCCGCCGACCCGCCGACCCGCCGACTGGAAATGCTCATCGTTCGCGTGGGCCTTCGACGCCGACGCCTCCCGTCAAGACCGTACGCACCGACGTCCAGCGAAGCTCCGGATAGCGGTCATTGTCGAGGGCATGGAGTTTGGGCGCACCGCTCAGCATGTTGTGCAGGTACTGCATGCCCTGCCACGGCGGATAGACGTCCTCGCGGCCGGGTACGAGTCTGCGGGTGATGGCAATGAGGGCGCCGAAGGCGCCAAGCCCGCCCGGACGCAGCAATTTCCACCGCTGGCCGGTGACGTCGCTGGCCACGGCGGCCAGCTCGCGCGCGCTCTTTTGGTCGCCGGCGATGCGGAGGAATCGTGGCGTCGAGTGGTCAAGCGCCGCCGCGGCGGCGAACTCCGCCGTATCGTCCACGGTCGTGAAATCCATGCGCTGATCGGCGTCGCCCCAATACAACACCCGCCTGATCTTGAAGAGCAGCACCGGCGCCTGCCCGGTCAGGAGATCGGCAAACATGCCGTTGAAGATGGTCGTCGCCCTGATCGGTGCCGCATCGACACACGCGAGGAACTCGCGGCGCAGGTCGAGATTGCGGTTCGTACCTGGCTCCAGCCTGGTGTAGTCAATCGAATAGTCCGATGGGATGAATCGCGGGACCCCGGCAGCGACCGCCGCCTGGAGCAGCACCGTCTGGGCGCCGACGATCGTGTCCCGCAGGCCGGACAGTGCGGACACGACACAGGCGGAACCGGCGCAGGCGTGTGTCATGTCTGCGACGCTGCCGGCGTCTGCCGTCACGACGTCGACCCCCAGCCGTCGCAGCCCCGCCAGCGCGGCCGGTTCACTCGTCAGCCGAACGATGGCCCGCACGCTCGCCCCGCGCCGCCGAAGCGCGCGCGCGATACGGCCGCCCAGGTTGCCAGTGGCGCCGGCGACGACGATCGGCCGATCTTTCATCACCGTCCGGTCGTGTAGGCCGCTGGCGGAAGGGGTCACTGCATTTTCCGGTCTCAACGCCACAATCTGTTCCCTCCGGTCAAAAGGGGCAACGGTGCGCAGACCCCGCGTAAAGGGCCACGCAGGTGTACCACGGTTCTGAGAACCCGACGCACGCCCGCGCTGAGGATCAGAATCAGGGTCATTCATCGAGCCGCTGATTTCGAGGCCAGTTCGCCGAACTGCGAGGACCGCGCGGCGCCGGTCACCGGCGGATGATCGACGTCTCCTGTATATACCTTGACGCGCATATGAACTGTGGAGTATATCAAGAGCGTGAACTCTGTGTTCGACATCATTGCGGAGCCGAACCGCCGCGCGATATTGAGCCTGCTCGTCTCGTCACGTCAGTCGGTCGGCGAGATCGAGCGCCAGCTTCGTATGCCGCAGCCAACCGTGTCAAAGCACCTGCGCGTGCTGCGCGAGGCCGGATTCGTGGAATCCACGGTGGACGCCCAGCGCCGTCTCTACCGGCTGAAACCTGACGCACTTCAGGAGCTCGATGCCTGGCTGGCTCCGTTCCGTCGGTTCTGGTCGGCTCACGTCGATGCGCTCGAACGCCATCTCGACCGCATGGATCAATCGACGCCCCCGAAAAGAAAGACTCGGCCAACCCCGACAAAAAGTAAACCAAGGAGACGATAGGTGACCGATCGCGAGCAGTACGCGCCGGGTCCGGCCAGCGGGGCGCAGGTGCGAAAGAACGGGGAGAAGTGGACGCTCATTCTCGTCAGGGACCTGCGCCACTCGCCGGACACAGTCTGGCAGGCGCTGACCGACCCGGCGCATCTGCGCGAATGGGCTCCCTTCGACTCCGACGGGAGCCTGGGTACGGTTGGCACAACGGTGAAGCTCACCGCGGTGGGAGCGCCCACGCTGCAGGTTTCCGAAACAACGGTGACGCGAGCCGACGCGCCCCGCGTACTCGAGTACAACTGGGGTGGCAACGACATCCGGTGGGAGCTCGAAGCCCGTGGTGGCGGCACGCGCCTGACGCTGTGGCACGACATCGATCGCCGGTTCATCTCGATGGGTGCGGCCGGGTGGCACATCTGTGTCGATGTTCTGGATCACCTTCTCGGCGGGGCTCCCCTCGGCCGCATCGTGGCTGGCGAGGCGATGAAGTTCGGCTGGCCGCGACTGAACTCGGAGTACGCCAGGCAGTTCGGTGTCGACACACCCGGCTGGCCGCCTGCAGCGGCTCGAGAGTCGTGAATCGAGTGGATCGCCTGGAATCGTTCGTGCGGATTCGCGGTGCGCGTGAGAACAAGCTGAAGGACGGGTCGCCCCGCGTGAGCATGACCCACCGTAGGATCGTCAACACAATCGGACGCGCCTGTGAGTCTCTGCTCGAGAGGATGGACCAATGAAGCAAGCCAGGAGCATCACTGCGGGTTACTGGATCGCGACGTCGCTCTTTGCGCTGCAGATGGGCTTCACCGCCTATGCCCAGCTCCGCCTTCCCCAGGTGGCCCAGGCCTTTACCCACCTCGGCTTCCCCGCCTACTTCCGCGTGGAGCTGTCGTGGCTCAAGCTGGCGGGGATCCTCGTGCTCCTCCTCCCGGCTCCCGGCCGGCTCAAGGAGTGGGCGTACGCGGGTTTTGCCTTTACTCTGGGCTCGGCCCTCATCGCCCACTTCTCGGTGGGGGATGATGCGGCGAAGTGGAGTTGGGCCGCGGGTACCGCCGTGCTCTGGGCCCTGTCCTATTACTTCTTCCGGAAGCGCGCGGCTGCAGAAGGCCGCGCCATGCTGGAGCCGCGCCAGACACGGCCGAAGGAGGTGCCAGCGATATGAGGAAGAGCGCCACGCCGAGAGACCAATCCCCTTCCCGGCTGATCGACGCGCGGATCAAGGAACTGGACGACTGGAGGGGAACGATGCTCGCCCGTGTCCGCACGCTCGTCAGACAGGCCGACCCTGACGTGATCGAAGAGTGGAAATGGAGCGTTCCGGTCTGGTCTCACGATGGACTGATCTGTACTGGCGAGGCGTACAAGAGTGTCGTGAAGATGACTTTCGCCAGGGGAGCGTCCCTGAAGGACCCGTCAGGTCTCTTCAATTCCAGTCTCGAAGGCAACGTCAGGCGCGCCATCGACTTCCACGAAGGCGACAAACCGGACGAGAAGGCGTTGAAGGCTCTCATTCGGGCCGCCGTGGCCTTGAACAGATCTTCTGCCAAAGGCTAGCCCGCAAGATCGACGCTGACGCGCCTTCACCGCGTTGAGATACCTGCGCGGCCGAGCCGAACGGTTTCGTCCATCCGTACCGCCGCCATGATGCCGGAGATCAGCGTGATACCCGCGACGAGCCACATCGCACCTGACAACCCGACTGCGTCGGCAGCGAGACCCGCGAGCAGTGCGCCGATGCCATATCCTAAGTCCCGCCAGAAACGATAGACGCCGACCGCCGAGGCTCGCCAGGAGGGCAGCGCCACGTCACCAATCGCTGCCAGCAGGGTCGGATACACCATGGCTGTTCCGATCCCGAGCAACGCCGCGCCCGCTGCAAATCCTGAAAACCTCGTCGAAAGAATAACCACGGCAATACCGGCAGCCTGGGTCCACATGCCTCCGGCAATCAGCCACTTTCGCCCGAGGCGATCGGAGAGCCCGCCTGTGACCAACTGCGCCATGCCCCAGGTGGCCGGATAGATCGCGGCGAGCGTCCCGATCCGGTCCAGGCCCAGGTTGGCCGCGGAGAAGAACAGCGGAAACAGGCCCCAGGCCATGCCGTCGTTCAGGTTGTTGACTAAACCGACCTGGCTGATCGTCGAGAGATTGCGATCGGTCCACGTCGTTCGCCAGAACACACCGGTCGCCGCCGGACGCGTCGATGAAGTCGACCGCGTCGCCTCGAGGGCCACGTGATCAGACGTGTCGCGCACGAGCGCGTAAGACAAGCCCAATCCGAACGCGACGAAGAGCACGCCGGGATAGAACGGCTCCGGCCGAAGCCCGGTCCTGGCGGCAATCCAGCCCGTCGCCCACGCTGATGCGGCAACCGCCACGTATCCGGCGAACTCGTTGAGTCCCATCGCCAGCCCGCGTCGGGTGGGGCCGACGAGGTCAATCTTCATGATGACGGTCGTCGACCACGTGAACCCCTGGCTGATGCCAAGCAGCGCATTGGCGGCCAGAATCCAGTTCCACGACGGTCCCCACATGAGCATGAAGGGCACCGGCACTGCGACCAGCCAGCCCGCAACCAGGACGTGCTTGCGTCCGACGCGATCGGCGAAGCGACCCGCCAGGTAGTTCGTGAACGCCTTCGATACGCCGAAGACTCCGATGAACGACAGAATGGCTGCGCGGGCGGCCAGATGGAACTCGTGCTCGGCGATCGCAGGCAGAATGGTGCGCTCCATGCCGACCATGGCCCCCACGAACGCGTTGACGACGATGAGTAGCGCGAACTGCGCAGCGTTTTCGCGCAAACCGAGACGTACCCCGGCCAGTCGATCATGCGCCGGGGCCGTCGTCACGCGGGGACCTGGGTGTCCGCGAGACCACAGGTGAACGCAAGAATCTGTTCCATTTCGTGGATCACGTGTCTGACGCGCATGCCCTTGCGGTTCGCGAACGACGCGTACGCATCCACATCGTCTCGACGACGGCGCATTGGCCGAACGTCCGCACGCGACCTGGCCCGCCGCCACTGCGTAGGCGCTGGACGATCCTTGTCCCACAGCATGACCTGCGTCAGTCGCTCGGTTTTCGCTGCACCAGCCACTGAAGCGCGAATCGGCTCATCGTGCACCGTCGCTCACATCAGCGCTATTCAACGGGTCGATTCCACCTGCAATGCGCCCGTCGCCGGATCGCGACGGAACCGCGACAGGAACGCCCACATATCATCGGCCGCCGGTTTGAAGTTCCAGTGCCCATACGGATCGAGGGCGACCAGCTTGATCATCACGCCCTGTCGGTTTGAGAGCGTCCCGATCATGGCGCGACGGCCGGCCAGATCGCTCCAGCCGGGTCCCTCCAGCTTCAGTCCGAAAATCTCGTTCACGCCTGTGGCGATCCAGCGATCGACGAATCGCTGTGAGTGACTCATGATCAATAGCAATCCGCAGAATCCTGTCCTCAGACGGGCATCGATTTGGACAATGGGAGCTCGCGAATCCGTTTTCCGGTGAGCGCGAACACCGCGTTCACGATTGCGGGGGCGACGGGAGGAACGCCGGGTTCGCCGACTCCTCCTGGCGGGGCTGTGCTTTCCACGAGATCGACCCAGGTATGCCGGGGAGCTTCATTGATCCGGACGATGCGTCCCCCGCCGCGGAAGTTGTCCTGCTCTATAGCGCCGCCCTTCATCGTGATGCCGCCGTAGAGCGCAAGGCTCATACCGAAGATCACCGACCCTTCGAGTTGCGCGCGCACACGGTCGCTGTTGACGATTGTGCCAGCGTCAAACGACACCCACACTTCATCGACCCCGATCGTCCCGTTCGAGCGCTGCACGACCGACGCGACGACAGCCGTGTAGCTGAGGAAACTCCGATGCGCCGCGAGGCCGAGCGCGCGCTTGTCTTGTCGCCGCTGGTCCCAGCCAGCGGCGCGGGTGACGCGCTCAATGACGTTACGGAGGCGGCCGGCATCCACTGGATGCTGGTCGAGCGGCTGTCCATAGTTCGGCAATCGTGCAATGCCGAGGTCCGACAGCGACATCTGACGGGCCGGGCCGATGAGCTCGAGCCAGACGTCGCGCGGATCCGCGCTCTTCGCGTGGGCGAGTTCGTCCACGAACGAGCCAATCGAGAAGCCCTGAAAGATGTTGTAGACCGATCGCAGCCAACCGATGCGGGTGTGCGCTGTCGCGTCGCAGATTTCGGCAGTGACGTTCGGCACCGCGAGGGCGAGATCCAGCACTCCTTGCTGCAGATCATCGATCCCTGGCTTTGCCGGTCCGCCGAACACGCTTGAAATAGAGGGAAATGCTGTCCGGTGCCGCCACGCCACCACCCGGCCGTTGGCGTCCAATCCGGCGGTCAAACGGTTGGTACTGACCGCATTCACGTAGTCGTGCCGCACGTCGTCTTCGCGGGTGAACTGGACGCGGACCGGTGCACCGAGCCGCCGTGACAGCAGCGCCGCCTCCGAGCAGAAGTCGGCTTTCGACTTGCGCCCGAACCCGCCACCCAGGAAGGTGACGTGGACGCGGACCTTGTCCGGCGTGGTGCCGAGCACGCGTGCGACTTCCGTCTGCGCGGCTTGCGGGTTTTGCGTGGGTGCCCAGACCTCGCAGCTGTTGCCACTGACGTGTGCGACTGCGACGACGGGCTCCATCGGCATGTGCGGCAGGTGCGGCACGTGGTATTCGGCTTCGACGATCCGTGCCGCGCGCTTCAGCGCCAACTCCGTATCACCCACCTTGCGTGCGACACTTCCGGGGACCGCCACCGCCTTGGCGAGGACTTCCCGGTACTGAGCCGAATCGTAGCTGGCGTTCGGGCCGTGCTCCCAGGTGACGTCGAGCGCGGCTCGTCCACGCATGGCGGCCCACGTGTGATCCGCGACCACGGCGACGCCACCCCAGGGCTGGAAAGCGTACGGCGGCTTGGGCGCCGGAATCTCAATCACATTGCGAACGCCCGGTACGGCTAACGCTCGCGTCGCATCGAAACGCGCGACTTTCCCCCCGACGACCGGAGGCCGTGCAATCACGGCGGTGAGCATCCCGGGAAGCTTGATGTCCGCGCCGTAAATCGCCTGACCTGTCACATACGCGGGCCCGTCGAGCAGCGCGAACGGTTTGCCGAGGTGAGGGAGTTCGGAGACCGGCCGAAGCGCGACATCTTTCGCTGCCGGCACTTTCTGCCTGCCGGCCTCGAGCGCCAACTCTCCGAAGCCGAGCCCACGACCAGTCGGGAGATGGGTGACGACGTGATCCCGGGCGACGCACTCCTCGGGGCGAACGTTCCACCGCTTTGCCGCAGCGCCGACGAGCATCACGCGCGCAGTCGCGCCCACTCGGCGCATGTCCTCGTAAATGCCGCGAATGCTGTTCGAGCCGTCGGTGTTCTGGTCGCCGTAGGCCTTGTCGCCGTCGGCTTGCAGGACCTTCACGCGCGCCATCTGCGCGCCGAGTTCGTCGGCGATCAACACCGGCAGCGAACTACGAATGCCCTGGCCCATCTCTGAGCGGTGGCACACGATGGTCACGGTGCCGTCGGGCCCGATGTGGATAAAGACGTTGGGATTGAGCCCTGCGGTACGGGCTTCGGTTGCCTGCGAGCCGGTGACGGGCTTGGGCCCCGGCGGCTTGCCCGGCTCATTCGTCGGTCGCTGCGCATCGACTGGAAAGTAGTAGCCCAGCGCGACACCACCTACGGCGAGGTTGACCGCGCGGAGGAACGATCGTCGCGGGATCAGCAGCGGGCCCGCGCTCACTGTCCGACTCCCGCAGCTTTTTTGATCGCGTCGCGGATTCGCCCGTAGGTGCCGCACCGACACAGGTTGCCGGCCATGGACTGATCGATTTGCTCGTCGGTCGGACGCGGATGCTTCTTGAGGAGCGCCGCGGCGGTCATCAGTTGGCCCGCCTGGCAGAAGCCGCACTGTGGGACGCCGAGTTCGACCCACGTCCTCTGCAGGGGATGATTGCCGTCCGGCGAGAGACCCTCGATGGTCACGACTTCTGCGCCCGCGGCGCGGCGAACTGGTGTGACGCAGGACCGCACGACCTGGCCGTTGAGGTGCACCGTGCACGCACCGCAGAGCGCCTCGCCACAGCCGTACTTCGTTCCGGTCAGACCGAGGACGTCGCGCAGGGCCCAGAGCAGCGGCATCTCGGGATCGACATCGAGCTCCCGGTCTTTGCCGTTCACACGAATCGTGACACTCATCGCTGCACCTCGCTGGGGCATTCGGCCCCGGTCTCCACCCACGCGGCAACGATCGCTCCGAATTGGTCTTGCGAACCCGGCGCCGGCTCACGGTCACTGCCTGGAGACCAGCCCCACGCGACCAGTGCTTTGTCGTGTGCGTTGTGCTCGACAATCTCGGCGAGCGACTTGCCGCCGTTCCTTCTGGGATCCTTGACCTGCTCACAGATCTGGCGCGGACTCTTGCCGATCCACGCCATCTCGCCAGGGGCGAGGTGCCAGTCGGGGGCGCCCGGCACGCGAGCGTGAACGAGGTTGCGATCCTGATGGCAGCTTGTGCACTCCATGCCCACAACGCCGTGGCCGTCAGGGCCGCGTGTGACCGGCGGCTGGTGTGGGGTCATCTGCATGCCCTGCGACGGCACGTCACCGTTCGGGTGGCAATTGACGCAGCGGGGATGGAGAAACACCCGGCTCGCCTCGAGAAACAACGCACGGGACCGGTCCGCTCTGTCCGGGATCGCCCCGAAATCGCCGACGGCGCGCAGTTGATTACTCGGGACGGCGGACACAGGAGGAACGTCGCGAGATCTGCAGGCAGCCGTCCCGGCCAGGGCCACAATCAAACCAAGATGAAGGAAGAAAGCCATATTGCCACTCACCTCTCACCTGTGAGCCTCATCACGTCGCGCTTCCTACGCCCCCCCGCGGTCATGCCACTATACTCGCCCTCAAGACCCCCGCGCCCTACGTCCTGGCACCGCTCAGCAAGCGCTCCGGTCGGCTGGCACTAGCCGGCGCTCGAGCGTCCTTCGTACTGCTCTGCGCTCACGTGTTCCAACCGGTCCACAGGTTTGCCATCGAGCTTTTCCTGGATCGCGATGTGGGTCATTGCGGTGGTCGGCGCCGCTCCATGCCAATGCTTCTCCCCTGGCGCAAACCATACGACATCTCCCGGCCGGATGTCCTCGATGGGGCCGTCCCAACGCTGCGCACGTCCGGCGCCGGACGTGACGATCAGGGTCTGCCCGAGGGGGTGGGTGTGCCATGCCGTGCGCGCGCTCGGTTCAAACGTGACACTCGCGCCAGCAGCGCGCGCCGGCTGAGACCTATCGAACAGAGGATCGATGCGAACTGTTCCGGTAAACCAGTCTGCCGGACCCTTTGCCGACGGTTGCGAACCGCTTCTCTTGATCTCCATGTCACCTCTCAAGGTTGTGGCCCAAGCGCGCCCGAACGGAAGCGACGTCGCGGCAACCGCGATCCGCAGAACGTCGCGTCTCGTGCATCCAGCTTTCCGGCCGGTCTCGGTGCGTCCCAACCATACCTCTGTCGCCGCCCTGGGCCGTCTGCGCTCGCCACGAGACCGAGGCGACGTTCTTCGCGTCGCCGGAGTTGCTTGAGATGGGCTTGCTTCCCCGCCGCGAGATTAAGCGAGATGCCTGAATCCACGGCATCGTGGTCCATCGGCGCCGAGGGCTACAATCGCAGCTATGCCGCGACGCGCCCGAGTCGTCAAATGGAACGGGAAGGGCATTCCGCCGGAGTTGCTCGAGCTACCCGCGCTCGCTACGTCGTCGCGACCGTCGACGTGACGAGGCGGGCCTGCACGGCCTACCCTTCCATGACCTGCGGCACACGGTCATCACCGAGCTGGACGAGATGGGCGTTGCGGATCACGTGCTCGAGTCGATCACCGGTCATCTGTCACGCCGGATGGAGGAGCACTACTCGCACATCCGGATCGACGCCAAGCGCCAGGCGCTCGACGCCTTGGACGTACAACGCGGCAAGGTATTGCCACCGAAGGGCAACGGTAACGGCAGCGACCCACGCGAACCGGAAATTCAGGCGATTGTGGAGGTGCCGGAAAGCGTCACGTCACAATCACGTCACAGTTTGACGTTGAGCGGTTCGCCGCCTCACGGTAAGCTATTGATTCCATTCGAACGGAGAGATGTCCGAGTGGTTGAAGGAGCACGCTTGGAAAATGCTTTGGCGCGATTCGCCGGAATGCTCTGAGATGTGGTCATCGCCTACTGGTACAGCGGGTTAGGTTCGTCCGAGGGAAACCCGTAGCACTCGATGGCAACACGTAAAACGTCATCGATAAACGGACTCGCTACACAATCCACTACACAATCGGTCTTAGCCCGCTTCGCTTGCGAGCACCCACCCCTTCGCCTCAAGCTCCTGTCGTTTCG
>JANMCN010000230.1:0-9347 GCA_031361295.1 Acidobacteriota bacterium | reverse complement strand
TACCAGATCGTGCTGCTCGAAGCGGCCGGGCACTCGCAGGAGGCGATGGCACGCCAGCTTTTCGAGATGGCGGCGAGCGCGATTCCCGGCGATACCTACCGCAATCTCGACATCCGGCCGGTGTTTTCGGGCCGGACGTTCAAGCACATCCTTGTACCGGTGTGGCTCCTGTCGTATCTATACGGGAAGACCAGCTACCAGGTCGTGGTGAACGGCGCGACGGGGCGGATCGCGGGCCAGTACCCCAAGAGCGCATGGAAAATTGCGCTGCTGGTGCTGCTGGCACTCATCGTGTTCGCAATCGTGATGATCCTGAACGCCAACAACTGAAGAGCAGGCATTGGAACGACCGCGGCCCGCAGGCTGGTCGCGGGAGGAGATCGCCGTCAGATGACGCCCTCCATGCTCGTCGGCACGCATACGTTCAGCTGCGGTCCGGATGGCACGCGCCGCCAGGCGGCGGCCGTCGCCTCGCTTTGCCGCCTCACGGGCGTCGAGGTGGTCAACGTCCAGTTCGCAGAGGCGCCGCACGCGGTGACTGGCGTGCGAACGCTCCCGGCTCTGCGCGGTTCCTCGGTGGGGGTTACCGGGCGTCCTGGTCCGATCAAGCCGCTCATGTCCGAAGTGTTCGACGCGCTGGCGCGGGAAGCCGCCGCTCGGGCCCTGCCGTGGTTCTGTTTCACGAACGCGGACATCATTTTCGGACAGCCGGCGATTGATTCGATGCTGTCGGCGGATGCGGACGCCGTCGTGCTGGCGCGCGAGAACTTCGGTGGTGAGGACGGCGGTCCGCCCGAGATGGAGCTCGCGGGCGTCGATGTGTTCGCCGTCTCGACCGAGTGGTGGCAAGCCCACCGCGGCTTGTTCCGCGGGTACGTCGCGGGCGAGGGCGTGTGGGACAACGTGTACACGGCGATCCTCTTCTGCCACGGCCGCTGTGTGATCGAGAACCGGTGCGGGCTCGTCCGGCACGAGCGGCACGCCCGCGGCCCGATGATTTCGCCCGCCTGCGCTGAGTACACTCGCCTTCTCGCCACTCTGGACGCGCAGTACTTCAGCCTGTGGTGTCGCTACTGGGACGGCCTGGGGCGGCTCAGGACGGCTGGGGCGCCGCGAGAGGAAGAGACCGCATGGGCCCGGTCGGTCTTCGTCCACGCGCCCGGGCTGCTGGCACGCGTCACGCACGCGGCGCGCGTCGTCAAGGCACGGATCCGGTACGCGCGGTCCCGGCGTCGCGGGACATCGTCGGCCGGCCCGCGCTCCGGGAAGGCGGCATAATCAGGGCGTGTCCACCTCCATGCTCTTTTCGCCCCTGACGATTCGCGGCGTGACGTTCAGGAACCGCATTGTCGTCTCACCGATGTGCCAGTACTCGAGTCAGGACGGGTATGCCACCGACTGGCACCTGGTGCATCTCGGCAGCCGCGCGATTGGCGGCGCCGCCGCGGTCCTGACCGAGGCAGCGTCGGTGCTGCCCGACGGACGGATCAGCCCGGACGACCTCGGCATCTGGAAGGACGAGCACGTCGAGATGCTGGCGCGCGTGTTCCGGTTCGTCGCGGAGCAGGGCGCCGTACCGGGGATGCAGCTCGCGCATGCGGGGCGCAAGGCGAGCACCAGCGCGCCCTGGAAAGGCGGCAAGCCCATGGAACCGTCTGCGGGAGGATGGGCGCCAGTGTGGGGTCCGAGCGCCGTGGCGTTCGATGCGGGCTACCAGGTGCCCGCGATGCTCGACCAGGCGGGCATCACGCGCGTCATCACCGGGTTCGCCGATGCGGCCAGGCGCGCCGTCGCAGCAGGGTGCCGCATCATCGAACTGCACGCCGCGCACGGCTACCTCCTGCACGAGTTCCTCTCGCCCCTCAGCAACCGCCGCGAGGACCGGTACGGCGGCACGTTCGAAAACCGGACGCGCTTCCTCCGTGAAACCGTTGCCGCTGTCCGCGAGGTGATGCCGGACGGTGATCCGCTCTTCGTACGGATCTCGGGAACGGACTGGGCAGAGGGTGGGTGGACCGCCGAGGACTCGGTCGCGCTCGCGCGCCAGTTGATGCCGCTCGGGGTGGATGTCTGCGACTGTTCGTCGGGCGGACTGGTGTCGAGGGCGCAGATCCCCGTCGGCGCCGGTTACCAGGTTCCGTTCGCGGAGCGAATCAGGCGCGAAACGGGGATGCCGACTGCCGCCGTGGGGCTCATCACCGCGCCGGAACAGGCCGAGCAGATCGTCCGCAGCGGCCAGGCCGACCTGGTCGTCCTCGCGCGCGAGCTGCTGCGGGACCCGTACTGGCCGCTTCATGCAGCTCTGCGCCTGCGCCAGGAACCGGCCGTGCCGCCGCAGTATCTGCGGGCCTTCTAGCTCGCGTCGGGCTACGTACGCCGATCGATCGTGGGGCTGAAGCCCCGCGCGACGTACAGTCCCGGGTCATTCGTACCTCAGCGCCTGCATCGGATGGACCCGCGACGCGCGGTACGCGGGGATGTACCCGGCGCCAAACGCGATGAGCGTGAGCAGCCCGATGGAGCCCGCCATCACGACCGGGTCATAGCCCTTCAGTTCGAACAGCAGCGCCTCGGCGCCTCGGCCGAGGAGATAGGCGCCCGCCAGACCGAGCGCGCCGCCGACGAGCGTCATCCAGCCGACCTGCTTCAGGATCATGCGGCGCACACGCGCACCGTCGGCGCCGAGCGCCATCCGGAGCCCGATTTCCCGGGTCCGCTGGGACACGGTATATGCGAGGACGCCGTAAAGGCCGATTGCGGCGAGCAGCGTGGCGAGCAGCGCAAATGCCGCCGCCAGCGTGCTGATCATCCGGTCCATGAACACGTTCTCGCGGATCTGCTGCGGCATGGTCTTCATGTCTTCGATCGGCAGGCTGGGATCGAGCCGTGCCATGACGCCAGGCAGGCTCCGCAGGACCGGCGCCACATCGCCGGCGGCGCGCACGTAGAAGCTCATCGAGCCGACCCCGTCCTCGGCCTGCCGGTACGGACGGAAGAAGAGGGGCGGCACCGCGTCCTTGACGTCGCTGTACTTCGCGTTCTGCACCACGCCCACGATCTCGGTGTCGAGCTTGGCCTTGTCCTCGCCCGTGCCGATGTGCTTTCCGATCGCGTTCCGTCCGAGACCGAACTTCCTGGTGAACGCCTCGTTGACGGTCGCGACCCTGGGCGCCGTGGCGGTATCGGCCGTGGTGAATTCCCGTCCCGCCATCAGCGGGATCCCGAGCGTGCGGAAGTACCCGGCGCTCACCTGGTTGAAGCGTGCGTTGGAGTCCGTGTCCGGGCCGCGCCTGAAGCCCTCGACCGAGACGTCACTGCCCCAGTTGTTGCCGGCCAGGAGCGGCACCGAGGCGGCGGCCACGCCGGTGACTCCGGGAATTCCCGACAGCTCCTGCTCCGTGCGTTCGAAGAACGCCATCGATCTCGGGCGATCGTACCCGCTCAGATCGGGCGAGATGCCGAATGTGACCACGTTGTCCACCTTGATGCCGAGCTCGACGCGGCTCACGTTGACGAGGCTCTTCACGAACAGCCCTGCCGCCATGAGCAATGCCATCGAGAGCGCAATCTGTGCCGTCACGAGGGAGGTCCTGAATCGCGCGGCGGCGCGCGCGCCGGAGGGCTGTCCGGCTTGCGCCTTGATCGCCGAGACGAGGTCCGGCCTGGTGCTGTGGAGCGCGGGGAACAGCCCGAAGAGGAATCCTGTCGCGAGCGACAGGCCCGCGGCAAAAACGACGACCGCACGCTGGAGCTCGAAATGCAGCGAGCCGGTCACCTCGGGTGGCAGGAGGGATGCGATGAGCGCCAGGGTCCAGCGCGCGACCACGAGCCCCGCCAATCCCCCGAACAGCGCCAGGACGCACGACTCGGTCAGCAGCTGCATGACGAGGTGTCCGCGGCCGGCGCCGAGCGACAGCCGGACCGCCATCTCGGTTGCCCGGCCCGCGCCGCGCGCGAGCAGCAGGTTTGCGATGTTCGCACAGGCGATGATGAGCACGATTCCCGTGATGGCCATCAGGAACAGCATGGGGGTGCGCGCCTGGCGGTGCACCGAGCTCTGGCCGCGGGCACCCGGTTCGATGAGGAGCTGCCGCGCCGTGAACCGCGTCATCGTCGCGTCGCTCATGCCCTTCTGCAGCGGGGCCTCGACGTCATTCACGATGGGCCGGTAGAGCCCGTTCATGGCGGCGCGTGCCTGTTCGATCGATGTCCGCGGCTTCAGCCGTGCGAACAGGTACGCCCAGTAGCTCCGGCGGTCGTCGAAGCCCTTCCACCCCGGGTTCATCAGTGCCCGCATCGAAATCGGCACGAAGACCTTGGGCTCGTTGCCAAGGGTCGTCCCGCTGAACCCGGCGGGCGCCACGCCCACGATGGTCAGCGACTGACCGTTCACGATCATCGTGTCGTTCACGACGCCAGGATTCGCCCCCAGACGGGTGGTCCAGAAATCATGGCTGAGGACCGTCACCAAATGGCCTCCGATCGTCCGATCGTCGTCGGGCCCGAGCAGACGTCCGAGAGCAGGCTGCAGTCCGAGCACCGGGAAGTAGGACCCGGAGACGAGCATCCCGCCTCCGTTCAATGTCTGGCCCCGGTAGGCAAGGTTGACTCCGAACGCCACGTGCGCGGCCACTCCGGTGAACACGGTCTGCACGCGTTCCAGATCCCGGAACATGGGATAGCTGAAGACGTCCTGGCAGTCGCCAGCCTGGCCGCAGGACTGCGACCCCGGCTTCGGACCAGGTGCGGAGAGGTTCACCAGCTCCGCCGGACGCGTCACAGGCAGCGGTCTGAGGAGCGTCTGTTCGAACAGGGAGAAGATGGCGGCATTGGCCCCGATTCCAAGCGCCAGAGAGATGATCGCCACGATGCTGACGAACGGGGTCCGGGTGAGGCGCCGGAGCGCGAGTTTCAGGTTCACAGAGGTCTCCCGCGAACAGGGGATTGCCTCTACTCTGACGTAGCCGGCTCCGGAAAAGTTTACCGCGCTCGAGATTGCCGCACGAGCCGGCCGGGCGCTAGAAGCGCGGGAGCGTGATCTTGTCGCCGCCTTTCAGTGCCGAGTCGTGGGCGCAGATGCCCACCATCGTCCAGTTCACCGACGTCTCGGCGTCGGGCATCGCGGGCCTCTCCCCAATGCACGCCATCAGGAAGTTGTGGACGAGATGCGGATGTGAGCCGCCATGTCCGCCGCCCTGGAGGAAGGACAGGTGATCGGCGTCCTGGATGGCCGCGGGCTGCGTGAACCGGCGGATCGGTTGCGGCAGCAGGTGCGCGTAGTCGGGGACCTTCACCCGTTGCGGGATCCCGGCCTCCGTGAGCGGGTGCGCCGGCGTGCTCCTCGTGTGAATCACCGGGTCCTCGTTCTCGACCTGTTGCCACTCGAACGATTTTCGGGATCCGTAGGCGTCGAAGCTTTCGCGGTACTGCCGTGCCGTCGCAAACAGGCTGCGAGTCACCTCCGCGCAGACGTCCGAATCGCGCAGCTTGAACGTCGCGGTCTCAATCGCGAACGGACTGCCGTACTTCGGAATGAGCGCCTCGTCGATCCGCCCCGACCCGTGGCAGGCGACGTGTTCCGCGTGCTTGCCGAGCAGCGCGAGGCATGGGCTCACGCAGTGGGTCGCGTAATGCATGGGAGGAAACCCCTCCCAGTACCCCGGCCAGCCCTCCATGTCCTGCTGGTGACTGCCGCGAAGGAACTGCACGCGTCCGAGCTCCCCCTTGTCGTACAGCTCTTTGACGAACAGGTACTCACGGCTGTACACGACGGTCTCCATCATCATGTAGACCTTGCCGCTGCGCCGCTGGAGCTCCACGATCTGTCGGCATTCGTCGATCGTCGTCGCGGCGGGCACGGTGCTCGCCACGTGCTTGCCCGCCTTGAGCGCCGCGATGGCCTGCGGCGCGTGCTGGGCGATCGGCGAATTGATGTGCACGGCGTCGACGTCGGGATCGGCGAGCATGGCGTCGTAGTCGGCGTAGCGAACCTTGACCCCGAACCGGTCGCCCGTCGCATCGAGCTCCGTCCTGTCGCGGCGGCAGAGGGCATACATCACCGCATTCGGGTGGTTCTGGTAAATCGGAATGAACTCGGCGCCGAATCCGAGACCGACGATCGCGACACGGATCTTCTTGTCAGCCGGCATGTGGACGGGTCCTGTTCTGAGTTTGGAGTGTGGCGATTTTTGTACCACGCCGTACCGTACGGGTCAAACCAGACGGGCCCACGAGGGCCCCGTCCGAACGTTCCACGCGGGAAGTAAGCTTCGCCGGACGCACCCATACGCAGTATCATCCATCCGCCGTAAATCATCTCGACGGAAGGTTCCTGTGCGTATGGTGACTAGAGTTCCGAGTATGACCGCCCGCCGCGGGTGGGCCACGGCCTGCGGCGTGGCCGTCCTGTCGATGGCGGGTCTTTCACTGCTGGCGCAAACCGACGACCGGGCGGCGCGCGGGGGTGCCACCACGCGTCCCGCCGGCATCCAGGGGCGCGGGGCGGCGCCCGCCGGCCGCGGCCCGGCACGGGCCCGGCCACAGACCGGCCGGCCGATACGAGTCCTGTTCCTCGGCCAGGACGAAGAGAAGCCCCACAATCCGGTCAAGATGTTCCCTCTGCTCGCGGCGCCTCTTGCGCGCCGGGGCATCCAGCTCACGTACGCGGCCACGCCGGCGGACGCGCTGATGCCCGCGAGGCTCGCGTACTACGATGCGCTGATGCTCTACGGCAATCACACAGCGTTGACGCCCGGTGAGGAGAAGGCGCTCGTGGATTACGTCGAAAGCGGGCGCGGGGTGATCGCCCTGCATTCGGCGTCGGCCGAGTTCACCGGGTCGGACAAATACGTGTCGCTGATCGGCGGCCAGTTCCAGCGTCATGGCACCGGCGAGTTCACCGCCGAGGTCGTGCAGCCTGCGCATCCGGTCATGCGAGGCGTGGAGCCCTTCCAGACCTGGGACGAGACGTACGTCCACACGAAGCACAATCCGGTCGACCGGACGGTGCTCATGGAGCGCGTCGACGCGCAGGGGCGCGAGCCATGGACGTGGGTCCGGACCCAGGGGAAGGGTCGGGTGTTCTATACGGCCTACGGGCACGACGAGCGGACGTGGACGAAACCCGGATTTCAGACGCTCGTCAACAATGCCATCCTCTGGGCGGTGGACGAGCCGGCGCGCCGGGAGTGGCAGGCGCTCGAGATGCCGACGGTGACGTACCTCGACGGCTTCAACGTGCCGAACTACGAGAATCGCGATCCTGCGCCAAAATTCCAGATGCCGTTCACCGCCGAGGACGCTCAGCGATTCATGCAGACGCCGGCCGAGTTCGACGTCCAGCTGTTTGCGTCCGAACCGGAGATCATCAAGCCCATCACGATGGCGTTCGACGAGCGCGGACGCCTGTGGGTCGTCGAGGCGATGGACTATCCGAACGAGGTCCTCGACGGCAATCCCGGAGACGATCGCATCAAGATTCTCGAAGACACGAACGGGGACGGGCGGGCCGACAAGTTCACGGTGTTTGCCGAGCATCTCAACCTGCCGACGAGTCTCACGTTCGCAAACGGCGGCGTGATCGTCGCGGCCGCCCCCCACATCCTGTTCCTCAAGGACACCAACGGGGACGACAAGGCCGACGTCCGTCAGATTCTGAGCACCGGCTGGGGTCTGCGCGACACGCACGCCGGTCCCTCGAACCTGCAGTATGCCCCCGACAATCACATCTGGGGCGTGGTCGGGTATTCCGGCTTCAACGGGACGATGAACGGCAAGCCGATGCAGTTCACCCAGGGGCCCTACCGGTTCAAGCCTGACGGCAGCGAATTCGAGTACCTGACGACCTCGACCAACAACACGTGGGGGCTCGGCTTCTCGGAGAACTTCGACGTGTTCGGGTCCACGGCGAACAACGACCAGAGCTGGTTCATGGCGATTCCGAACCGGTACTTCGCCGATGTGCAGGGACTGCCGGGCACCGGAACCCCGGGGGGCCGCGGCGGCCCCGCCGGAGGAGCCGGCTACCAGAGCGCGGCCGCGTTCTATCAGGTGCATCCGACGACTCCGTACATCCGGCAGGTCGACGTGTGGGGCGGCTATACCGCGGCTGCGGGCCACTACCTCTACACCGCGCGCTCGTTCCCGAAGGAGTACTGGAACCGCATCGCGTTGATCAACGAGCCGACGGCCCATCTGATCGGGCAGGGCGTGCTCGAGAGCGACGGCGCGGGGTTCGTGGCACGCGATGGGTGGAACCTGGTGTCGAGCGCCGAGGAATGGTTCGCCCCGGTGGCATCGATGGTCGGCCCCGACGGCGCCGTCTGGATGGCCGACTGGTACAACTTCATCGCGCAGCACAACCCGACGCCGGCCGGGTTCTCCGTCGGAAAAGGCGCGGCCTACGAGACGTCGATGCGCGATCACCAGCGGGGGCGCATCTACCGCATCGTCTACAAGGGCGCGCCTCCGGCAAAGAAACGGTCGCTTTCGAAGTCGGATCCTGCGGGGCTGATCGACGCGCTGGCGGCAGACAACATGTTCTGGCGCCTGCACGCGCAGCGCCTGCTCGTCGAGCGCGCCCGGAAGGATGTCGTTCCGCAACTCATCGCGCTCATCCGGAATCCATCGGTTGACGCGGTCGGGGTCAACGGCGGGGCGTTCCACGCACTGTGGACCCTGCAGGGCCTCGGGGCCCTCGAGAGCGGCGACGCCTACGCGGCGGCCGTCGGGGCCCTGAAGCATCCCGCCGCCGGAGTACGGAAGGCGGCTGCGATGGTGCTGCCGCACACGGCGGACGCGGGCCGCGCCATTCTCCAGGCAGGCCTCCTGCGGGATTCCGATCTGCACACGCGCCTCGCGGCGGTGCTCGCGCTGGCCGATATGCCGGCGTCGAACGAAATCGGGCAGGCGCTGTACGCGGAAAGCCAGGTCTCGCCCAACTACAGCGACAAGTGGCTGGGCCGCGCGTTCTACGTGGCGGCGACGCGACAGCAGAAAAGTTTTACGGCGGCGTATCACGCCGATCGCGCGGCCCTGCCATATGCGGCGCTTCCTATCTCGCTGCGGATCGGATCCGTCAAGCCCGACTGGCGGATGCCCGCGGCGGCCGAGCTTGCGAGCGAATGGAAAGAGATGCAGGTCCCCGGCAACTGGGAGTCGCGCGGTCTGCCGGACTTCGACGGCGTCGTCTGGTTCACGCGAACCGTTGATCTGCCCGCGGGGGCGTCTCCGACGACGCTGACGCTCGGCACCGTCCGCAACAACGCCGAAGTCTGGGTCAATGGCGTCACGCTCGCCGCCCCGCCGTTCACGCCGCCGCCGCCGCCGGCCGTCGGGGCCGGCGCGGC
>JANMCN010000221.1:0-9736 GCA_031361295.1 Acidobacteriota bacterium | reverse complement strand
CATAGAAGAACGCGAGGGCCGGCGTCATCAGCAGCACGAGCGCGGTCGCGACGAGCATCCAGGCGGTATCGGCCTGGTTGATCGCCGGCGGCGTCGCCGCCTGGGCGGACGCCGGATCCGACAATCCGATGACGAACAGGCCGGCCAGGCCAATCGTCGTGGCGGTGGTTCTGTCACGGGCAGTACTCATGTCTGACGCGCTCCTGCTCTGCATGTGTGAGGGTTCGGACCAGGATCCCGAAGGTTCGGCTCGCCGCGGTCAGGGCTCGTCGCGCTCTCCGGTGCGGATGTTGTAGCTCTGCTCGACGGGCAGGACGAAGACGCGCCCGTCGCCTATCTCGCCGGTCCGGGCGGCGCGGACAATCGCCGAGATCACGTCATCGACCAGATGGTCGGGTACGACGACTTCGATCTCGACTTTGGGCAGCAGGGTCACGGCGTATTCCGTCCCGCGGTAGACAGCGGTGTGCCCCTTCTGCCGACCGTGCCCCCGCACGTCGGTGACGGTCATGCCCGCAAGACTGAGTTGCTCCAGCGCTTCGCGCACTTCGTCGACCTTGTGCGGCCGTACGATGCTCTTGATCAGTTTCAAGCTGCCTCCCCTGGATCTTGTTGTTGACGCGCGGCCACCGTCAACGGCAACCGCAGCGGGCAAGTGTCCCCATGGATGACCCCCGCGTCAAGTGGCGATCTCGCGCGCCTGGGCGGCCGGGCAGACGCGGGGCCGGGGGGGCTAGAGGGAGAGGTGGGTTGCGATGCGAAGCGACGGGAGGATATAGCCGGGGAAGGCAGCGGGCGGGCACGCCGCGGTCGCCAGGGACACCGCAGAATTAGGCGCACATCCACCTGTTTCCGGTGCGTGCGAGGACCCGCCGGTCTCGCGCGTGCGGGCCCCCGTGACGAGGACGGCAGCCTTCGCGAGCCCCCTGATGTGTCGGGACTCGCGGTCGCCGATCCGCGAACCGGCGTGCCTGCCCGCCCAGAGGCTGACGACAAGGCAGACGAGCGTGACGAGGCTAACCTTTTTCAGCATCCGGCGTCGGTCCGTGCCGTCCGCGGTCCGGCGTGCCCCCTAGCGAGCACAGCCAGACCGCGAACGTGCGTGTCGCCTCAGATCCGTTACTGGCGCGCGGGGTGTGGAACCGGCACACCGACCGGCGTGGTCGACGCCTTCGGCATTCCGCCGAAATGCGGCGAGTCTCCATGAATCACGTACTCGGGATACGCGGGCATGCCGTGCTCGTGCAGGTCCAGGCCTTCGATCTCGCCTTCGGCCGACACCCGGAGCGTCCCGGTGGCTTTGACCGCATACATCAGCACCATGGCGACCGAGAACGTCGCGAGGCAGACCGCACCGCTGCCGATGGCCTGCGCGAGCAGTTGCTGCGTGCCGCCCCCGTAGAGCAGCCCTTTTACGATGACGGACGCATCCATCCCCGTGGGCGTGGGCAGCCCGTACTGCCCGGTCGCGAACAGGCCGAGCGCGAGCGTGCCCCAGATCCCGCAGCCGAGATGGACCGGGACGGCGCCGATGGGGTCGTCGATCCGGACGTACTCGAGCAGGTCCGTGAACCAGATCACGATCACGCCGGAGACCGCCCCGATGAAGAACGCTCCGGTCGGACTCACCCAATAGCACGGGGCCGTGATGGCAACGAGGCCGGCGAGGAACCCGTTGACTGTCAAACCGAGATCCCACTTCTTGACGCGGACGTACGCGTAAAAGAGCGCGGCGAGCCCGGCCGAGCAGGCCGCCATGGTGGTGTTGAAGGACACGCGTGCGATACCCTGCATGTCGAGCGCGGAGAGCGTGCTGCCGGGGTTGAATCCGTACCAGCCGAACCAGAGAATCAGGCCCCCGACCGCTCCGAGGATGATGTTGTGCGGGAGCGGCGGGCCGCCGCCGTCACGCCTGAACACTCGCCCCAAGCGCGGTCCGAGTGCGATCGCCCCCGCCAGCGAAATCGCGCCGCCGATGCTGTGCACGACCGTCGATCCCGCGAAGTCGCGGAACGCCGCCGGGCCCATCACCGCCAGCCACCCGTCGGGACCCCAGCCCCAGTGCCCGATGATCGGGTAGATGAACCCGGTGACGCCGATGCTGTAGAGAATGTCGCCGACGAATCCGCACCGGCCGACCATCGCCCCCGAGGTAATCGTGGAGCACGTGTCCGCGAACGCGAACTGGAAGACCCAGAAGGCGAGCAGCGGAACGCCCGTCGACCCATACGTGTCCGCGAGGCCGTTCAGGAAGAACCCGTGCATGCCGATGAAGCCGTTGCCGGGCTCGAACATGAACGCGAACCCCCATGCCCAGAACGTCACCCCGCAGATGGCGGTATCGACGATGCCTTCGACGAGGATGTTCACGGACTCACGCGACCGGGCGAACCCGGCTTCGAGCATCACGAACCCCACCTGCATGCAGAACACGAGGAAGGCCGCGATCAGCACCCACATGGTATTGATGGCGTTCACATCCGCAGACGGCGCGCCCGCCTGCGCATGGAGCGGCGTCGGGAGGACGAACCACATGGCCGCCATCACCAGCGCAAGGCCGATGATTTTGCCCCCCGCGAGCGCAAGAACCTTCGTGCGCATGGCGGGATCCCTGAAACTGGCTGCAAATCGTTCGCGACGGGATCCGACCGTCGTGAACGCCGGCGACGTGGCAAGTTGGCCTGACATATTCATGTACTCCTTTGTTCCTTTTTGAATTGCAACCCCGATCAGTTCACGTCGCGTTCGCCCGTCCGGATGTTGTAGCCCTGCTCCACCGGCAGCACGAATACCCGTCCGTCGCCGATCTCTCCGGTTCTCGCCGCCTCGACGATCGCGCGGATCACGTCCTCGACGACGTTGTCGTGGACCACGACTTCGACTTCGACCTTCGGCAGCAGGCTGACGGCGTATTCCTTGCCCCGATACACCGCGGTATGCCCCTTCTGGCGTCCGTGCCCCCGCACGTCCGTCACGGTCATCCCGGCGAGGTTCAGCTTTTCGAGCGCGTCCCGCACATCGTCCACCTTGTTCGGGCGGACGATACATTTAATGAGCTTCATTCCCTGCCTCCAGCACACGTTCGAGTTCCTGTTTAAGCGCGCCCTGATCCGATTCGGACAACTTGCCTCCCCCCTTCATGACGTGCAGCACGTCGACCGCGCGCTTGCCTTCGGTGGCAATCAGCACGAGCTCGACGTCGCATCCTTCGCCCGAGATGACCCGGCTGATGCGATACAGCAATCCCGGCGCGTCGTCGGCCACGATCTCGAGCACCGTGAACTTGCGCGAATGCTCGTTGTCGAAATGCACGACGGGCGGCTCATGCCGGCCGCGCCTGTACAGGACGCTGCGCATCTTTCCGGCGAGCAGCGCCGCCACGTCGGCTGAGCCGGCGACCACGTCCTCCAGCATCCGGCAGATGTCGGTCGTCGCCGCGGGGTTCTTCTTGAGAAACGCTTCCTCGTCGGAGAATTCGAACACGTCGAGGACGAGGCCATCGGGCGTGGTCATCGCCTGGCCGCGGTGAATGTCCATGCCGAAATAGGACAGGACGCCCGAGATGTTCGAAAAGAGGAACGGCTTGTCGAGCGTGACGAGCGTCAGCTCCCAGATCTCGTCGTGGTTCTCCAGGAAGGCATGGACCTCGTCGCGGACGATGTTGCGGGCGAGACGCACGTGCCTGTAGACCGTGCCGAGTCCAAAGCTCGCGAGGTAGCGCCGCGGCAGGCCCTCGAGGAACTTCGCCAGTTCGGCCTCCGAGATGTCGGCGGGACGTCCGGCAATCAGGACGGAGATGCCGGCCTGATCACGCTCGAGCAGATCGTCCGCGTAGCCGAGTGTCAGGCGGTTGTAGGTGTCCACATAGAGCCGCCAGAGCAGATCCTCCTTCCAGGGGGTGAGCGTGTCTGGGCTGACGGCGCCCACGTCGGCCAGCGTCATGAGGCAGAGCATCTTCAGCTGCTCTTCGGTCGCGACCAGCTCGGCCAGCCGGGAGACCACCTGGGGGTCTTCCGAGTCGCGCCGGAAGGCGGCCTGTGACATCTGGAGGTGCTGACGAATGAGGAACTCGACCGTGTGCCGCGCCTCATCGGTCAGCTCGAGCCGATCGAGCATGCTCTGCGCGAGGCGAAGGCTCTCCTGGGCGTGATCGGATTCACGCCATTTCCCGACATCATGAAACAGCAGCGCCAGCGTGAGCAGCTCGGGAGCGCGGACCTCCTGGAGAATCGAACCAAACCGCTTCCGGCTGGCGGTCGGTGGATCGAGCAGCGACTCGACGTTGCGAATGGCGAGCAGGGTGTGTTCGTCAACCGTGTACTTGTGGTAGAAGTCTCGAACCACGCGGCAATGCACCTTCGCGAACTCGGGGAAGATGCGGGTCAGCAGCCCGCAATCGTGCATCTCGGAGAGCCGCCCGTACAGGCCCCTGTGCGGCCGCAGCACCTGCCGGAGCTGGTGCCGTTCTCCCGCGGTCGCGACGAAGTCGTCCGGCGAACAGCGGTGGACGTTCTGCTCGATACAGGTCAGCGCCTGCTCGGAGACGGCCGTGCCGCGCTCTATCGCTATGCGAAAGGCTTCCAGCCACAGAGAAGGCTGTGCCGCGGCCCGATCGAGGTCGATGAACCGGACCCCGTCTGCCGCCACTTCGAACTGGCGGCCGACCCGCCGGGTGGGGCCGTCGCCCGCGGGTGGACGGATCGCGCGCTGCGCCTGGGCGAGCGCCCGTGCGACGACGCGTGCACTGCGGAAGTAATCCCCCATCAGGGCTTCGACGCGGCGGCCGGGGTGCGAGCCTGCGCTGCCCATCATCTCGGCGACGCTCTCCTGCAGCTCGTGCGTCAGCAGGTTGACGTCCCGGCCGCCTTCCATGTGGAGAATCGAGCGGATTCTGAGCAGGTGGTCCTCGGCCTCGATCAGCCGGGCGGCGGCGACCGCGTCGGTGGCGCCGGCGCGATGCAACATCCGCAGGTGCCGACACACCGATAGATCCCGGAGCCCGCCGGGCGCCTGCTTGATGTCGGGTTCGAGCTGGTAAAGCGTGTCGTTGAACTGCGCGTGCCGCTGCTGGACCAGTTCGAGCAGCGGATCGACGAGCGAGGACAGCGCGAACGGATCTCGCGCATGTTCGAGCACCCGCTCGAAGACTCCGATGTCGCCGGCAATCAGGCGCGCGTCGAGGAGGCCGAGCAGGAACTCCGGATTCGAGAGATCCGCGACCTGCAGGTCGGAGAGCTCACGGACGTGCTGGCCGAGCGACAGCTTCAGGTCCCAGAGAGGCTGGAAGACCGCCTTGATGAACGCCTCCTCGGCCGGGCCGATCGTGCCGTCGAACGCGATGAGGATATCGAGATCCGAATGGAGACAGAGCGCCCGGCGGCCGTAGCCGCCGAGCGCACAGACCGCAACAGCCACTTCCGTCTGACTGTTCGCGTACTCGATGAGCATCCGGACCAGCGCGTCCATGCGATCCGCAAGGCGTGCCACCGCGTCCCGCCCGCCGCGGCCCCTGCGGGCCTCGGCCACGTACTCGTCGCGAGCCGCCGCCAGCAGGGCGGCTCCACGATTCTTCCGGTCCTGGCCGCCGTTACCAGGTGTGATCAATGTCATTGAGCCAGTCGCGCGGACTACGTCCGAACTGATTGCCATGAAGGCTATTGCATCCCGTGGGCCGGCGCGTGCGCACCGGCCCGTCTGTGCGGCGCGGCGCGAGCGGTTGGGACGTGCCGCAAAGGAGCGCAATCCGCGCCGTGGCCACCACGTTCCCGATCCCGACGGACCCGTGCCCGAATCCCCAACAACCGAGCGCACTCGCCACCCCCACCCTTCCGGCTGGCAAGGGGGTCAATGCAAAGGGATATCGATGTCCAGTTGCAGCGTCCACATTGTTCGCTTGCCGCCGGGCTGCAGAGCCTTATCGAGAAAAAAGACAGGTCCAGTCAGCAATGAAATCGTATCGGTAAAATAGAAGTAGGTGCCGAATCCCCAGGCTCCCAGAACGTTCTTCCCAGTCTGGACGTCCGCGGTCAGGTTGATCTTCTTGAGCGCCTTGGCGTTCACCTTGATGTCTGGGGAAAAGAACCCCGCCATCAACCCGTTCTGAACGACTTTTCCGTCGCTGTTCGTCAGCAGCGTCTTGTTCATCGCGTGATACGCCCCCAGTGACACATACCCGCTGCCGCCCGGCAGAGTCTTTTGACCCATCACGTGAAACACGTTGTAGTCGGTGATGTCCTTGTCGAAACCCCAGTTATAGATGCCAAAGCTGAGACCAGGCGATCCCTTGAACAGCGACGATTCTGGAGTGCACAACTTCGCATTCAGCAACAGCGGGTTGTTGGTCGGCAACAACAGGTCAAAGCCGACCTCGCCCTGCAACTTCGAGAATGGAAGCACGCCGGCTGTCAGGCCCGTATCAATGGGGTAGTTTGGTGCCCCCTGCGAGCCTGCGACGGGTCCCTTGCGAAAGTACGTGTCGTAGGTCACGTGGGGCATGCGACCCTGGCAACTTGCCGTTGAGGGGGCCCAATACGTGGTGCTCGGGGTCGCGAAGGCCAAGGCTGGCGACAGTGTGCACGCCAACACGACGATTGATATGCTTCTCATCTGGCTTCTCGCGCTGCTCATGAAGACCACCTCGTTACTCATGAAGACCACTTCGTTCCGAACGATTTTTCGGAACCTACATTCAACAGGAGCAAGTTGAACGCCATCGGGCGCCGCGCCGCGTCCGCGCGGATCGCGCGAAATCAGGCGCAAAATTGTCGACAGGAGCCCCACGCACCGACAAAGGGGGATCGACCCACCGGACGGAAATGTTCCCTCACACACTGAACAGACTTTTTTGTCTGAATTGACGTATGTGGAGATTCGCGGGTGCGGCACCGGAGGAGGCCCGCCGGAAGGGAATAAACCCCTGTCTTCACGCGCTCGATTCGCGCCGGGGACAATCTTGGAGGGAAGCGCGAGTCACAGACAAAAATGTCTGCGACCCGCGATCAGGCGTGAAGAGGGGCCGGGAGCGCGGAGGCGCCCATTAAGTAGGTGTCGACCCCCCGCGCCGCCGCGCGGCCGTCGGCAATGGCCCAGACAATCAGCGACTGCCCGCGCTGCATGTCGCCCGCGGTGAAGATCGCCTCTTCGCTCGTCATCCAGTGCTCGTCGCGCCAGACGTTGCCGCGCTCCGTGAGCCGCACGCCGAGTTCCGACAGCAGGCCGCCGCGCTCGGGGCCGGTGAACCCCATGGCGAGCAACACCAGGTCGGTCTCGATCTCGAACGCCGTCTCCGGGGCCGCCACGAAACGGAGCCGGCCGCCGTCGGCGCGCATCTCGCCCTTGACGGCGCCGATGCCGGCGACGCGCCCGCTGGCATCGATGCGGAAGCGCTCGGTCGACACGGAGTACACACGCTCGCCCCCTTCTTCGTGCGCCGCCGAGCTTCGAAAGATTGTCGGCCACTGCGGCCAGGGGTTGTCCGCGGCCCGCAAGTCGGGCGGCCGCGGCATCAGCTCGAATTGCGCCACGGAGCGCGCGCCCTGCCGGTGCGCCGTGCCCAGGCAGTCGGCTCCGGTATCGCCGCCGCCGATGATCACGACCCGGCGCCCCTCAGCCGAGATGCCCGAATCCGGATCGTGGCTGTCGCCCTCGCACAAACGATTCTGCAGCGTCAGGTAATCGACGGCAAAGTGAATGCCGGCCGCCTCGCGACCGGGAATCGGCAGATCGCGGGGAGCAGTCGCTCCGCCGCAGAGGACGACCGCGTCGAAGTCGTCGCGCAGCGACGACACCGGCACGTCGATGCCGATATTCACCCCGGGACGGAACACGACGCCCTCCTGCTCCATCAGCGCCAGCCGCCGGTTCAGCAGCCGCTTCTCCATCTTGAATTCGGGGATTCCGTATCGCAGCAGGCCCCCAATCCGGTCGGCCCGCTCGAACACGGTGACGGCGTGGCCCGCGCGGTTCAACTGATCGGCCGCGGCGAGCCCCGCCGGCCCGGACCCGACGACGGCGACCCGCTTGCCGGTGCGCACCGCGGGCGGCGCCGCGACGATCCATCCTTCGGTGAACGCCCGTTCGACGATCGACAGCTCGATACTCTTGATCGTCACCGGGTCGTCGTTGATCCCGAGCACGCACGAGCCCTCGCAGGGCGCGGGGCACAGACGGCCGGTGAACTCCGGGAAGTTGTTCGTCGCGTGCAGCCGCTCGATCGCGGGCTGCCAGCGGTTCTTGTAAACCAGGTCGTTCCAGTCCGGAATGAGGTTGCCGAGCGGACAGCCCTGGTGGCAGAAGGGGATTCCGCAGTCCATGCACCGCGCCCCCTGCTCCTGCATCTCCGCCTCGGTTTCGGCCAGGTACACTTCCTTCCAGTCGCGGACACGCAGCTCGACGGGGCGGGCCGTGTGCTGCCCCCGTTGGATTTCCATGAAGCCGGTGACCTTACCCACGCGCCACTCCCACGAGCTCCGCGAACGCGAGCTCCCGCTTCTCGGACCGCGCGCGAGCCTGCGCCACGAGGATCCGCTTGTAGTCCTTGGGGATCACCTTCACGATCCGCGCGCAGGTCGACGGCCACGACGACAGCGCGTCCCCCGCCAGGGTGCTCCCCGTGTGCCCCGCATGGCTCGCGATCATCGTCCGCACCAGATCGATGTCGTCCGCGTCCTCCAGACGTTCGAGCTCGACCATGCTGGTGTTGCACCGGCGCGCGAACAGCCCGTCGGTGTCGACGACGTAGGCCACGCCGCCGCTCATGCCGGCGGCGAAGTTCCTTCCGGTCCTCCCCAGCACGAGCACGCGGCCGCCCGTCATGTACTCACACCCGTGATCGCCGACGCCCTCGACCACGGCGTACGCGCCGCTGTTCCGGACGGCGAAGCGCTCGCCAGCGATGCCGCGCACGTACGCCTCCCCGCTGGTCGCGCCGTAGAGCGCCACGTTGCCGATGATGACGTTGTCTTCGGGCACGAACGTGCTCGCCGGCGGCGGATAGACGATCAGGCGGCCGCCTGACAGACCCTTGCCCCAGAAGTCGTTCGCGTCTCCCTCGAGGCTCAGCGTCACGCCGCGCGGCACGAAGGCGCCGAAGCTCTGGCCGGCCGTGCCGGTGAACTGGATCCGGATCGTGTCGTCCGGCAACCCCTCGCCGCCGTGACGCCGCGTGATCTCGTACCCCAGCATCGTCCCCGCGGCGCGATTCGCGTTGCGGATCGGCAGATGCATCGTGACCGGCTCCTTCCGCTCGAGCGCGGCCGCCGCGAGCGCGATGAGCTGGTGATCCAGCACGTGATCGAGCCCGTGGTCCTGCGCATGGGTGCGCCGGCGGGCCGCGCCGTCCGCGATCGCCGGCTGGTACAGGATGCGCGAGAGATCCACGCCGGCGGCCTTCCAGTGATCGACGGCCGGCTTCACATCGAGGCGATCCGCCCGGCCGACCATCTCGTCGAGCGTGCGGAACCCGAGCTCCGCCATCAGCTCGCGCACGTCCTCCGCCACGAACCGGAAGTAGTTTTCGACGAACTCCGGCCTGCCGGAGAACTTGGCGCGCAGGGCAGGGTCCTGGGTCGCGACGCCCACGGGGCACGTGTTCAGGTGACAGACGCGCATCATGATGCACCCGGAGACGACGAGCGCCGCGGTCGAGAAGCCGAACTCCTCGGCGCCGAGCAGCGCCGCCACGACCACGTCGCGCCCGGTCTTCAGCCCTCCGTCCACCTGGACGACGATGCGGTCG
>JANMCN010000244.1:0-8941 GCA_031361295.1 Acidobacteriota bacterium | reverse complement strand
CTCTTCGTCTTCCTCGTCCGGCGACGGATGCGACTGCTCGCGCAGCGACGCGTCGAGGCGGTCGGCCAACTGGCGCGCCGCGTGATGGCCACGCTGCCGCAGGATCTGGTTGCGTGCCGCGACCTCGACGAGGATGGCGATGTTGCGACCCGGCGCCACCGGCATCTTGAGCAGCGGCACCCGCAGACCAAGAATCTCGTAGAAGGCGTCGTCGAGGCCGAGGCGCTCGTACTCGCGCGTCGGCACCCAGCGCTCGAGCTGGACGACGAGCTCGACGCGCTTCGACGAGCGAGTCGACGCGATCCCGAACAGCTCCTTGACGTTGATGACACCGAGCCCGCGCAACTCCATGTGGTGGCGGGTCAGCTCCGGACACGTGCCGATGATGAACGACTCGGCGCGGCAGTGCAGGTCGACCACGTCGTCCGACACGAGCCGATGGCCGCGGACGACGAGGTCGAGCGCGCATTCGCTCTTGCCGATGCCGCTTTCCCCTATCATCAGGACGCCCAGGCCCAAAATGTCCATCAGGACCCCGTGGACGGTGCCGCGCGGCGCGAGGTGGGTATCGAGGACGGCCGAGAGCTTCGCGATGGCGTCCGGTGTGGCGGTTTTCGTGCGCAGGAGCGGAACGCCCGCGCGGTCGGCCTCGGCGATCGCCTCCGCTGGAGGCACCGCGCCGCCGGTGACGAGGAGGCACGGCAGCGGATGGCTGAAGACGCGGCGCAGCGCGGCGACCCGGTCCCCGGCGCTCAGCGTCTTCAGGTAGTGGATCTCGCTGCCGCCGAACACGAGCACCCGCCCTCCCTGCAGGTAGGCGTCGAAACCTGAGAGCGCAAGGCCGGTTTTCTGCGGATGGGTGATGGTGATGTGGCGCTCGAGCCCGTCCGTTCCAGCAAGCAGCTCCACGTCGAGCGCCCGCGAATCGCTCAGATCCCGCAGGACCGCGGCCACCGTCACGTGGCGATCGCCGGCATCCTTCATCACGAGGGTCCGGTCGGGCAGCAGCGGCAACCGGGATTCCCAGGGGCGCGGCCGCGGGGGCAATCGCTCACGCTAGTCGGGCTCGATGAGCGACAGGTTCCCGTCCTTGCGACGGTAGAGGATGCTGACGGACTCGGTGTCGCTGTTGCGGAACACCACGAACATATCCTTGCCGTCCTCGAGACGCAGCGCCGCGTCGTCGATCGACATCGGCTTGACCGGGTAGCGCGAACGGACGATCCGCGTGGCCGTCGGCGGCGGTGCCGCCAGTTCGTCCCCGGCCTGCCGCGTGACGCGGGCACCCTTCCGCTTGCGATCGTGCCACTTGCCCTTGAGCGTCTGCGCCTGCTGCTCGATTTTGTCGGTCGCCTGGCGGACGGACACCGCCCATCCGGTGCTCTCGCCATTGCCGCGCAGCACGTGGTCGCCCCGCGTGTGCACGGCGATCTCCGTGCGCAGCCGGTACTTCTCTTTCGTGAGGGTGATGATCGCGGAGACCGCCGCGTCGTTGAGCACGCGCTCGAGGCGGGCGAGCCGCTTCTCGATGAGCTGTTTGAGCGGCGCCGTGATCTCCACGTGCCGGCCTGTGATGTCGAGTCGCATTGTCAGAATCTTCCAGCCTTCAGCTCCCAGCTTCCAGCTTCGAGCACTCTCTGCCGCAATCCTGAGCGGCTGGAAGCCGGAGCCGGAAGCCGGCAGCGGGTTAAAAGAGCACCTTGCGCTGGTTGGATGTCGGGATCTTCAGCTCTTCGCGGTACTTCGCGATCGTGCGACGGGCGAGCATCAGCCCTTCCTTCTGGAGGATGCTGACAATCTTCGAATCGCTGAGCGGCTTGCGGGGGTCCTCGTTCTCGATGATCTTGCGGATCCGCTGCTTGATCGTGACCGATGAGACGCTCTCGCCGTACGAGCTGCTGATGCCGCTGTGGAAGAAGTACTTCAGCTCGAACACGCCCTGGGGTGTGTGCATGTACTTGTTGTTCACGACGCGGCTGACGGTCGATTCGTGCATGCCGATGTCGTTCGCGACGTCGCGCAGCACCAGCGGGCGGAGGTACTCGATGCCGTGATCGAGGAACTCGCGCTGGAACGTGATGATGCTCGTCGCCACCTTGTGGATCGTCTTCTGCCGCTGGTCGACGGACTTGATCAGCCAGAGGGCCGATCGGAACTTGTCCTTCACGTACGCGCGGGTCTCGTCGTTCTGCTCGGCCTGGCTCGCCCCCGCGGCCCCGGTCTTGTCGAGCAGGCGCTTGTACACCGGGCTGATCCGCAGCTGCGGAAGCCCTTCTTCGTTCAGCGCCGCGACGTACTGGTCCTCCACCTTCACGACGTAGACGTCCGGGATGACGTACTGCGACTGCGACGGGTTGTAGCGGCTGCCCGGCTTCGGGTCGAGGTTCCGGATGATTTCGACGTGTTCCTTGAGATCCTCGATCGACATGCCGAGCTTGCGGGCAATCTCCGGGACCTGATGGTTCTGCAGCAGGCGCAGATGCTCGGTGACGATCTTCTCGGTCGCCGTGCCTTCGAGCCCCAGGTGTCGCAGCTGCAGCCAGAGGCATTCCTGCAGGTCGCGCGCCGCCACCCCGATCGGGTCGAACGTCTGCACGTGCTGCAGCGCGCGCTCGACGTCCGACACCGGCCACTCGCCCATCGCGGCAATCTCCTCGACCGACGCCACCAGATAGCCGTCGTCGTCGAGGTTGCCGAGGATGGCTCCGCCGATCTCTTTGAGCCGCTCGTCGTCGGTTTGAAGGGAAAGCTGCCAGAGGAGGTGGTCGAAGAGGGAGGCCGCACTCGAGAGCGTGTTCTCGATGGGCGGAAGCTCCTTCACTTCCGAGGGCGTTCGGGACCGGTACCCGTCGTCCAGATAGTCCCCGAAGAAGTACTCATAGTCGGCGTCGTCCCAGGAGTCCCCTTTTTCGGCGGCCGGCTGATCGGCGGGCTTCTCGGCCTGCTGCTGCTGTTCGGCCGGCTGCAGCTCCTCCGTGGGCACTTCTTCGAGGAGGGGATTCTCCACCATCTCCTGGTTCAACAGGTCGGCCAGCTCGAGCGTCGACATCGGCAGCAGCTTGATCGCCTGCTGGAGCGACGGGGTGAGAATCAGCTTTTGAACGAGTTTAGTATGGAGTTTCTGCTGAATCGCCATGGGTCAACCGGTCGTTGCCAACCCCGTAATCTTAGTCCAATCGGAACTCGGCACCGAGGTAAATCCGCTTCACGTCCTCATCGGCGGCGAGGCTGTCGGGCGTGCCGCTCCGGAAGATGACCCCGTCGTGCACGATGTAGGCGCGGTCGGTAATCCGGAGCGTTTCCCTGACATTGTGGTCCGTGATGAGCACGCCGATGCCCCGCTCCTTCAGGTGGAAGATGATCGTCTGGATATCCGTCACCGCGATCGGATCGATGCCCGCAAACGGCTCGTCGAGGAGGATGAACTTCGGGGAGATCACGAGCGCCCGCGTGATTTCGACGCGCCGGCGCTCGCCGCCGGACAGCGTGTACGCCGGCGCCTTCGCAAGCGGCGTCAGGCCGAGCTCAGCCAGGAGCTCACGCTGCCGGCTGCGCCGGGTGCCGGCGTCGAGCGGAAGCGTCTCCAGGATGGCCGCGATGTTCTGCTCGACGGTCAGACCCCTGAATATCGAGGCTTCCTGCGGCAGGTAGCCGATCCCCTTCCGGGCGCGGACGTACATGGGGTCGTCGGTCACGTCGATGCCGTCGAGGAGCACACGCCCGGAGTCCGGCGGCGTCAGCCCGACCACCATCGAGAAGGTCGTCGTCTTCCCCGCCCCGTTCGGCCCCAGAAGGCCCACGACCTCTCCCGACGCAATCTGCAGGTTCACGCCTTTCACGACCGTGCGGCCGCTGAAGGATTTGGTCAGGTCCGTTGAACTGAGCGTCGCCATCTTTACTGGGACCCCGTCGGGCAGACGATCGGGTTCTGCACGGAACGGATGACGCCGTTGCCGGAGGTCGAGACCGCGCCCACCGCGCGCTGGAAGGTCAGGACGGCGCCGACCGATTTCCTGCAGTCCGGCGGCGTCGTTTCGATCGCGATGACGGGCGTGCCTGTCATCAGATACGTCTCCGTCTCCACGGTGTAGGTCAGTCGCGCGCCGGTCGCGGTCCGTCGGCTTTCCTTGACGACGACGTTCCCGTTGGCGCCGTATCCCTCGACGCGCTCGAGCTCGTTCGCATTCGACTTCATGAAGAGCTCGATCTTCTCGCCCGTCAGGTCGCCTTCCGCTCCCACCATGTGCGCTTTACCCGTATAGGTCGCCAGCCGCTTCGCATCGTCGTAGACGAAGGCGTCGCCCTCCCCAATCGTGCGTGTCTGCGTCCGGGCCCCTGCCGCATCGACGTCGTCCAGGGTCATTTCGGTGCGGACGCTCCCTTGCGCCTCGAGATTGCCGGACTTGTCGTCCACGACAACCGTGTCGCCCCGCACCGAGGTCTCGGCCTGCCAGAGACGGGCATTGCCGGTATAAACGGCATGGCCGGCCTCTCCGTCGTACGTCAGGCGGTTCGACGTCACGGTGACGGGCTGATCCTGTTTCAACAAGCCGGGCACGCGTGACGCTTCGGCATTACCCCTGCCGGCAGGCTGAGGCCTGGCCGCGGCGGCGCTGGCGGCGGGCTTGCCGCGCACGCCCAGGGGCGCGACGGACGGGAGTGCGCCCGCGGCCGGTTTGGGCTCCGGCATCATCGAGCTCCGGATTTTGGTATCCGCGGTGAGCTTGCGGGTGCCGAGGGTCAACTCGATGGCGTGGGCTTCGACGGTGACCCGCCCGTCGGACACGCGGGGCGACACGGGACCCGGTTCCTGCGTGCTGGAAAGCTCGATCTGATCGCGATCGACGTGGTACAGCGCCCGGGATGCGTCGGCCGCCACCTGCGGACCGTCGGTGAAGTGCACGTTGCCATGGAAGTCGGCCTGCTGGACCGCGCCGAGCCCGGGTTTGGTTGCGACGACGAGCGACTGCGAGCGCGCGAGTCGCTCGACAGCGGGAACGTTCGCGCGGGCCGCGCGCGTCTCCCGGTACTCGACACTGCCGGTGAACGTGGCGTTCTGCAGGCCCGCATCGGGAGCTCCGGACGCCACGAGGGCCGCGGACCGGATACGCTTCGCGGGCAGGTCTCCGTCAGCCGGGAGGTCGACCTGGACATTGTCGGTGGCCGTCAGACTGGTGATCGTCGCGCCGTCGGGCGCCAGCCCGATCACCACGGTCTTGCCGGCGATGCGCCGGCCGCCGCTGCCGGGATCACCGGGGAGCTGCACGACAGCGTTCTCGACGAGGTTCGCGTGCTGGAGCGTACGGCCGTCCTCCGCGTAGGCCAGGTCGATGTCGCGGGCCGACATGGTCTGAGGCGCGTGTGCGCCTCCGCCGCCGGCGATCCGGCTGTTGCCGCGCAGCTCGAGGTTCCGAACGCGCTGATCGGGGTCCTTCGGGGTGGCGGGAGTCAGGCCTATGGTGATTTCGTCGGCATCGATCAGGCGGCTTTCGGCAGTGATGTGGGCCGTGCCGGTCAGGCGGATGTAGTTCTCCCGCCGCGCCAGGCCCGCGGCCTTCGACGAGGCGTCGAGGGCTCCCTGACCCGATTTTTCGGGAGCGACCGAAATCTTCGCCTGATCGAGCAGCCACAGCACCTCGCGGTTGCGATCGTAGGTGGCGCCGATGCCGCTCCCCTTCATCCGTCCCCGGGAGAACGTGACCGCGCCGGGGATCTTCACCAGCCCTTCCTTCTCCGAGTAGCTCGCGTCGTCTGCCGCGACTTCGAGGTCGTTGGTCTTCAACCTGACGTCGTGGATGAAGTGCGCGGTCTGCAGGTCGCTTCCCTTCATCGCGACTTCCGCCTCGCGGCTCGTGACGATGAAGGGGCGGCCGTTCCGATCGGCCGTCACGGACACGCCGCCCGTGAGCTTCGAGCGGCCGTCGGGGTACGTGAGCTGTGAGCCGAACGTGAGCAGGAGCACGACCCGGCCGTCGCGCGACTGCTCGATTTTTCCGTTGCCATGGCCCTCCACGACCGCGTCGGGATCGACGCGCCTGGGCGGCGGATCGCCGATCGGCGCCGGCTTCCGGTGGCGTCCGGCCACGATCACGATGGCGACGAACACCAGGACGAACGCGACAATGGCGCGGCGCGCATTCTTCTGCCAGGACATAGGGCTCAGGACGGTAACCAGTGACCAGTAACCAGGTCGCCAGTAGCCAGGAACCGGTACGAGTAACCAGTGGCCGGTAACCAGTCACCTGTGGCCAGTGCGGTACAGGAACCGCCACTGGCAACTGGCTCCTCGGAACTTGAAACGTCTATTCTACTTCCCCGGGGCACTGGAAGTCGGCGACGTTCAGCTCGAGATACGTCTCGCCCTTGAACTCGTTCTTCTCGAGCGAGAACGCGAGATTGACGGCGGCGCGGTTGCGCGTCAGGACCTCGGCACGTTCAGCGGCGCGCCAGGCGATGGCGCGGAAGCGACGGCCGTCCTGGCTGAAGGTCATCTTGAGGTGGCGCTCCTTGAGGGTCCGCGGTCCGTCCACGATCTCGACGCCGGTCGCATGGAACACCGGGCGGGGATTGGCCATGCCGAACGGTCCCATCGAATCGAGCGCGCGCATCAGGTCGTGATTGATCGCGGTGAGGCTGAGCGGACCGTCGATGCGCAGCCGCGGCCGGAGCTGGTCGGGTTCGAGCACCTGGTCGGCATACGCGTTCACGCGCGCGCGGAACTCCGGCACGCGTCCGGCGTCCATCGTGAGCCCTGCGGCCTGGTGGTGGCCGCCGAACTTGACGAACAGATCCGCACAGTGCTCGAGCGCCGCGAGCATGTTGAAATCCGGGATGCTGCGGCACGAGCCGTGCGCGACGTCGCCGTCGATCGACAGCACGATCGCCGGTTTGTGGTACGCATCGACCAGCTTGGAGGCCGCAATGCCGATGACGCCGCGGTGCCATCCCGCGCCGCCGACCACGAGGACGTTGTGGGCGCCGACCGCGGGATCGTTCTCGATGGCCTTCCTGGCGTCCACGACGAGCTCGGCCTCTTCCTGCTGGCGCCGCAGGTTCTCGTCGTTCAGCTGCTGCGCGAGCGCGCGTGTCTCGTCGCCCATCGTTTCGTCGCGGGCCAGGAGCAGGCGCGTGGCGATGTCGGGCGTGCTCATGCGCCCGGCCGCGTTGACGCGCGGCGCGAGGATGAACGCGACCTGATAGCTGTCGATGGTCTTGCCGGTCAGGCCGGACGCGTCGAGCAGCGCGCGCAGCCCGATCGTGTGCGGCCCCTGGCTCAGGGATGCCAGGCCGAGCCGGGCGATGACGCGGTTCTCGCCGACGAGGGGCACGACATCGGCCAGGGTCCCGATCGCCGCGATCTTCACGAAGGCCGGGAGGTACCGTCCCTTTCCTGCGCGCTCGCAGAGCGCCTGCACGAGCTTGAGGGCCACGCCCACGCCCGCGAGGTGCTTGTCCGGATACGTGCAGTCGCGCCGCTTGGGATTGATCACGGCGAGGGCCGGCGGCAACGAGCCCTCCGGCTCGTGATGGTCCGTCACGATGAGATCGACGCCGAGGGCGCGCGCCCGCAGCGCCGCATCCGTGCTGCGGATGCCGCAGTCGACCGACACGATGAGCTTCACGCCGTCGGCGTGCAGCCGATCGATCGCGGCGGGCTGCAGCCCGTATCCGTCGCGCAGCCGCTCCGGGATGAAGTGCACGACGTCTCCGCCGAGCAGTTCCAGCGCACGCCGGAGGATCACCGTGGACGTGATCCCGTCGACGTCGTAGTCGCCGTGGATGGCGATGCGTTCGCGCCGGGCGAGGGCGCCCTCGAGCCGCTCGACCGCCAGGCGCATGTCCGCGAGCTTGAACGGATCGTGGAGATGCTCGATCGACGGATTCAGGAAGCGCTCCGCCTGCTCGGGATCCGCGAGGCCCCGCATGCACAGCAGGCGCGCGATGATCGGATTGACGCCGAGCGCGGCGGCAAGGGCGGTCGTCTGTTCTTCGTTGCACGGCAGGTGATGCCAGAGGAGAGATTTGCGCATGGAGACCCGGCGGTCAGCGCTCCCGCTTCGGCACGGGGGTCGGCTTGTCGGTGTCGACGAAGGCGCTGCCTTCCTCGCCCATCCGGCGGAATTTCTCGTACCGCAGCTGCAGGCGCGCGTCGACGCCCAGCGCCGAGACATCGGCTAGCGCCGCCGACAGGGCCTGGTCCACCAGCGCCGTCGCGGCGTCCGGATCGTTGTGGGCGCCGCCCGTCGGCTCGGGGACGATCCCGTCGATGAGCCCGAGCGCGAGCATGTCCGGCGCCGTGATCTTGAGCGCCGCCGCGGCCTCGACCTTGCGGTTGGGATCGCGCCAGAGGATCGCGGCGCAGCCCTCCGGCGGAATGACGCTGTAGACGGAGAACTCCTGCATCAGCACGCGGTCGCCGATCGCGATCCCCAGGGCCCCGCCGCTCCCCCCTTCGCCGCAGACCATCACGATGATGGGCACTTCCAGCATCATCATTTCGCGCAGGTTGACGGCAATCGCCTCGGCGACGCCGCGTTCCTCCGATTCGACCCCCGGGTATGCCGCCGGCGTGTCGATGAAGACCACGATGGGGCGGCTGAACTTCTGGGCGAGCTGCATGACCCGGAGCGCCTTGCGATAGCCCTCCGGCCGCGCATACCCGAAGTTGCGGTAGATCTTCTGCTTGGTATCGGTGCCCTTCTGGTGGCCGATGATCGCCACGGCCGCGCCCCGGTATTCGGCGAATCCGCAGACGATCGCATGGTCGTCGGCGAAGCGGCGGTCGCCGTGGAGCTCGTCCCACCCGGTGAACAGCCGTTCGACGTAATCCAGGGTGTTCGGCCGGCTCGGATGCCTCGCGACCAGGACGCGCTGCCACGGCGTGAGGTTCACGTAGATCTCGGCGCGGAGCTGGTCGGCCCGCGTGCGCAGCGTGTCGATC
>JANMCN010000161.1:0-38074 GCA_031361295.1 Acidobacteriota bacterium | reverse complement strand
CGTCGATCGGCGGCATCGTCGGCATCCGGGATCGCCTGGCGTACTGCACGACCAAGTTCGCCGTCGTCGGACTCACGAAATCGATGGCGCTCGACCATGCCATCGACGGGGTCAGGGTGAATTGTATCTGCCCGGCGCGTGTCGAGACTCCGTTCGTCTCGGCGCGGCTGAAGGAATATCCCGACCCGGCTGCGGCCTATCGGGAGATGACGGCGACCCAGCCCGTTGGACGCATGGGGAGACCCGACGAAATCGCCGCCGCAGTCCTCTATCTCGCGAGCGACGAAGCGACGTTCATCACCGGGAGCGCGCTCATCATCGACGGCGGGTGGAGCGCCGGCCGGTGAGCCCGAAGGACCTGGCGCAGCGGCCCGTCGCGATGGCGGTCCTCGAGGTGGACTCTCGGTGCACGCTCGGGGAAGGGATCATCTGGTGGGCCGCGCGCGACGCACTGCTCTGGACCGACATCCAGAGCTCCCGGTTGTGGTTTCATTCGCCGGGGGACGGAACCACGCGCAGCTGGTCGCTTCCGGATCGACTGGGGAGCCTGGCCATCTGTGCGTCCGGCGGCCTGCTGCTCGGCCTGGCGAAGAGTCTCGGGTTCGCGGATCTCGACGCGTCACCAAGCGACGAGCTCGAGGTGACGCGCGCACACGCGGTTGAACCGGACATTCCCACGACCCGCATCAACGACGGCCGTACCGACCGCTCCGGCAATTTTGTCTTCGGGACGATGAACGAGGACGAACGGAAGGCGCCGATTGGCGGCTTCTATCAGTACTCGACGGTTTTCGGGTTGAGGCGCCTCGACCTCGGCGGGATCCACATCCCGAACAGCATCTGCTTCAGTCTCGACGGGCGGACCATGTACTTCTGCGACTCGACGCGCCGGCAGATCATGCGCTGTGACTACGACGCGGCCGCCGCGTCGGTGGCGAACGTGCGGGAGTTCGTCCACTTCGCTCCGAATCAGGGCACGCCGGATGGTTCGATCGTCGACAGCGACGATTGCCTCTGGAACGCAGAGTGGGGGGCCGCGCGGGTGCGGCGCTACACGCCGGACGGCCAGTGCGATCGATCGATCGCGCTGCCGGCGAAAAACCCGACCTGCGTGGTGTTCGGGGGCGCTGCGATGGACGAGCTGTTCATCACGTCGGCGCGCCAGGAGATGACGCCGGAGGAGCTGACGCACACGCCCGATGCCGGCAGCGTTTACCGGGTGCGCCGCGTCGGATTCCAGGGGATTCCCGACGCCCTCTTCAGGGACGCCTGAACGCCCGCGGGACTCCTGCCCCTGCAGGTTGCGTCGGTTGGACTTCCACGTAGTCGAGCGCCGCGGTGTCTTCCCCGTCCGGGATCCCTTCGACCTGGATGCGGTCGCCGGGCTGGAGAGCGACGCCGTGTGCGACGTGGCGTGTTGATGAACTCCCGTCCAGTTTTCGGGTGGGCAGTCGATCCCCCGCCGTCCACTCGTCGACGACTCTGTCGGCGACGCGCAGACGAAACGCGGCCGAGCCTGTGTTCACGTCGAAATACTGGACGATGATGTCGTGCGGTCCCGCGGCATCGGTGTGGGTGAACGCGGCGGTGCACGAGCGGGTCGTGCACGCGACGGCGCGATCGCCGGACGCCGCTTCCCACGGCGTGACCTCCAGGGCCTCGTAGCCGGTCAGCGTCATCGATTCCGCTTCCACGCGGTGTGGATAGACGCCGACGCGCCCCTGGGCATCGGCGACTCCGGAGGCGCGCAGGAACCAGCGTGATACCGCGTCACGCCAGACCACCGCATGCCCCGCCTGGTAGGCCAGCTGCTTTTCGACGGCGTTGTAGCGCTCCACGTCGATGCGGCCATCGAGCGACCGCCAGTCCCGTCCGTAGCGGGCGACGGCCGAGGCCCCGTCGTAATGCGAGTCGTAGATCGACTGGATCACCGTCTTGCCGTTGTGCAGTCGCTGGGTGTACGGCACGTGGTGCATGAAGAGAAGGAGATCGTCAGGGCACGTGGCCAGCGATTCGTAGACGGCCCGGATGGCGGGCGAATACTGCCCGAGGTATCCCGTACCCGTGGCCATCGTGCGATCCATGCCGGCGCCCTGCTCATCCGCCCTGTGCCATTGCCCCCAGCCGTTGCGCTCCGACGCGTCGACGGCGACCCCGTAGTGATTGCCCACGATGTCGGTGAGCGTCTGCAGCCCGAGAGGCCCGGTGTACTGTTCGTACGAGCGCCACGAGTCGAGTTGGAGGCCCGTCACGATGTCCACGACATGGGGGTCGTTGCCGAACGTGGCCCGCGTCCATTCCTCGGCGATGGCGCGGGCGCTCAGGTCCGGGTTCCACGCCAGGCGTCCGAATCCGTACAGATTCGCCTGCGACAGATGATTTCCCAGCCACGAATCATCCAGGCCCACGTTCGCGACCCCGGCGAACCCCCCTGCCGGCCTGTTGAATGTCCTGCCCGCCGCCAGCGCCTTCACAGGTGTGCCACTGCCCCTGACGTTCAGGTCGAAGTCGAGCGCTTCCTTCCACATGGGCACGAGGAAGACGGTGTGTCGCGCCTGGCCGAAGTACTCCTGCGTGATCTGCAGTTCGATCGCCTCGTTGGTCTGCTCCAGGGCGCCGAAGAGCGGTGACGCCGGCTCCCGCACCTGGAAGTCGATCGGGCCATGCTTGATCTGGACGATCACGTTGTCGTCGAACGCGCCGTCGAGCGGCCGGAAATTGTCGTAGGCCGCGCGTGCGCGGTCGTTTTTCAGGTTCGTCCAGTCCATGTGATGGTCGTACACGAACCCGCGATAGAACAGCACGCCGCCGTGCGGCTTCAGCGCGCGGGCCACCACGTTGGCGGCATCCGCGTGCGTCCGGCCGTAGGTGGAGGGCCCGACGCGTCCCTCCGAGTCGGCCTTGAGCACGAAGCCCGCGAAGTCCGGTATGGCGGCGTACAGCGCGTCCGCGCGCCCGCGCCACCATGCCGCGACGGCCGGGTCGAGCGGGTCGTAGGTCGGGAGGCCGCCGAGCGTGCCCGGGCTGCCAAAGTCCACCGCGAGCGCGACCCGGACCCCCCACGGCCGCAGCGCCTCGGCGATCCGGGCCACCTGCGGCACCAGCTCGGGTGAGAGGAACACTCGGTTCGCGTTGACGTTGTTGATGGAGATGCCGTTGATCCCGACCGACGCGAGCAGCCGTCCGTATTCGGCGACGCGGGTGAGATCGTCCCGGACCTTGCCGTTCTCCCAGAAGATCGACCGGCCGCCGTATCCGCGCTCAATCGTCCCGTCGATGTTGTCCCACTCGTTCACCCAGCGCTGCGGCGCGTATGGCGCCTCCCTGTCGTCAAGGGCAGTGAGTCGCTCCCCGGCCGCGATCCGCCTCAGCACCGCGAAGGCGCCGTAGAGCACGGCCCGGTCGCTCTGCCCGGCAATCACGAGATCGCGCGGACGGCCCTCCCCGACGGATCTGATCCAGAACGCGTCGGGGGCGAGGTCCCCCGAGGGCGCCAGGGCTGGCACCGATCGCCGAAGGACGGCGAGTGTGCCAATGACGATGGAGCCGCCGGCCGGCACATTGGCGGAGACGCGGATATCCTGCTGCAGCATGCCGCCGAGGCCGCGAATGAGCTCGTTCCTGGCCTGGAGAATGGACGGCGAGGATTCGAACACCGTGAGGGTGGAGGGAAGGTCTGCGCCGGCCTGGCCGTCGGCCGGCGTCACGCGTGCATATCGGAGCCACGCGTCCCGGCCCGTCTCCGCGTGCAGGCGTGCAGGAAACAGGGCCGCACACGCCAGCAACGCGGCGAATGCGCGGACGATCAGCCCCATTTCGGACTTAACGCGTAACCGCTCGCGGCCGAGCGGCAGCAGGGCTGCCGGGCAACGTCCAGGCGTATAGACCCGAGCCGCCACCCACGAGGAGGTACTGTCGCCCGTCGAGCTCATACGTGGTGGGCGCGTTGCCCACGCGGCCGATGCTCGAGTGCCAGACCGTCGTGCCGTCAGACGTGCGCAGCGCGAGCACGTTCGTGCTGGTGTCGCCGCTGAACGTCAACCCGGTGGCGGTCGTCAGGATGCCGGCGCTGCCTTCGCCGCCGATGTCGTGATTCCAGCGCACCTTGCCGGTCTGGTAATCAAGGGCCCTGATGCTCCCCTTGCTCCACACGCCGTAGTCAGCGCCGGCCCAGCCGTACTCGCCGTGTTCCTTCTTGTTGAAGTAGATGCCGTACGCATCCTGCGCGCTGACGATGAACAGGCCGGTGGCCGTGTCGAAACTGGGCGACCGGTAGTTCGTGCCTCCCCCTTCGTTCGGCGCCACGAGCCGTCCATCGCGGGCGGGCTCCTGGTCCGGGTTGGGGACGGGACGTCCTTCGCCGTCGATGTCCTTTGCCCAGTTCACCGCCGCGAACGGGGTCGTGAGCAGATTCTTGCCGGTCGCCCGATCGAGCACGAAAAAGTACCCGTTGCGCGACGCCTGCATCAGCATCTTGCGGCGCTGGCCGTTGAAGGTCGCGTCCACGAGAACCGGCACTTCCGCCGCGTCCCAGTCGTGCGTGTCGTGGGGCGACGCCTGGAAGCCCCAGGCCAGCTCCCCCGTTTCAGGCCGCAGCGCCAGGATGCTGCACGTCCAGCGATTGTCCCCGCCGCGCACCTCGCCGTTCAGCACCGGCGTGGGATTGCCCGTGCCCACGTAAACGAGATTCAGGTCGGGATCGTACGTCCCGGTCATCCACATCTGTCCGCCAGTCGATCCCCCGGCAATCGAACCCGGTGTGCCCGGCGGCGGCGTGCTGTAGAAGGTCCACTGCGTCTTCCCCGTTTCCGGGTCGATCGACTTCAGCATGCCCGGCAGGTTGTCGAAGTCCCCCGATACGCCGACGAGCATGTGGGTGCCGACGACGAGGGGCGCATTGGTCGACCAGTAGCCCTTCTTCGCATCGGCGATGACGACGTCCCACTTCACCTTGCCGTCCTTCGCATCGAGAGCGATGAGGTGGGCATCGGGCGTGGTCAGAAATACCGTCTCCTTGTAGACGGCGGCCCCGCGGTGCCCGATATGGAAGCCCGTGTTGGGCGGGTACGTGTAGCGCCAGATCTGCCGGCCCGTTCGCGCGTCGACGGCCCACATGTTGTCGGGCATCGTCACGTAGATCACGCCGTTCACCAGAATCGGACTTGCTTTGACGCCCCCCTGCTGCCCGGTCTGGAACGACCACGCGAGCGTGAGCTGGTTGACGTTCTCCGGCGTGATCTGCGTGAGCCGGCTGTGCCGCTGCCCGCTGTAGTCGCCGTGATAGGTGGGCCAGCTGTCGGCCGGCGGTTTGAGCAGCGTCGCGGGGTCGAGCCCCTGCGGGGCGCGGGCGGCCACGATGCCGCAGCCGGCGAGAGTCAGGAGCGTGCCCAGCGCGAGGCGGGGACCGCGGTGTCGGCGCATGATTCTGGTGTCCATCTATTTCAACGTCTGCAGGTAGGCGAGGACATTGTGCAGGTCCGCGTTCGTGTACTTCGGGAGCATCGCGATGTGGGCGTCCAGCGGATTGCTGACGCTGATCTTCACTTGGCTGGCAGGCCAGGAGCGATACCACCCCGCGGCATCGGTGATGGCGATGGTGAATTCGTCCTGATAGACGACCTTGCCGGTGACCGTCTGATTGGACGGCAGGGTGATTGTGGCGACCGGCGTCGAGGGAGGGGCGCCGCCCCGCCCGCGCCCGGTGGGGTACAGCATGCGCTGCATGAGCGGTAGCCCCTGCAGGCGGGACGCGAGCCCCGCGAAATCGCCGCTCGGTGAATGGCATTTCGCGCAGCCGCCTGCGCCATTGAAGAACTGCTGGCCCGCTTGCGCATCGCCGGTCTGCAGATCGGCCACGTCCACGCTTCGGCGACTGCCTTCGAGCGACTCTGCCTTGACCTTCGCGTCATGGATGAACGCGACGAGGGCCGCCACGTCGGACTCTGCGAGGTTGAAGGGAGGCATGCCCTTGTCCGCGCGTCCGTTGTGGACGATCGGAGCGATCTTGTCGCCCCGGACGTCTTCGGCGACGAGCGCCGAGCGCGTCAGGTCCGGACCTGTTTCTCCGCCCATCGCGTCGCGGCCGTGGCAGAACCCGCACTGCGACGCGAACATCACCCGGCCTGCCTGCACCTGCTCCGGCGGATACGTCTGAGGCGTGAGTGTCTGGGGGGGACGCTGGGAAGCCGGGCTGCTCGCGGGACCTTGCCCCTGATCCCCTCCACCGCGTCCGGTCGGCGGCGGTGTGCTGCCGCGGCCGGTCGGCGCCTGCGGGGCTCCAGGCGGAGGCACCGGAGGTGCCTGCGCGTGCGCGAGAACGACACCGAGCAGCAGCGCGGCCGCGGCGGGCATGGTGAAGCGGGAGAAACGGCTGAGCGGAAACATCATGATGATCGCGGACGAGTATATGAGGTTTCCAATCGGCGTCAATCAAACCGCATGAGGCAGGACTGAAGACCACGCTTGAGGTACCGAACGCTCGAGGCCATGCCTCAGCCCACTTTTCAGCGTCCAGACCCCTCGCGTTGCCGCGTGCGTGCTGGTCTGCTACTCACTGCCGTAGCCGTTCAGTACACGTTCACATAACTGACAAGTGACCTCGACTGGTACCGGCTTGAGGTTTCGTTGACTCCGAATCGTTTCGCACATGTGGGCCCGCCCTTGCAATGGTCATGGAGGACCGTGCCGCGTACAAAGGCACCAAGTTTTCACCCCAGCACGGAGGACGTGATGAAACGGCAATTTCTTTTCGGGACGATGATCGCGGTTGCGCTCGGCGCCGGCGCGGCTGCGCAGACGACGACCGGATCGCAGGGACAGTCGGCTAGCACAAGCGGCAGCCGCAGTCAGGGGCAGACGGTCGTCGTGACCGGGTGTCTGACTTCAGGCGCCGCCAGCAGCGCATCAAGCGCAGGCGCAGGCACGACCGGAGCCACTGGGACCGCCGGCAGCTCGTCCAACGCGAGCGGCGGATTCATGCTGACCAACGCGAGCATCTCGAGCGGATCCGCAATGGGAGCCAGCAGCGGGTCGACCGGATCGACGTCGAACTACGGCGCGGGTACCGGCGCAGCGGGTTCGACCACGGGCGCAGCCGGGTCGAGCACAGGCGCGACGGGATCGAGCACCGGCTCGACGGCGGGCAACACGGGATCGACTGCAGGCACCGCCGGGGCGGCGGCAGGCACCACCGGGGCGACGGCAGGCAACACCGGCTCGACCACGGGATCGACGGCGGGTGGAACCGGGGCGAGCACCGGTTCGACAACTGCCACCACGGGATCGTCCACCGGTGCGACGGCCGGCGGCGCGATGAGCACCGGCTCGATGAGCGGGATGTCCGGCTCGGGTAGCTCGTTCGTGCTGATCGGCGGACAGCAGAGCGACCTGCAGCGGTACGTCAATTCGCGCGTCGAGGTTCGCGGCATGCTGGAAGCGGCGGGCTCGCCTTCGTCCGGCGCCTACGGCACGGGCAGCGGGTCGACGGGATCCATGTCGGGCACGGGTGCAGCGGCCGGAACGGGCGCATCCACCGGCTCGACGGCCGGCGCGGCAGGTTCGTCCACCGCAGCCACAGGCTCGGCGACGCCCTCCACGGGCTCGGCGACGGGTTCCACCGCTCCGATGGCCGGCGGTTCCATGAGCACCGGCTCGACGAACAGCGGTTCGATGTCGGGCGGCGCCCAGGCGCTGCGCGTCACGTCGGTTCGCCAGGTCGCGGGCAGCTGCGCGGGCGGCGCCAACCAGTAAGTCTTGCTGACACCTGCGCTGCGGGTAACTGCAGCGCAGGTCCTTTCCTCCCCGCCCCACTCACCCGATCACTTCGTTCTTCTCCTGACTGCCGGTCCCGGCACGCTCGCATCAATCAATCCGTGCGGGCTCGAGCCTGGGCACGAGCATGTGGATGACGGCCAGCGCCACGACGTACGCGAATGCCGCAATCAGAAACACCGGCACGTAGCTTCCGGTCGCTTGCAGGATGTATCCCGTCAGCTTCGCAATCAGCATTCCCCCCACAGCACCGGCCATGCCGCCGAACCCCACGACCGAACCGACGGCCTGCCGCGGAAACATGTCCGAGACGAGCGTGAAGAGATTGGCCGACCAGCCCTGGTGCGCGGCGGCGGCGACGCTGATCAAGGCGACCGCGACCCACAGGTCCTTCGCGCCCGATGCGAACACCATCGGCAGCACGGCCAGTGCACAGGCGAGCATCGCGGTCTTCCGACTCGCGTTGACGGACCACCCGTGTTTGATCAGCCGCGACGACAGCCAGCCTCCGCCGATACTGCCGATGTCGGCGATCAGGTAGATCGCGACGAGCGGCGGACCCATCGTCCCGAGGTTGATGCCATGATTGCGATGGAGAAAATCCGGAACCCAGAACAAGTAGAGCCACCAGACGGGGTCGGTCAGGAACTTCCCGAGGGCAAACGCCCAGGTCTGGCGGTGGCGCATGAGCGATCGCCACGGGACCTTCGACGTGGCGTCAGGCGGATCGCTGCGGATGTGCGCGAGCTCCGAGGCCGTCAGCCGCGGATGGTGCTCCGGTCGGTCGTACGTCAGCCACCACAGGACCAGCCACAGAAAACCCAGCGCGCCGGTCGCGATGAACGCCCAGGACCATCCCCATCGCAGCGTGATCCAGGGGACGACGAGCGGCGTGACGAGCGCGCCGATGTTGGTGCCCGAGTTGAAGAGCCCGGTGGCAAACGCGCGCTCGCGCTTCGGGAACCATTCGGCGACGACCTTGATGGCGGCAGGAAAGTTTCCGGCTTCGCCGATCCCGAGCGCCAGCCTCGCCACGATGAATCCGGCGACCGATGCCGAGTAAGTGAGCCCGGCCAGCGCGAGCAGGGTGGCCGCCGTCCCTCCGAACAGTCCCACGCCGGCGTGGGCCATCGCCGCAAGACTCCAGATGACGATTGCCGCCGCGAACCCGGTGCGCGCGCCGAGGCGGTCGATGACGCCGCCCGCCAGCAGCAGTCCGATGCCGTACGCCAGCTGAAAGGCGAACACGATGTCCCCGTAATCGATCTCGGACCAGCCGAACTGCCCCTGCAGCGTCGGCTTGAGGATCCCGATCACCTGGCGATCGATGTAGTTGATCGTGGCCGCGAAGAACAGCAGCGCGCAGATGATCCAGCGGAGTCTGCCGGGCAAGGCGCCCGGCGGAGCGGCGGAAGGCAGGGCGCCGGAGTTCTGTCGCGCCGACACATCAACCATGACACGCTCCCCGCGGGCGCCGACCCGCGTCAGTTCCCGATCGGCGGGCCGGGTGACCGCTGCGCTCGTTTCAGATCGTGGGGTTGCGCCGGTGAATCGCGAATTCGCGGTGTCCCAGCCGTTCGGCCGCGGTGGCCTTGCCGGACGCGACCGCCAGCACCTCGTCGAACAGCCGATCGGCCGCGTGGTCCAGGCTCTCCGTGTCGGACATGATGCCGCTGACGTCCAGGTCGAGGTTGTCGGCCATCTGCCGCGCCGTGCGGGCATTCCCCGTGATCTTGATGACCGGCGCGATCGGATTGCCGGTCGGCGTACCGAGCCCCGTTGTGAAGACCACGACCTGCGCGCCCCCGCCCACCATGCCGGTCACCGATTCCACATCGAGCCCCGGCGTATCCATGACGGTCAGTCCCTTGCGCAGAATGGGGGCGGCATAGCCCACCACATCCTCGAGCCTCGCCCGCTCGCCGCCCTTGTGCGTGGCGCCAAGTGACTTCTCCTCGATCGTCGTCAGGCCCCCCCGGATGTTGCCGGGGGATGGCTGCGTGCCGCGGATGTCGAGGCCCAGCGCCCGCGCCTCGGCTTCGACCCGCGTGATGATCTGAATCAGCTGCTCGGCGGTGGCGGGCCGGCTCGCCCGCGCTGCCAGCAGGTGTTCGGCGCCCATGATTTCCGCGATCTCCCCGAGGACCGCCGTGCCGCCGAGATCCACCAGGCGATCGGTGACGCGTCCAAGCGCCGGGTTCGACGCCAGTCCAGACGTGTAATCGGAGCCTCCACATTTGAGCGACAGCACCAGGTCGGCGACGTCACACCATTCGCGCGGCTGGACGGCGAGGGCGCGGCCGAACTCCCGGGCGATCGCACTGCCCTTCTCGGTGGCGCGAATCGTTCCGCCTTCCGACTGGATGGCGACGATGTCGACGGGCTTTCCCTGCCGGCGTGCCGCGTCGGCGAGCGCCTGGGCGACGACCTGTTCGCACCCCAGCGCGAGCACGAGGACCGCCCCGACATTCGGGTGGCCGCAATAGGCCGCGAGAGTCTCATGCGTGACGCGCATGTCGGGCCCCAGCTGTCCGCAGCCGGCGAGGTGCGGCAACGCGACCCCGAGCGGCGGCGCCGCGGCCGCCACCCGTTCGGCGACCAGGGAGGAACAGATCACTGTGGGGACCACGAGCACGTGGTTGCGCGTACCGACGCGGCCGTCGCTTCGTCGGTAGCCGTAAAACCCTGGACGGGCGGCCATCAATGGGTCCGTGCGGTCTGCGGCACGTCGGGGGGCTCGGCCGGCCGTGCCCGCGGATCGCTGGGGGGTTGAGGAAGATCGCCGCGGCCCCGGCTGCTCGCGACGTTGTGCGTGTGCACGTGCGCACCGGCCGGAATGTCGCCGGTCGCTGTCCCGATCGGGCTGCCGTACTTGAAGACGCCTTCTCCGGCCGCGATCCCCACGAGCGCGATCTTGTGCCCGGCGGGAATGGGCTCCAGCGCCACCACTGTCCGGCCGTTCGCCTCGACCGCGCGTCCCTGTTCGAGTAGTTCCAGCGCCGTCGCGACGTTGTCGCGCTCGCTGATCACCAGCACGGCCTTCATGGGTTCCTACCGCCTGCGATGGCCAGCAACACGGCCGTCACTGGTTGACGCCGCTCGCGAGGAAACCGCCGTCCACGGCCAGCACATGCCCCGTCACGAAGGACGCCGCGTCGGACGCCAGGTACACGGCTGCCCCGACGAGCTCCTCGAGCTTGCCGAACCGCTGCATCGGCGTGCGGACGAGGAACTCTTTCCCCCGGGCCGTCTCCAGCAGGGCGGCGTTGAGATCGGTCTTGAACACGCCCGGCGCGATGGCGTTGACGGTCACACCGTGAGGCGCCCATTCGACCGCGAGCGCGCGCGTCAGCCCCGCCACAGCCGACTTGCTGGCCACGTACGCCGCCACCTCGAAGAGGCCCACGAAGGACGACAGTGACGCAATCGTGATGATGCGCCCATACCGTCGCGCGACCATCTCGCGTCCGAACACCTGACAGCTCCGCAGCGTCCCGGTGAGGTTCGTCTCCAGAATATACGCCCAGTCGGCCTCCTTCATGTCGAGGGTGGGCACACGCTTGGTCGTACCGGCGACGCACGCCAGGATGTCCACCTTCCCGTAGGCGGCGACGCAGGCGTCGCGAAGGCGTTCCAGCGACCCGATGTCGCTCACATCGGAGGGCACCCGGATCGTCCGACGCCCCCGGGCTTCAATCGCCGACGCCACTTCATCCACGAGCGGCTCGCGCCGACCCGTCGCGACGACGTCCGCGCCGGCATCGGCGAGTCCGAGCGCCAGCGCCCGGCCGATGCCGCTCGTCCCGCCGACGACGACGGCCACGCGGCCGGTGAGGTCGAAAATCGAGCGGCTGCCGGCGTTCCGTTCAGTGTCGCTGCTCTGCATCTGCGTGACGTCATCATACGCCAGTGCGGAACCCCGCCGATCAGGCGAGCGCCTTACTTGGCGCGGAGGGCGGCGCCGCAGTAATCTACGCCCGCGACGCGCGAATCATTCGTTGCGACGCGAGCGGCCCCCTCGGCCGCGCGGGAGGATGCTGGTGGCGGACAGACGGCGCGCGGTGGTCGAGGAGGTCGAGCGTGCGGGCATCGTGGCCATCATCCGGATGAAGGATCCCGACAGGGTCCGGGCGGTGTTCGACGCGATTGGCGCGGGCGGGGTCCGCGTCATCGAAGTGACCATGTCGGTGCCGGGAGCGATCGAGCTCATCCGCCAGCTCGCCGCGGACCTGCCGCCGGGTGTCGTGCTCGGCGCCGGCACGGTCCTCGACGGCGACACGGCCCGGCGCGTCATCGACGCGGGTGCCCGCTTCGTCGTCAGCCCCGTCTTCCGACGCGACGTGATTACCGCCTGCCATGAGCGGGACGCCGCGGTCATGCCGGGCTGTTTCACCCCGACGGAAATCCTCGAGGCCTGGGATGCCGGGGCGGACGTCGTGAAAGTGTTTCCAGCGACGGCCCTCGGCCCGACGTTCCTGAAGGACGTTCGCGGCCCGCTCCCGCAGGTGAAGCTGATGCCCACAGGGGGCGTGACGCTCGACAACGCCGGAGACTGGATTCGCGCCGGCGCCGTCGCGGTGGGAGTCGGAACGGCGCTGCTCGATACGGCCGCGATTGCGGCCGGCAACTACGCGGTGCTTCGCGCCAATGCCGCGCGCATCGTGGCCAGCGTGCGCGCCGCCCGGGAGACTGCGTCATGAAGCGTGTGATTACGTTCGGCGAGATCATGTTGCGGCTCAGTCCGCCGGGGTTCGAGCGCTTTCTCCAGACGCCGCAGTTCATCGCGACCTTTGGCGGAGGCGAGGCGAACGTCGCCGTGAGCCTCGCACACTTCGGTCTGGACAGTACATACGTCACGGCGCTGCCGAAGAATCCCATCGGAGACGCCGCGGTGCGCGCGCTTCGCGCCGAAGGCGTGCGCACCGACAAGATCGTGCGCAGCGGCTCGCGCATGGGGGTGTACTTCACTGAAGCGGGAGCCAGCCAGCGCGCCTCCACGGTGATCTACGACCGCGCGAACTCCGCCATCAGCGACATGCCTCCGGACGCCGTCGACTGGGACGGTCTCTTCACGGGGGCGGACTGGTTCCACGTGACGGGCATCACTCCGGCGCTCGGCGCGAACGGCACCGAAGCGACGCGGCGCGCCATCGCCGCGGCTGGCCGGGCCGGCGCGCGGGTCAGCGTGGATTTGAATTACCGAAAGAAGCTCTGGACAGAAGCACAGGCGCGCGAAACGATGCGCCCGATGATGCGGGGGGTCGACCTCGTCATCGCAAACGAAGAGGATCTCCAGTCCGTGCTCGGTGTGCAGGTCCCCGACACGGACGTGACGAGCGGACAGTTGAACCTCGACGGCTTCCGCAAGGCGGCCGAAGAAGTCACACGCGACTTCGGGGCCTCGCTGGTCGCCATCACGTTGCGGGAGAGCCTGTCCGCGAGCGATAACGGCTGGAGCGCCGTGCTCTGGGATGCGAAAGCCGGGACGATGGTGCAGAGCCAGCGGTACGACGTGCGCCTGGTCGACCGCATCGGCGGCGGAGACAGCTTCGCGGCCGGACTGATTTACGGGCTGCTCTCGGGCCGGTCACCCGCGGACGCGCTGCGCTTCGGAGTGGGCGCGAGCGCCCTCAAGCAGACGATTCCGGGCGACTTCAACCGCGTCACGGTGGACGAGGTGGACCGCCTCGTGGCCGGGGACGCCTCGGGACGGGTGCAGCGGTAGGGGATCGTCAGCCTTCAGCCTTTCTTTCCGCTCCCAACAGCCGCCGCGCGGCATCGAGCTCGTCCTGGTTGATGGTGTGCCCCATGCGCGGGTAAATGCGCTCGTCCACTTGCGCCCCGAGTCGGCGAAAGACCTCGGCCGATTCGCGCACGCGCTCGACGGGAATATGCGCATCGATGTCGCTGCAGCCGAGTAGCAGTGGCGTGCCGGCGAGGGATCCCGGGTACTCGCGCGGGGTGCCGGGAGGCCCGATCAGGCCTCCGCTCAATCCGACCACGGCGGCATATCGCTGCGCATGCCGCGCGGCGAACTCGAGCGACAGGCAAGCCCCCTGCGAGAATCCGAGCAGACCCACCCGGTGGGGCGGAATGCCGGCGCGGCCCATTTCGTCCACGAGGCGGCGCAACACAGCCAGCGCGGACGAGAGGTCCGGCTCGTTCTGCGCGATCGGCGACAGAAATGAGTAAGGGTACCAGGTGTGTGCCGAAGCTTCGGGCGCGATCCAGGCGACATCGCGCAGGTTGAACTCGTCAGCGAGCGTGAGCATCTCCCCGGCCGACCCGCCGCGTCCATGGACGAGAATGACGGCGAGACGCGCGTCTCCGGCCGCGGGTCCCCGATGGAGGACCGTCTGGCCTGCGTGAGGATCGGGGCGGGGGGACATGGGACTGAGGATTAGGGCCGCCCCGGGACGGGCTGGGTTGTCGGCGGCTCCGGGGGAGGCGAGGCGGGAGGCACCTGTCCCCCGATTTTGAATGCCCACAGATTATCTCCACGGGCGGACAACTGAAAACTGTTGCCTCCGGCGAGCACAGCCACGTATTGCTCCCCGTGGGCTTCGTACGTCGCCGCCGGGGCGTCCGCCCCTGCGCCGGTCTGGAACTGCCACAACGTCTCGCCCGTGTCGATGTCGTAGGCGAGCATCCGGCCGTCCGACTCGCCGTGAAACAGGAGGCCGGCTGCCGTGCTCAGGAGCCCGCTCCCTGTACCCAGAGGGAAGCGGGTCCGCTTCTGCCACACGATTCTGTTCGTCGTGGGATTCATCGCCGTGAGCGTGCCGCTTCTCGGCTCCCCCGGCGGGCGGAAGAATCCGGCGCCGTTGCCGACGGCGCGGAACGTGCGGGTCTGCTCGTCCCACTCCTGCCGCCGCAGCGCAAACCCCGAATTGATGATGCTGCCGGGCACGTAGATCAGACCCGTGCCGGAGTTGAAGGCCATGGGCGCCCAGGCGAGGCCTCCCTGCGTGCCTGGCGACATGACCACCGGGTCGGTCCAGTACGCGCCAAAGATGCAGCTCGTCGGATACTGCGGGTCCACGCTGCCAGGTTCGGGGCAGGTGGGCACGAAGGAATCACCAATGGGGAACGGTTGCGTGGGCGCCGTCTTCATCCGCGGCTCCTGTGGGACCGGCCGCTCGTCGACGCCGATGAGCGGCTTGCCCGTGACGCGGTCGAGGATATACATCATCCCCGTCTTCCCGGCGTGAATCAGGATCTGCCGCATGCGGCCCTGGACACGCACGTTGGCCAGCACGGGCGCTCCGGCATTGTCGTAGTCCCAGAGATCGTGATGCACTTCCTGGAAGTGCCACTTGTACGCGCCTGTCTTCGAGTCGAGCGCGACAACGGACACGCTGAAGAGATTGTCGCCGCCGCGACCCGTGCCGTCATTGTCCGGACCGGCATTCCCCACCGAGACATAGACCGTGTGCAGGTCCGGATCAACCGCCGGCTGGGTCCAGACGGGAGCGCCGCCGTACCGCCACGACTCCCCTTCCCAGGTCTCGCTCCCTCGCTCGCCCGGCCCCGGCACGGTCCAGAACTTCCACACTTCCTTCCCGGTGGCGGCATCGTAGGCGCCGAACTGACCGCGCACCCCCAGCTCTCCCCCACCAACACCGATGTACACGAGACCGTCGTGGTAGACGGCTGGCGCGCTCGTCGTCCCGGGACCCGCCGCTGCCAGCTGCGTGCGCCAGATTCGCGCGCCGGTCTTCTGATCGAGCGCCACCAGCGAGTTGTCCCGCTGACCTGCGAACACGCGTCCGCCACCGACGGCCACGCCGCGGTTCGTCCCGGGACGCCCCCCGGATCCGTACTTCCACCTGATCGCGCCGGTCGCTCCGTCCACGGCGAAGACGTTGCCGATGCCGGTCGAGATGTAGAGGACCCCGTCCACCACCACCGGCGTCGCCTGCATCGTGCCGGCCGCCCGGCCGTCTTCCAGGTGAATCATCCAGGCGCCCCCCAGACGGCTGACGTTCGCCTTGTTGATGCCGGTCAGCGCGGAATGGCGCTGATTCGCCAGGTTGCCGCCCACGGTCGGGAAATCGCCACGGGCCGGCGCCTGCCCTCGCGGGCGACCATCCGAGGCGCCGCCTGCGAGCACGAGCGACAGCAACGCGACCGCAGCCGGCGCTTGCCACGGCGGCCGCACCACGCAACCGGACGGCTCCATCGCCGGATGACACATCGGCACGCCGAAACGTTTACCATATGGGGCGCGTAATTGTCTGTCGTGAAATGCGGAAGTACGGCCGCCTTCGTCCCGGCACCATGTGCGAGCCGACGCCACCCCGCGGTATTTCGCGAACGTGCACGCGTGATCCATCGTCGATGGGCATACCCGTTCGTACGGACGGGACGGTTTCCTTGATGGGGTAATTGATGCGACCAAATACGAGTGTGGCTGCCGCAGCCCTGTTGTTGCTGGCGTCCGTGGCCGTCAGGCCCGCGGCGCAGGGCCCGCCGCCGCCGGCACCGCCGGCAGCCCAGGCGCCGCCGGCGCCGAATGCACCCCCGGGCGGAGCTCAGGCCCCGGTTCCTGTGCAAGGGGGCCGCGGACGGGGTAATCCCGCGACCTTCCCCGCGCAGCAGCGGCCGCCCGGCGACCCGGCGTCGATCGCCAGGGGCCAGAGCCTGTTCGGCGTGAACTGCCGCATCTGTCACGGCGCCGATCTCCGGGGCGGCGACATGGGTGGCGTCAACCTGCTCCGCTCACAGCTCGTGCTCAACGATCAGAAGGGTGAGCTGATCCTCCCGGTGGTGCACAACGGCCGGCAGAATCCCGGCATGCCGCCGATGCCCCCATTCCCTGGCCTGCCCGACGACGACGTCAGGGCGATCGCGGAATACGTCCACAGCGTCGCCGCGACGATGCGAGGTCAGGGCAATCCGCCCCCGGGCTCCGAGCCTGCCGCGCTGAATATCGTGGTCGGCGATGCGGCGGCCGGCAAGGCGTTCTTCACCGCGAAGTGCGGCTCCTGTCACTCGGCGACGGGAGACTTACAGGGGCTCGCGACGAGGATCACCGACCCGACGCAGCTTCAGACCACCTGGGTATCAGGCGGGAGTGGTGGGCGTGGCGGCGGCGGGAAGCCCGTCACCGTGACGGTCACGATGCCCTCAGGCCAGAAGATCGAGGGGCCGCTCGACCGCATCGACGACTTCGTCGTTGTCGTCCGGCTCCCTGACGGACCCGCACGCGCGATCCGGCGTGACGGCGCCGTGCCGAGGGTCGAGATTCACGATCCGCTGGAAGGCCATCGGCAGCTGCTGACCGCCTACACGGACAAGGACATTCACGATGTGACGGCCTACCTGGTGACGCTGAAATGACATTGAAAAACGTATTGCTGACGACCGCACTGGCGGCCGTACCGGTGCTGCTCGCGGGCCAGGCGCCGGCGCCGCCGCAAGCTCAGGGGCAGGCCCAGGGACAAGGCGGCCTCGACCCGGCGTCCATGCTGAAGCCGCTGGCCGACGCGTGGCCGACATACTCAGGCGATTACACGGGCCGGCGCTTCAGCGCCCTGTCGCAAGTCAATCAGGCGAATGTCAAGAACCTCACGCTGGCGTGGGTGTCGAAGATTACCGCCGGGGCGGGGAGCGCAGGCGGCGGCTTCGGCGGAGGGCGCGGAGGCTTCGGCGGCGGCGGTGCCGCGCCGGTGATCGTCGGCGGTGAAGGCAGCGGCGAGTTCGCCGCGGGCGGCACCGCCAGCATCAAGGGCGCGATCCTCCAGGTCGACGGGGTCCTGTATTTGTCCGCGCCGGACAATGCGTGGGCCCTCGACGCGCGCGACGGCCGCGAGCTGTGGCACTACTACTGGAAGACGAAGGGGGGCACCCACATCGGCAGTCGCGGCATGGGGATGTGGAACAACTCCGTGTATTTCGAGACCCCCGACAATTACCTCGTCTCGCTCGACGCCAGAACGGGCAAAGAACGCTGGCACGTCGAAGTCGCCGATTTCAACCAGCAGTACTTCTCGACGATGGCGCCCATCGTCATCGGCAACCATGTCCTCGCCGGCACGGGCAATGACCTTGACGCGCCCGGTTTCCTCCAGTCGTTCGATCCAGAGACGGGCAAGCTCCAGTGGAAGTTCTACACCGTGCCGATGAACCCCGGCGACCCGGGGCTCGACACGTGGCCGAGCCTCGAGGCGGCGCGGCACGGCGGCGGCCAAGTGTGGATCCCCGGCGTCTACGACGCCGACACGAAGCTGTACATCTTTGGCACCGGCAACCCGACGCCCGGGTACACGGGCGTGGCGCGCAAGGGAGACAACCTGTTCACCTGCTCGCTCGTGGCCGTCAACGTCGAGACTGGAAAGATGGCGTGGTACTACCAGACGTCGCCGCACGATACCCACGACTGGGACTCGGCACAGACGCCGGTGCTCATCGACGGCGTGATCGCCGGCCGGCCGCGCAAGATGGTCTCGACCGCGGCCCGCAACGGCTACTTCTTCACCGTGGATCGGGTCACGGGCGAAGGGATTGCCTCGAGCAAGTTCGGCACCACGACGAACTGGGCGAAGGGACTTCGGAAGAACGGCTCTCCGGATCCGAACCCCGAGAAGGAAGCGCTCGTGCCGGGTTCCCTCGTGTCGCCTGTCGAGGGCGGCGTGACGAACTGGCCTCCGCCGGCGTACTCCCCTGAAACCGGCCTGTTCTATACACAGGAGAACAACGGATTTCAGCTGGTGTATCTGACCGACCCGGATCCGCGCGGCTCGATGGGGCTCGGGGGTAAGCAGACCGTGGCGGTGGGGTCGTACCCGAGCTACCTGACAGCCATCGACCCGAAGACCGGCACCATCGCCTGGCGCCATGAGTACCCGGGCAATTCCGGCGGCGGCGGCGCCGGTCTGCTCGCGACGGCGGGCAAGCTGCTCTTTGCCGGCGACAAAGGGGGCAACCTCGTGGCGCACGATCCGGCGACGGGCAAGCCGCTGTGGCACTCGCGGATCGGCAACATCTCGAACGCGCCCCAGACGTACATGCTCGACGGCCACCAGTACGTCATCGTCGCCGTGGGCGACACGCTCTACACGTACACGCTCTACTGACGCGCGCTGCGCGCAGGGAACACTCCGATGAAGCGCCTGATTCGACTCGTGCTCGCACCCCTGTTCGCGTTCGCGTGGCCACCGGCCGCGTGCGGGGGTCGCTGTTGAACGTGACAGCGGAGTCCGTGGATGCGGTGCCTCCTGAGGTTCGCCGATGACATGGATTCGCACGGTCCCGTTCGAAGACGACGAGCGCCTGCGGGAGGCCCGCGCAGCGCAGCATGCCCTCTACCCCGCCGAGTACGCGGAACCAACGCACCCCCATCACAAGGACACCGACGGGATCGTCGGCTCGCACTCGCTCATCCCCGATGCCCTGCATCACGCGTTTGCGGCCTTCGGCGCGCTGATGGCGACGGACCTTCCGCTCAGCCGGCGGCAGCACGAGATGATCACGACCGTCGTGTCGTCCATCAACCGGTGCCAGTATTGACTCGAGTCACACGCAGAGTTTCTGCGTAGGGTGACGCTGGACGACGGATTCGTGGAGGCGCTCGCGCGCGACTACCGGTCTGCCCCGATCTCCAGCCAGGATCGCGTCATGCTCGAATATGTCGAGCAGATCACGCGAGACGCGACGAGGATCGGCCCGGAGTTCCACGATCGCCTGCGGGCGGAAGGGTTCGACGACCGCGGCATCCTGCAGATCACGCTCATCGCGTCGTGGTTCAACTACATCAACCGCGTCGCCGATGCCCTCGGAGTCGGACGCGAATGAGGCGTGCCGCTCAGCGCGCGAGGTCGTCGTCCCTGGTCTCGCGCGAGGCGAGGAGGCCTGCGAACGTCAGGGCCGCGGCCAGCGTGAGGTAGTACCCGACGTAGGGCAGCCCATATCGCTTTGCCAGCCAGGTCGCGATGTACGGAGCGAGTGAGGCGCCGAACACGCCGGCGAGGTTGAAGGTGAGCGAACTTCCGGTGTAGCGGACCGACGTCGGGAACAGCTCCGACAGCGCGGTGCCGAGCGGCCCGTACGTGAGGCCCATCAATGAGAGCCCGACGGCGACCATGATGACCGCGCCCACCGTCCCGGCCAGAAGCAGCGGCGCCAGGACGAACCCGAAAGCGCCGATCGCCGCCGTCACGCCGAGCAGCGTCCGTCGGCGTCCGAAGCGATCCGCGAGCACGGCCGACAGCGGAATCGTCAGGGCGAAAAATACAATCCCGAACAACTGGATGAGCAGGAACTGCTGCCGCGTGTACCCGAGCGAGGACGTCCCCCAGGCCAGCGCGAACACCGTCATCAGGTAGAACAGCACGAACGTCGCGAGTGCGGTCAGCGTCCCGAGGACCAGCGCCCTGGTGTGGTGCCGGAAGACGACGGCCATCGGGAGCTTGACGCGGGCGCTTCGCGTCAGCGCGTCCCGGAAGATCGGCGTCTCGGTGATCGTCAGACGCACGTAGAGGCCGACAATGACGAGCAGGGCGCTGGCGAGAAACGGGATGCGCCAGCCGAACCTGAAGAACTGATCGTCGGAGAGGCGCGAGGACAGCAGCAGGAAAATCGCGCCCGAACAGAAGAACCCGAGCGGCGCCCCGAGCTGCGGGAACATGCCGTACCAGGCGCGCCTGCCCGGGGGCGCGTTCTCGATCGCGAGCAGGACCGCCCCTCCCCACTCCCCGCCGAGACCCAGCCCCTGGCCGAAGCGGCAGAGGGCGAGCAGCAGCGGGGCCAGGACCCCGATGGACGCGTAGGTCGGCAACACGCCGATGGTGACGGTCGAAATACCCATGGTGAGCAACGCCGCGACCAGCGTCGTCTTGCGGCCGACCCGATCGCCGAAATGGCCGAACACCGCGGAGCCCACCGGCCGCGCGAGGAAGGCAATGGCAAACGTGGCCAGCGAGGCGAGCGTGGCGGAGGCGGGATCGGACGCCGGGAAGAACAGGCGCGGGAAGACGAGCACCGCGGCAGTTGCATAGATGTAAAAGTCGAAAAATTCGATCGTGGTGCCGATCAGGCTGGCAAACAGCACCTGGCCGGCGGAATTCACCCTCGCCGGGCCGGCGTGCCGACGCCCTTCCTCTTCAGTCTCTCTCATTCGCCCCGGTCCCTTCGCCACCTACCCGTTGAACGTCGGACGTTGGACGTCGCCCATTGAACCGTTGCAGGTTCCTCGCTGTCCCACCTCTGCCGTTGGCATTCATGTTGCTCATCCGTTTCCATGTGGCGGGGAACAGGGCCGTACGTCCGGATTTCATCCGTTCCATGACGATATGAAGCTCATCAGTGTTGAGCTGACGGAGCTGCTCCCGTCCATTCCCCCACCCACCTGCGGCGAGCAGTGGGTGCTGCTCCTCCTGCGCGGACGTCCACTGGGAATGCTGCACACCGGCCCCGGCGGCTGCACACCCCGCGAACTCGCCCGGGTCACGTTGGAGCAGCACGGGTGGGCCATCGCCCGGCACGTGGCCGCTTACAGCATGTCGGTTGGCGCCGATGCCGTCCGGAGTCCGATCTCCATCGACGACCTGGCGAAGCTGTCTGGCGCCTGCCGCGAAGAGACCGACGCTCGGGCAGCGATCACGGTGGCGGTGTGCACCAGGAACCGCGCAGACCAACTGCCGGACTGCCTCCACGCGCTGCTGGCGCTCGACTATCCCGCCGAGCTCCTCGACATTCTAGTCGTGGACAACGCCCCGGCTGACGACTCGACGCGGGACGTCGTCGACCGATACCCGCGACTCCGCTACATCTGCGAGCCCAGACCTGGCCTCGACTGGGCACGCAATCGCGCAATCCTCGAGTCGCGCGCCGACATCATTGCGTACACGGATGACGACGTCAGCGTGGATCGGCACTGGCTGCGGGCCGTGGAGTCCGCGTTCCGCCAGGAGCCGCAGGCGATGTGCGTCACCGGCCTGGTGGTCCCCGACGCGATCGACACGGATGCCCAGGCGCTGTTCGAGCGGTATGGCGGGTTTGGCCGAGGCTTCGAGCGCGGCCTGTTCCGCGTGGACGTCGAGGGGGGCCACAGCGCCATGCGCAGGTTCGGCGGCACCGGCAGGTTCGGTACGGGCGCGAACATGGCCTTCCGGAGGGAGGTCTTCGACGGGATCGGTGCCTTCGATCCGGCGCTGGACGTCGGCACTCCCGCAAACGGCGGGGGTGATCTGGACATGTTCTTCCGTGTGCTCAGGTCGGGGCATGCGCTGGTCTATGAGCCCGCCGCACTCGTCCGGCACCGCCACCGCCGCGACTACCCGTCGCTCAAGACACAAATCACCAACAACGGCATCGGCTTCTACGCGTATCTCGTGCGCACCGCCCGTGCGTATCCGGACGAGCGGCGCGCGGTCATCGCGCTCGGCGTGTGGTGGCTCTGGTGGTGGAACGCGCGGCGGCTGTTCGCCTCCTTCGTGCGGACCGGACGAATCCCGCGAGACTTGATTGTGGCGGAGCTGAAGGGCTCGTTCACGGGCTTGCGACGCTACGCGGCCGCCCGGCGGCGGGCCGCGGACGTCCTGCGCCAGTACGGGACGCCCCAGCCGGCAGACGGAGCCAAGCCATGACGCCGACACGCGCGGTCACACCGCGTCCTCACGACTGGCCTGTCGCCGTGCGCATGCTGGACCTGCGCCGGCCGCTGACCGCGCTCGAGGATGTCGCGCCGTACCCACGAACCCGCGTTTTCGTACAGGACGAAGGCGTGCTCATCGGAAGTGTCGACATCCAGAATCTCTGGCGTCCTGTTTCGGCGGTACGGCTCCGCGACGCGCTGGCGAACGGCCTCGCGTACGCTGTGCTGCGGCGGGGGCTGGAGCGTCAGCTCGGAAGCGAGCAGCCTGCTCCGCTGCCGCCCGACGTCTCCGTGTCGGTCGTCGTTCCGACACGCGACCGGCCCGACGACTTACGCCGGTGCCTCGCGGCACTCCGCGCCCAGGACACGTGCCGCTGCCTGGAGATCGTCGTCGTCGACAATCACCCGGGGCAGGGCGCGACGCGAGCCGCGTGTGCCGGGTTCCCGGATGTCGTACTCGTGGACGAGAAGCGGCCGGGGCTCTCCTACGCGCGAAATGCCGGCTTCGCCGCAGCCACCGGCGAGGTGCTCGTCGCGATCGACGACGACGTGACTGTGCCGGCGGGGTGGGTCGAGCGGCTGATCGCGCCGTTCGCGCGACCGGAGGTCATGGCCGTCACCGGGCACGTGCTGCCGATCGAGCTCGAGACCGAGTCGCAGTGCCGGTTCGAAGCCTACGGAGGGCTCGGCAAAGGATTCACCCGCTTCGAAGTGGACGGCACGTGGTTTCGATCCATGCGAGGCGCGGTTCCCACCTGGCACCTGGGCGCGACCGCGAATGCGGCGTTCCGCGCGTCGATCTTCCGCGATCCCGCGATCGGGCTCCTCGACGAAGCGCTCGGCGCCGGCATGCCCACCGGATGCAGCGAAGACACGTACCTCTTCTACAAAATCCTGAAGGCGGGCCACACGATCGTGTACGAGCCCTCCGCCTGGGTATGGCACCGGCACCGGAGCGATATGGCGGCGCTCGAACACCAGATCCACAGTTACAGCCGGGGCCACGTCGCATATCACCTCACGACGCTCATCCGCGACCGGGATCCGCGCGCGCTGGTGCGTCTCGGATGGTCGCTGCCGAAGGCGTATCTGTGGCGCGCGTGCGCGCGGCTGCGCGGGACGAGCGACTACCCGCTTCGCCTGATTCTCACGGAAGTGTCCGGCAATCTTGCCGGCCCATGGGCGCTCTGGCAATCGCGCCGCCGCGTGCGGCGTCTCGGCCGGAGCGCACCGTGTATCGCCCCGGACCGCCGTGCGCCACGCGCGGCCGGCGCATCGGGAGAGATACATGCTGTACACGTGGAAAGTCCGCTCACTGAAAGTACCGCGTCTTAACCTGCTCTGGCGCCGATGGCGCGGCCGGAGAGGGGACGTGGTCGGCGGGTACGATCGCCTGCCCGAGTACATCGCGCGGCATGCGGGCGGCCGGACGTTCGCGGACATCGGCTGCATGTGGGGCGTGAACGGCGAGTATGCCTTCCTCGCCGAAGCCGCCGGCGCGACGGCCGTCACGGCGGTTGACGTGTTCGGCCCCACCCCGGAGTTCGAGCAGAAGCGGATCGAACGCGGGTCGAAGGTGAAATTCGTCCTCGGCGACATCACCCGCGCCGACACCCTCGCGCGTATCGGCCAGGCCGACGTGGTGTTCTGCGCGGGCGTGCTCTATCACCATCCAAGCCCGTTCGACCTGCTCGTCGCGCTGAGACAGGTGTGCCGCGACACACTGATCCTGCGGACGTCCACAATCCCGGAGGTTCGCGGTCTGCCGAATGCGGCTGTGTACTTTCCGATGCTTGGCGAGCCGGCGCGGCGGTTGTGGAACCTGAAGAGCCTCGGGCTCCTGCACCAGGCGGGCATCAGCAACGCGTTCCAGCCGGCGGAGGGGTACGGAAACTGGTTCTGGGGGCTCACGCCGAGTTGCCTCGAGTCACTGTTGAAGACCGCCGGCTTCCGCGTCGATTTTCGGGCGACGGAGGCCTTCGCGCAGACGGTCGTCTGTACCGCTGTCGCGCCGGCGCTGCAGCACACGCTGCCAGATGAACTCGTCGCGCGGCAGGTAGCCGAGCAGATTTCGGCGGCCGGCATAGCCAGGCCGGCCTGACCATCCGCCGGTCCTCCTTCGTCAGCCCAGGTCACGAACCTGCACGCGGGCCTCTGACTGTCGCGCGAACTCTCCCGTCGGATCAGGATTCGTGATCCGGCCCTGCCGAGGCCCGACGCGGGCGCGGGCCCGCGGGATGTCTCGATCCGGCGGCCATCGCGAGGCGCGTCTTGCGCATGATCTCGTGCAAGGCCAGGCTCGGATTCCACCGGACGAGCGTCATGATCTTGCCCACGGCTGACCGCACCTGCCCACGGTGGAGATGCCCCCGAATCTCCTCGACGAGGTGAGTGCCGTAGAAGCTGCGCCAGGATCGCTGACCCTGACGCCAGGCGGGCATGAGGCGGGGGTCATCGGGACGATGGCGTGACATGACCGCGTGCGTGTCGCGAAGCATCCGTGCTGCGCTGCCGCTCATGTTCGCGTCGTGCCGGCGGTATGCGGCGACGAGGGTCGCGTGATCATGGACGGGACGCGCGGCGGCCAGCCGCAGGTACAGATCGTAGTCGGCGGCGGCGTCGAAGCCGCTCGCGAATCCGCCCACGCGTTCGACGTCGGCGCGCCGAAGCATGGCCATCGCGGGCATCCAGATTGGGTTGTGCCTCAGGAACTCACCATGGTGTCCCGTCTCGATCCGGGCCAGCGCCGGCGTTGGCAGGAAGCTGCCGTCGGCGGCCATCATCACGCACCGGCCGAACACCATGGCGCAGAAGGGATGGCTGTCGAGCGCCGCGGCGCCGGTCTCGATGGCTCCCGGAAGCAGCCGATCATCCGCGTCGAGGAAGACCACGAAGAGGCCGCGTGCCTCCCGGAGGCCACGGTTGCGAGCGGCCGCCAGGCCGAGGTTCGGCTGACGCACGTAGCGGACGTGCCTGAACGCGCGCGCCACTTCGGCGGACGTGTCCTCTGAGCCGTCATCGACGACGATGATTTCCACAGTGCGGGTGCCCGGCGCGATGCTCCGCATGGCGTCGGCCAGGAACTGCGCATGGTTGTAGCAGGGGATGACAACCGACACGTCCGGAGCCGGCGCCGCAGCGCCTTCGGCACCCCCTGCCGACCCGCTCATCGCTCGCCTCTCGCCAGCCATGCCGGCCGCCAGTGTCGCCGCCCCGGCGTCGCCGCGGCAGAAGTCAGCATGTCCCGGACGCGTGCGGTCGCAAATCCGCGGAAGAACCGGAGCCTCAACTCCGTGAGAAAGGCGGCCTCCCGCTCGCGCCTGAAGGCGCATCCGGCCAGCCGCATGATGTCGACGAGCGCCGCCCGGATCAGGTGTACGGGCACGCCGAGCACCGCTGCGCGGGAACGTTCCATCGCCGGCTCCCGCATCTGCGCATGGAAGCGGCCGTGGCCCTGATGCCACCGTCGATGGTAGGCGCGCGCACAGCGTTCCGGCTGGACGGAGGCCACGACCAGCATCCCCGGCAGGTACCGCATGCGTCCGCCTGACGCATAGAGCCGCGTCAGGAACTCGTGATCCTCCGTGGACCCGGCCCCGTCCTTCACGCGCTGCACGTGCTCGGCGAACCCGCCGATCCGATCGAAGACTGCCCGCCTGAACGCGACGTTGGCGCCGACGAGCCCGATGGGTCGCGTGGCGTCGAACAGCAGGGACTCAGGGCCGTGGTCCTGGAGCGCAAGCGGTGCCCAGTGCTCGCGTGTGAGCCACCCAGGCGGCGACATCCTCCAGGCCGGGAGGACGCGCCCGCCGATGCCATCCACGGCCGCATCGGCATCCAGCGCGTGGACCACCGTACTCACCCAATCCGACCCGACCTCCACGTCGTCGTCCGTGAACGCGACGAGATCGCCACGTCCGGCCGCGAGCCCCGTGTTCCGCGCAAAAGAGAGGCCCTGCCGGGACTCTCTCAGCACCCGCACGCGTGTGTCAACCGCAAGCGACTCGAGCAGTGACCGCGTACCGTCGGTAGAGTTGTTGTCCACGACGATCAGCTCGTACGTGCCCGGATCAGCCGTCTGGTTCAGGAGCGCGGCGATCGCGGCGGACAGAGAGGCGGCGCGGTCAAACGTCGGCAGGATGACGGTCAGCCTGACTGGCACCGATCCACCTCCATTCGTGCGGAGCATAGAAGTACCCGCGGACCGACTTGCCAGGCTCCACGTAGAGAATCCGGCTGCCGAACCACCAGTCGAGGGTGCCCGACCCGTGACGCTCGCGGATCGCTGCGCCGATGGCGTAGATGCCCGGCTGGAGGCCGATCTGGTCGCAGGTGAACTCGATGCTCTGGTCGCCGGCTGAGAGCGTGAGCGCATCGCCGCTGAGCGCGGTGCTCTGCTGGCAGTGCAGCGTCCGGCCGTCCCGGGAGTAGTAGAAGACCTCGACGACGGCGTCGGGTACCGGCGTCTTGACGTTCAGGTCCACGCGGGCCCGTAGTCGGCTGCCCGTCGACGTCGAGAGTACCTCTCTCCCGTCTTCGTCGTTGAAGCGAACGGTCCTGATCGCGACCGTCCCTGGCGTCGGCGCCGGGACGATCCCGGCGACGTCGCGGACCGCTCCGTGCGCGACCTGCTGCTGGTATTCGGCGATCACGTGCCTGGCGTCGCCGCACGAGACGAGACGCCCTTCGCTCACGAGCGCGACCCGATCGCAGAGGCGTTCGACGGAGGCGAGGTCGTGCGAGATGAAGATCATCGTGGTTCCAGCCCGGCGCAGCTCGTCGATCCGCTCGTAGCACTGCATCTGGAACGCGGCGTCGCCAACCGCCAGCACTTCGTCCACGAGCAGGATGTCGGCCTCGAGATGCGCGGCGATGGAGAACCCGAGGCGCACGAACATGCCGGACGAGTATCGCTTGACCGGCACGTCGATGAAGGGGCCGACTCCTGCGAATGCGATGATCCTCTCCAGCTTCGCGACGATCTCGCGGCGGCGCATCCCGAGAATCGAACCGCTCAGGAACACGTTCTCCCGTCCGGTGAGCTCCGGATGGAACCCGGACCCCACTTCGATCAGCGCAGCGAGCCGCCCGTTGAGGGTGATCGTGCCGGCCGTGGGCGCGGTAATCCGCGACAGCAGTTTGAGGACGGTGCTCTTCCCGGCTCCGTTGTGCCCGATGAGCCCCAGCGTCTCGCCGTGGGGCACGTCGAAGCTCACGTCGCGGACGGCCCAGAACTCGCGCCCGCCGCGGGGCGTGCCCCGCCCGGCGTTCCCGAGCCGATACCGTTTCGACACCGCGTCGAACCGTACGTCGATCGCGGCCATCAGATGACGTCCGCCATCGTCGCCTCGGCGCGTTTGAAGAAGAGGTAGGCGATCGGCAGCGCGACCGCCGTCACGAGGCAGGCGATGCGCAGGGGCTCGGGATCCGGCGGGGCGCGATGCAACAGGATGTCGCGCGACGACGCCACGACGCCGGCGATCGGATTGAGGAGATACCAGCTGCGCCAGTCCGCAGGCACCACGCTCAGCGGATAGATGACCGGCGAACCGAACATCCACAACTGCAGCACGACCGGCAGGGCCACGCCCGTGTCGCGGAACCGGACCTGCACGGCCGCCAGCACGAGCGACACCGCGAGCGTCCAGGCGGCGAGCAGCGCGACGATCGGGAGCAGATTCCAGGCATAGCCGGAGAGCGGCACGTGGTACCAGGCGAGCAGGCCCAGGAGCACCAGGAATCCAATCGCATAGTCGAAGACGCCCGCGATCACATAGGTGATCGGCAGGATTTCGCGGGGGAAGTAGACCTTGGTGATGAGCTGCGTGTGCGCGACGAGAGAGTTGGTCGCGTTCGTGACCGCCGTGCTGAAGAAGGTCCAGGGCAGGAGCGCCGTGTACGCGAAGAGTCCGTACGGCAGCCCGTCGCTGGGCATTTTTGCCAGCACCGAAAACACCGTCGTGAAGATCACCATCATCAGCAGCGGCTGCAGGACGGCCCACACGATGCCGAGCGACGTCTGCTTGTACCGGACGCTGATGCGGTGCAGGGTCAGGGTGTACAGGAGGTCGGAATAATCACCAAGCCGCGCGACGTGCTCGTCGAGTCGCAGCCAGCCCGAGGACGCCGGCCGGATGATCACGGTGTGCATGACGGCTTTCACGACGAGACTGCCGGAATGACCGGACTCATGCGATCGTCGCCGATTCGCTGGTGTACGTGTCCGCGGGCGCCGGCCGTCCGCCGCCGCCAGGTACTGCGGTGACGGGTGGAGGCATTGGCGCGCGGTCCTCGGACCGCCGCCGCTTCCCCTCTGAGAACCGGATCAGCGGATACGCGTGGCGTCCGCAGAAGTATCCGGCGAGATCCCACAGCCGGAGTTCGTCGCCGAGCTGTACCGTGCGCGGGACAGGGCGGACGATCCCGCCGGCGAGCCGCAGCAGGCCGCGGACGGCGCGGCCGTAGAGGAAGCGCGGCACTCCGGCGAGGTAGGGGACCGGCAACGGATGCCGCCGATCCATCAGGCCCCTCGAGACGCCGCGCCAGAAGCACCACTGACGGTAGTACTCCGGCGTCAGCCTGGCGCTCAACACATGGTGATAGATCACCAGCTCTGGCAGGTAGCGGCCCCGCGCGCCGTGCTCGAGCAGCCGGAGATACATCTCCTCGTCCTCGCAGGAGAACAGTCGCGAGGATCCGCGGGGACCCAGCTGCTCCGCGTACGGACCCACCCGCTGCAGTACGCGGCGACGCACCACGGCGTTGCCCCCTTTCAGCATGCCCTGGAAGCTCGGCGTGTAGTGGCGGCGGACGGAGCCGCAGTCGGCTAGCCCGAGAACCGCCAGGTAGTCGGTCGGCACCCAGGAGGGCGGCGGCGTGTCCCAGCAGGCGACATAAGGGCCGCCGATGAAGTCCACGCGGTCGTCCTGGAACGCGTCGGCCACCACACGCACCCAGCCCGCCTCCACCTCCTCGTCGTCATCGATCATGCCGACGAGAGGAGCCGAGGTGGACGCAATCCCGAGGTTGAGGGCGCGCGATTTTCCGCTGCGACGTTCTTCCAGGATGAACACACGGTCCGGCTCCTCTGCCTTCACGGCGGCCATCCGCCGGACCGAGTCGTCCGTGCAGCCATTGCAGATGACGGTCACCCGTACGGTGAAGCCGGGCGCGGAGTCGGCGCGCAAGACCGACCTGACGGCGCGTTCCAGCAGGGCCGCACGGTTGTGAGTCGGGATGAGGATGTCCATGCTGATGGGCGCACGATCGATGCGCCGCCCGGAGAGGACGACGTCACGGGTATTCGCACTCGTTGGTGGTTTCGTTCCCACTTCTGCCCGTCCGCTCCTCTCCCGCAGGTCTTCCTGTCGAGCCGGAGCTCGACTGTGCAACCTTGATACCGCTCGGCTTGCCCCGGTTTTCGCACGGATGGCCGCAAAACATGGATGCTGACCCCGGCGGTCGCGTAGGGCTTTACTGCAGGGACCGGCAATTGCACAACGGCGAGTTCATGCGTATCGACGTGCGCCGACACACCCCGACGGTCCCGCTGCTCTTTTTTGTCACTCTGTCGCTGCTGGCGGCCGGGCGTGCCGGAGCGACCGATTACTACGTGAGCTCCAGCGGGCGGGACAGCAACGCCGGGAGTTCGCCGGCCGACGCCTGGCTCACCATCCAGCGCGTCAACAACACGCACTACGGGCCCGGCGACCGCATCCTGTTCGAGGGCGGGCGGACGTTCAGTGGGAACTTGTACTTCGACAGTACCGACGCCGGAACGCCCGCCGCCCCTGTGACCGTCGGGTCGTATGGCAGCGGCAGGGCCACGATTTACGCCGCCGACGGCGACGGCATCCTGGTGTACAACGCCGCGGGCTTTGTCATTCGCGACCTGTACATCATCGGGTCTGGGGCGACGGTCAATACCGGGGAGGGCATCTTCTTCTTCATGGACCTCGCCGGAGGGGTCAAGCTGCCGTATGTGCGCATCGATCACGTGGACGTGGCCCGCTTCGGCGACTACGGGGTCCTGGTCGGCGCGAACAACGGAAGCAGCGGGTACCGTGACGTCCGCATCACCTACACGCGCGCGAACGACAATCAGATGGGGGGTATCTTCACGTACGCGCAGAACGCCAACGTCCACGAAGACGTGCGGATCAGCGACGCGAGCGCCTTCAACAACTCGGGGAAGGGCGGCCTTTTGTACAACTCGGGCAATGGGATCACGCTCTCGTCAGTGAACGGCGGCCTCATCGAGCGGTCGGTGGCGCACGACAACGGGTACCTGAGCGACGCGGGGAATGGGCCGATCGGGATCTGGGCCTTCAACTCGACCCGTATCACGCTCCAGTTCAACGAGTCCTTTCACAACAGGACCGGAGGCGAAAAAGACGGCGGCGGCTACTGCTTCGACGTCAACACCTCGTTTTCAGTCATGCAGTACAACTACTCGCACGACAATGCCGGCGCCGGGTATCAGCTGGCTCACAAGCCCGACACGTATGCCCACACCAATAACGTGATTCGGTACAACGTCAGCGAAAACGACGGCCGCGAGCACGACTACGCGGCGATCCAGACCTGGGGGCGGATCGTCAACTCGGAGATCTACAACAACACGATCTACATCACGTCGAGGACGACGAGTACCACCGGCGTACCGCGAGCGATCCTGATCAAGAACTCCAGCATCACGCTGCAGGATCCGCAGCACCTGCACTTCCGCAACAACATCATCCAGAGCGCCGGAGGCATCCGTCTCCTGGAGGTGCAGGCGTCCGCCCTCGACCAGGCGACGGACGTTCGATTCGAGGGGAACGACTATTTCCCGAGCGGCGGCACCTTCAAGATCGTCTGGGGCGCCACGACTTACGCGAGCCTGGCGGCATGGCGTGCTGCCACCGGGCAGGAGCGGCTGAACGGCCGCGACGTGGGCGCCGCGGTCGATCCGGAGTTCGCCAGACCGAACACCCACCTGTCCTTCAACAATGCGAACATGATTGGCGGCCTGTACGGATACCGGCTGAAGCCGAGCTCTCTCCTGATTGACGCCGGCCTCGATCTGCGGGCGCTCGGCGTCGATCCCGGCACCCGCGACTACTTCGGAGGAGGGCTGCCCTTCAACGGGTCGTTCGACGTGGGCGCGCATGAATACCGCGTGACCTGCGCCTGGAGCATCGCACCGGGCAGCGCATCGGCTGCCTCCGCGGGCTCTGCCGGATCGGTGTCGATCACAGCCTTCGACACGACATGCGGCTGGGCGGCTCTTCCGAGCGCGGGCTGGATCGGCGTCAGCGCCGGGGAGTTCGGCAGCGGCAGCGGCGCCGTGGGCTACTGGGTTGCGGCCAACGACACGGCCTCTACCCGGACGGGATCGATCACGATCGCCGATCAGACGTTCACCATCGCACAGGCCGCGCCGGGCGGCGGCGGGGCCGGTCCAGCCGACATCGTTCTCTACGCCGCGTCCGCGCCGGTTGTCGTGGGACGCTGGAACGTGGTGGCCGACAGCGGCGCCGCGGGAGGGGCCCGGCTGCAGAATCCCAATGTGGGCGCCGCGAAAATCGTCACGGCGCTTGCGAACCCCGCCGACTATTTTGAGATGACCTTCACGGCTTCGGCGGGTCAGCGCTACCACCTCTGGCTACGCGGCAAGGCCGAATCGAATCTCTACACGAACGACTCCGTTCACGTCCAGTTCGACCGGAGCGTCAATTCGTCCGGGGCTCCCGTGTCGCGCATCGGCAGTACGACGAGCGCCGAGGTGAATCTCGAAGACTGCAGCGGGTGCGGCCTGTCGGGCTGGGGCTGGCAGGACAACGGGTACGGCGCCGGAGTGCTCGGGCCCGATGTGTACTTCGAGACGTCCGGCACCCAGACGATCCGCATCCAGGTGCGCGAGGACGGCTTCGGCATCGATGAGGTCGTGGTCTCCCCGTCCAACTATCTGGCGACGTCGCCCGGAGCACTCAAGAACGACACCCATATCGTCCCGCGGTGAGTGTCCCGGTACGGGCTCAGCCCGTCGGCGGTCCTAGGGGGCGTGCGCGCCGGTCGACGTCTGGGGGCCCTGGGCGGGGCGCTGGAGAGCCTCAGTGAGCACCCGGCCGACGGAGGCACTCGGGGTCGGAATCTTGAGGATGGCGGACAACGTCGGCGCCGCATCGTTGAGGGCGACGGGGGCTGCATACCGCCCCGGCATCAGGCCCGGCCCCATCAGGATGAGCGGGATGTCCGCGTCGTAATCGTAAGGTGTGCCGTGCGTCGTGCCCGTGGCGCCGCGGATCCAGTAAGGCTCGAGAATGATTTCCAGATCGCCGGATCTGGACGCGTTGAAGCCGCGAAGGATCCGCCGGCCGATGACGTCGTCCGGCACGTCCGCGCGCAGCAGTTGATCGCGCGTGTAGACCCGGGCCACGTGCGCCCCCGGGGCCGAGCGCGCCGCGGCGGCGGCCACGCGCCGGACCTCGACCGGATCGGCCTTCTTCTCCGCGATGAGTGCGTAATTCAGATAGGGCGCCGTACCCGCCGTCGCGAGCAGCCATTTGCCCGCGCCGAACCGCTCTTCGAGCGCGTGCTGGATGGGATCGAAGAGGGTGGGTCCGTCCGTGCGCCCGCCAGGCATCCGCCGCGCTTTCATCAACTCGGGCAGTGGTGCGACGCCGTGGTCGGACGTGAACATCACGAGGGTGTGCGCGAGCCCTACGCGCTTGTCCACCTCCGCGAGCAGCTTCCCAATCGTGGCATCGGTCTTCACGGCGATGTCGCGCACTTCCGGCGAGTCGGGGCCGTACTTGTGGCCGACGGAATCGTTCGCGGAGAAACTCACGGTGAAGAGGTCCGTCGTGCCGCGCTGCCCGAGCTTCTCCTGGACGAGCGTTTCGGTCGCCAGCGCCAGCAGCAGGTCGTTGCCGAACGGGCTCCCGAAGACGGCCGTGTACAGCGGGCCTCCCACTTTGTCGGGCATCGTATGCGGCTCGGTCGGCTTTCCGTCCGCGAGCGACCAGGTCTGGCCCGCGTACGAATCCGCCAGCCTGCGCTGGTTGAATGCGGCCAGCCAGGGCGGCAACGCCGCTTCGTAATACGTGCTCGTCACGAATGCGCCGGACGTCACATCGAGCCAGTAGGCCGCGTCCGCCCGGCGGCCCCCGGGCAGGATCGCCGCGCGGTCCTTGAGCGACACCCCGATGACCCGTGGAACCGCTGCGCCGGGCCGCGTCCGTGCCATCTTCAGCTCATCGCCTACGGTGCTCACGAGGAGTCTCCGCGGCGACGCCGCGGTGCCAGCAGAGCTGCCGCCGCCGACGACCTGGACGGTGGTGTCGGAGACGCTCGTCACGGTGGTGCCGGACTGTCGATCGTACCAGTCGTTGCCCACGATGCCGCTGTCGGACGGGATCGCCCCGCTCAGCATGGTGGCGTGCCCGACGGCCGTGACGGTGGGGTAATGTTCCAGCTTCGCGTTCGTGAAGACCGCCCCATCGGAGAGCAGCCGTTTGAACCCTTCCTTGTACTGGCCTTCGAAGCGCGTCAGATAGTCGGCCCGAAACTGGTCGACCGCGATGAGCAGGACGAGCCTGATATCCGCGGCCGTGGGCGCCGCTCCCTGCGCGCGCACCCTCGCCGGTTGTTCACCGGCGACGAGCCCGAGCAGCGCGACGAGAACCAGGAAGCGCTTCATCGATACAACTCCTGCAGAAGGGGACTCACTGTGCCCGGATGCGACCGGAATGCCCAACCAGAAGGATATGTCAGAGCCGCCGGGACCGGAACATTCACCGCGTGAGATGCACCGGATGTGTCCCGGCTTGATCGCGACCTCGGATGGCCCCAAAGGGATATGGGGACCTCGAGTATGCGTGCGCCCTCCGCCCAACGACGAAAGGGATCGTGGACGTGCCATGACCGGCGCCGTCAAATCTGCGAATAGGCCGTCGGACGCAGATACACATTGCTGATGTTCGAGACGATCTCGGGGTCCGTGAAGCCGGGGGTCGCCGACAGTTTTTTCCATTCCGCGTCAGCCGAGAACGCGCTCCACTGTCTGTCATGGGCGGCCATGTCTTCGTAGACCAGCATGTACGTCAAGTTGGGCATGTCCGGCCCGATGAGCGTTTCGCCAAAGAATACCGGCTGGAGCCCGGCGCGCCGGAAGATCGCGATCTCCGCCGTGTTGAACATCTCGATCTTCTTCCTCGCCGCGTTCTCGCTATGGCTCTCGTATGTCCGCAGCTCGAAAACGCGCGTCCGCTTTCCGTTCTCGCCCCCTCCGAAGGGAAGCTCGAGGTGCGGCATGCCGTCGAAGGCGCGCGTGAGGCTCATGTCGATCCGCACGAACGCGGGTTCGGTCGCCGCGACTCCCAGGTATGCGGCTCCGGCCTTGTGGTATTCGGCGTCGGCGGCCAGGCGGTCCGGCAACGCCGCGAACGCGGCCAGGCTCTTATGGGGAATCACGACGTAGAAGCTCGGGCTGTGCGCGCCAATCATCACCGTGAACACGCCGATCGGTCCTGCTCCCGCACGCTGCCATGCCGGCAGCGCGGCTTCCCGTAGATAGGCATCCACAGTCTGCTGGCTCGGCCCGCGGCGCAGATGGTAACGGCGGAGCTCGTAATATTCAGAGCTCTTCTCCGCCGCGCGCCCGGATCCAGAACCCTGCCTGTCTGCCGCCATCCCTGAAACCGGCAGGAGCGCTCCCCCTGTTGCCAGCGCCGCCGACACGAATTCTCGCCTGTTCATGAAGATCCCTTTTTAGATGTGTCCAGAAGTAACCAGTAACCAGTCGCACGTTGCACATTGAACGATGCACGTGAAGCGCCCCGGGGAGTCTATCGCGCCGGGAGACCGAAATGCGTCTAAGCTTTGCTGATGGCTGACAACACGGAAAGGTCCGACGCGCTCGTTTTTTTCGGGGCCACCGGCGACCTCGTCTACACGAAAATCTTCCCCGCTCTGCTCGCGATGGCACGACACGGCCGGCTGAACGTGCCGGTCATCGGTGTCGCGCGGTCGGACTGGACGCTGGAGCAATTCCAGGCGCGTGCCAAGGAGAGCGTGGCCCAGCACGGCCCGGTCGACGAACGGGACCTCGCCACCCTGATGAAGCGCCTGCGCTACATGCGCGGCGATTACGACAATCCGCATACATATGAAACGCTCCGCCAGGAGCTCGGCGGCGCGACGCGCCCGCTCCATTACCTCGCCATTCCGCCGAGCCAGTTCGGCACGATCGTCGAGGGGCTCGGGAGGTCCGGCAGCGCGCGGAACGCCCGCGTCGTCGTGGAGAAGCCGTTCGGCCGCGACCTCGAGTCGGCCCGGGCACTCAGCGCGACGCTGCACACGGTGTTCGACGAACCGGCCGTGTTCCGGATCGACCACTATCTCGGTAAGGAGGCGGTCCTCAACCTGCTGGTCTTCAGGTTCGCGAACACGTTTCTCGAACCGATCTGGAACCGGCAGTACGTCGAAAGCGTGCAGATTACGATGGCCGAGCGATTCGGCGTGGATGGCCGCGGCGGGTTCTATGAGGAGTCCGGAGCCATCCGCGACGTCCTCCAGAATCACATGCTCCAGGTCATCGGCTTCCTGGCGATGGAGCCGCCCGCGACGGCCATCCAGCAATCCGTGCGCGACGAGCAGGTCAAGATCCTCAAGACGATGCGGCCGCTCGGTGCGGCGGACGTCGTTCGCGGCCAGTTCGCGGACTATCGGAAGGAGCGAGGCGTCGCGCCCGACTCTCACGTGGAGACCTTTGTGGCCGCACGCATTCACATCGATTCGTGGCGATGGGAAGGGGTCCCGTTCCTCGTGCGCGCGGGCAAGCGGATGGCAGCCACGACGACGGAGGTGATGGTGACGCTCAGGCGGCCTCCGCTCAGCAGCCTGTGCCCCGGCGAGACGAATTACGTGCGGTTCCGTTTGAGCCCGGACGTCACCATCGCGCTCGGCGCCAGAGTCAAGCGCCCGGGGGAGGAGATGGTTGGCGACCAGACGGAGCTGAAGGTCCTGCACCAGCCGGATGGAGACGAGCTCGATGCCTACGAGCGGCTGCTGGACGATGCGATGGATGGGAATCCGACGCTGTTCGCGCGCCAGGACGGCGTCGAGGCCGCGTGGGCGGTCGTCGACCCGGTGCTGGGCAACGCGACGCCCGTGCACGAGTACCCCCAGGGGTCATGGGGGCCGGTCGAGGCGGACCGGCTCACGGACGGAAGCCGCCCCTGGCATAACCCGGCGCCTTCAGGACCGTAGACGTCGTAATCCGCCCACCGCGCGTCTCCTTCGGTGTCGCCGTGCTGTCGGTATTCTGGCCGACCCGTTGACTTGTCGAGATCTGTCGTCGGCAGTTCCGCGCTTCCGGCCGCCAGGTGGGTGGCGGACCGGGACCCAGGGCCCCTCAGGGCGTCACCGTGTAGGTGCGGCCCGCCTCCGTCGCGAACTCGATTGCCGCACCACCGGGTGCGTCGGACGCCGGCAGCACTCCCCCTCCCGCCATCACCGGCGCGGCGATCTCGTGGATGCGATAGAACGGATTCGTGTTCGGGCCGTTCGGCGGGTGAGCGGGAGTGCCGGCGACGCGCAGCGGCACGGCCGCGCGCAGCCGGCAGTTGCCGCCGAGCCGTGAGTCAATCTCCGCCCGTGTGACCTGGCCGCCTGCCCAGGTCAGGTTCACGACGAAACCGCCTCGCGCACGCAGCCCGGCCACCCGGCCTTCCGGCCACGCGGACGGCAGGGCGGGCAACAGGTGGATCTCCCCGTGATGGCTCTGGACCAGCATCTCGGAGACACCGGACGTGAAGCCGAAATTCCCGTCGATCTGGAACGGCGGGTGCGCATCGAAGAGATTGCGATACACGCCGCCGCGCTGCCCCGCATCCGGACCGCTGTCGACGAGCCGCAACATGTTCGTGACGAACCGGAACGCGCGGTCTCCGTCGCGCAGCCGTGCCCACGCATTGATCTTCCAGGCGAGGCTCCAGCCGGTGCCGCCGTCGCCGCGGAGCTCGAGGGACCGCCGCGCGGCCGCGAAAAGCGGCGTGCCCTGCACGATCTGGCGGCCCGGAAACAGGCCGAACAGGTGCGAGAAATGCCGATGTTCGGGCTCGGCGCCGGGGAGGCCGTGCGCCCATTCCTGGAGAGAGCCATCCGCCGCGAGCCGATAGGGCGCCAGGCGGTCTCGGGCCCGCGAGAGCTCGTCGCGCAACCGCGCGTCGGTCTGGAGGGTGGCGGTGGCCTCGATCGTGTTCGTGAACAGATCCCAGATCAGGGCGAGATCCATGGCGGACCCGATACCCACGCCGGCGTGACGGCCGTCGGCCAGCACGAACTTGTTTTCGGGAGACGTGGACGGCGAGGTGATGAGGCGCCCGTCAGGCGCGTCGACGAGCCAGTCCAGGCAGAACTCCGCCGCGCCCTTCATCGACGGATATGCCCGCGTCCGCAGGTACTCCCTGTCGCCCCCGAATGCGTAGTGCTCCCACAGGTGATGCGAGAGCCATGCTCCGGCCATCGGCCAGAAGGCCCAGACCGGGTCCCCCTGCCCGAAGTCACCGACGGGTGCCGACTGACGCCAGAGGTCGGAGTTGTGGTGCGCCGTCCAGCCCCGGGCGCCGTAGTTGATCATGGCGGTGGTCTTCCCGGTCACCGCCAGGTCGTTGATGAGAATCTGATCCGCTGTGGTGCCGAGCAGTGCGGCGATCTTCTGGT
>JANMCN010000114.1:0-1622 GCA_031361295.1 Acidobacteriota bacterium | reverse complement strand
CTGCCGAGGACGGTCACGGCTTCAGTACGCCGGCCGGCTTCTGCTCGAAGTCGAGGGTCAGCTCTTGGCCGATCTAGTGACGTTACGCCGTATGGTCACCGTGGAGCGGCGTACGTGCTCAACATCATCGCCGGCTCGCCGGACGCGAAGATGTCTACGATCCCACGAATGTGTTTGGCTACAACCAGAACGTTCCGGAATAAAACCTTGAACCCAACCTTCTATCGCATCGGTTGGCGATGACTTACAATTCGCGGCGATGAGGAAACGACGTTCGACTCGCACGTCCCGTCTCGATCACACGCCCCTGAGCGCGCTCGTGGCCATCGTCGGCTTGGCGTTCGCGGCCGGCTGCAGCGGGACGCACCCCGGCGCCGGTGATAGTGGTGCCGTGTCATCGACGCCCGCACTTGGGCCGCCCACACCGCCGCCTTCCGATGTGGCGTTGCTCGCACGGGCCAAGCCGTTCGAACTCGTCACGCCTTACGTGCCGCCGCCTGGAGATCCGCTGGAGCACAACACCTCTGGATATGCCAAGACGATGTGCTCGGCCGTGTTCATCACCGGTCTTGATCCGGCGGTCGCTGCCGAGAGCGTCGGCTACTTCACGGGACCGTACGAAGAGCGGAAGAAGGTGAGCACGCCGGTCGTCGATCGCGAAAACAAGGAAGTGCGGATTACGCTGCCGAACCGCGTGGTGGTGGTGGCGCGCTATTTCGGATCGCAGGGGTGCATCGCCTTGCCTCGCGATCGTCACGAGCCGTTCTTTACGCCAGTCGAAGTCGCGCGTCACCTGCCCGATGCGAAGACGACTCCCTGGCCGATGGGCGATGTGCTTCCGGGCGAGCCGGCCCCCGCCGGGATTGACGCCGCAAAGATCAAGCGCGCAATCGACACCGCGTTCGAACCCGCGGAGGCGTTCACGTCTGCGTTCGTCGTGACCCGCAACGGCCGCCTGATCGGCGAGCGCTACATGCCCGGCATCTCGGAGACCACGCCGCTGGAGAGCTGGTCGATGGGAAAAAGCGTCACCGCGACCTTGATGGGTGTGCTGATCCGGCAGGGAGTGTATGCGCTCGATCAGCCGGCGCCGATTCCCGAATGGCAGGCGCCCGGTGATCCGCGTCAGCAGATTCGGATTCGGGATCTGCTGCACATGTCGAGCGGGATACGCATCAAGGCACCCGACGAGCCTGAATTCGATCCGGCAACCTATCCGGATCATCTGTTTCTGTACACGGGGCGCGTCAATTCGTTCAAGTACGCGGCCACCCGTCCTGCGCAGTGGCCGCCGAACACGGTCGGGCGTTATCGCAACACCGATCCGGTGCTGACCAACTACCTTGTGCGCCTGGCCGTCGAAAAGCGCGGCGAGGACTACTTATCGTTCCCGCAGCGGCAGCTGTTCGACAAGATCGGCGTGCGGTCGATGGTGATGGAAACCGATCCGTACGGCAATTTCCTAACCCAGGGCTACGAGTTGATGTCGGGCCGCGACTGGGCCCGCCTCGGGAACCTGTACCTGCAGGACGGGGTGTGGCAAGGCGAGCGCATACTTCCAGAGGGCTTCGTCAAGTTCGTCAGCACCGTGGCGCCCGCGTGGGCCGCCGACGGCCGTCCGG
>JANMCN010000106.1:0-2743 GCA_031361295.1 Acidobacteriota bacterium | reverse complement strand
CAGACGTCGGCCGATCTGGCGCAGCGCTTTTTCGAGGCGGGCAATATCAACGAGCTGCAATTGAAGCAGGAGCAGGCCGCCGCCAGTCAGGCGCGTATCGACGCGGCGCGGGCCAGGGCTGAGGCCCAGCGGGAGCGGCTTCAGCTCAATACGTTCATCGGCCTGTCAGGAGAGGAAGCGGACTGGCGTGTGAGCGCACAGCTTCCAGCACCCGTCGACAGGGAGGATGCCACCGAAACCCTGCAGAGCCTGACGCGCACGAACAGCCTGCAGCTGATGGCGGCTCGACAGGAGCTCGTCGTCATGGAAGGGGCTCTCGCCACCACCCGCCGGCTCCGGCTGCTGGGCGGAACCGAGATTGGATACGAGCGCGAGACCGAGGCGGAAGGCCAGCGGCTGAAAGGGCCGACGGCCAATATCGAGCTGCCAATCTTCAACCAGGGCCAGGCGCGTGTCGCACGGGCTCAGGCACTCGTCGCGCAGTCGAGGGCGCGCCTCGCCGAGCTGGAAGTGGCATCCGGGAACGCGGTCCGCCTCGGAGTGGAACACGTACGAGTGCTCCGCGAGATCGTCGACACCCATCGTGACGTCCTGATCCCCCAGCGCGAAAGTGTCGTGGCGCGCAGTCAGGAACAGCAGCACTACATGATCATCGGGGTCTTCGAGCTCATCCAGGCAAAACGCCAGGAGTACGACGCGTACCAGAGTTACCTCGAAGCGATCCGCGACTATTGGCTGGCGCGCACCGACCTGATGCGCGCGGTCGGCGCCCGGCTGCCAAGCGAGTCGGCGACCTCCGGGACGCCGCGGATGGACGGTTCGAGCCCCATGTCGAACCCTGGAGGCGTGCGATGAGCGTGACCCGACGACAACTGCTGAGAGGCGTCGGCGCCACGGCGTTCGCCCAGGCGCTTCCCATCTTCCGGCCCGCACTCGCACACGGCCAGACGCCCGGTGCGCAGGCGCAGCCGCCGCAGAGTTCAGGAAGCCGTCAGCCGCTGGTGCCCCAGGTGCCGCTCGACGGCCGGTACGTTCCTGTCCGTACGCTGAACGGCTGGACGCTGCCGTGGCGCATGAACAACGGCGCGAAGGAATTCCATCTCGTGGCCGAGGAGATCGTGCACGAATTTGCCCCGGGCTCGAAAGCCACCTGCTGGGGCTACAACGGCAGCACGCCTGGCCCGACGATCGAGGCGGTCGAGGGAGACCGCGTCCGCATCTACCTTACGAACAGGCTCAAGGAACACACGTCGATCCACTGGCACGGCATGATCCTGCCCAGCGGCATGGACGGCATCGGCGGGCTCACCCAGCCCCACATCCAGCCCGGCGAGACCTACGTGTACGAGTTCACGCTCGTGCAGCACGGCACGCACATGTACCATCCGCACGCCGACGAGATGACGCAGCTGGCCTACGGCATGATGGGGCTCTTCATCATCCACCCGCGCAAACCCGAGCCTCTGAAGGCCGACCGCGACTATGCGTTCCTGCTCCACAACTGGGCGCTGCACGCGGGCACCTGGAGGCCCGATCCCTCGATCATGACGGAATTCGATCTGTGGACCTTCAACAGCAAGGTGTTCCCCGCCATCGATCCCCTCGTCGCGCGGACGGGCGATCGCGTGCGGATCCGCGTGGGCAATCTGTCGATGTGGAACCATCCCATCCACCTGCACGGCGTGGAATACGTGGAAACGGGATCAGACGGCGGCCGCTGGCCGCAGTCCATGTGGCGGCGCGAGGTGACGTCGATTGTCGGCGTGGGCCAGATGCGCGACATCGAATTCACGGCCGTGCCCGGCGACTGGGCGTTCCACTGTCACATGGCGCACCACACCATGAACGCCATGGGCCATGGCATTCCGAATACGACCGGCGTGGATCAGACCGGGGTGGAGGCGCGTGTGCGCGAGCTGCTGCCCGGGTACATGGCCATGGGACGCGACGGTATGGCCGAGCATCAGGACCACACGATGGGCGGCATGACCGGTCCGCCCAACACGCTGCCGATGATGATGGGGACCGGGCCCTTCGGCAACATCGAGATGGGCGGCATGTTCACGGTGGTCAAGGTGCGCGACGATCTCGCGGCCGGCGACTATGCCGATCCAGGTTTCTATTCCCATCCGGAGGGCACGGTCGCCTCTCGCGTCAGCGACGATCCGGAGTTCGGATCCCCGCCGCGTCGCAACGGGTGATCGCGCGGATGCGCGTGCGGCAACTGAGGAACAGACGATGAATGCACTCACGCGCGGGCTGCGGCGAATCGCGACGACCGCGCTGATCCCGGTCGCGGCGCTGGCTGGCCCACGCCCCGCGTCCGCCCAGCACGTCACGGCCGCGATGGCGGCGACGATGGCCATGCCGGGGCGTTCAGGAAACGCGTGCGAAGAACGCGCGCGACAGGCCGCGGCCATGCTCGACGCGCTGAACGCCAGACTGGAACGCGGGCGTCAGACCACTGACGAGGCCGAGACGCGCTCGGCCGTGGACGACGTGAAAAGGAGCTTCGCCGATCTGAGACGCCGCCTCGATGCGTGCCGCGCGGGTGACGCATCCTCCGGGCAGCCGGGCTCCCCACCGGCCCCCGGTGCCTCGGTCGGCGGCGGGATGGACCACGCGAAGATGGACACGGGTGGTGGAAAACCGTCCGCCACGATTCCGCAGACTGGATCGGGCGGAATGGCGGGAATGGACCATTCGAAGATGGCTATGGGGCAGGCGGGGGCCGCCGCGGTCC
>JANMCN010000103.1:0-2196 GCA_031361295.1 Acidobacteriota bacterium | reverse complement strand
CCCACCGTGTAGGAGAGCTGGTGGGTTTGTGACACGACCGGCCATTCCTGCGTGAACATGGCGGCCCAGTGTCCGTCGATGCGCGTCGCGCCGAGGATGTTCTGGAAGATGCCCGCTTCCTGGTTGAACGCCTCCTCGACGAAGAAGGAATTGTCGGTAATCCGGAACGGACGCGAGGCGCCCGCAGCGGCCGGAGCCTGCGCGAACGCGGAGCTCGCGAGCACGAGCACGCCGAGCACCAGCGCCACGACGCGGACGAGGACCTTGGCGGCCGCGCCGGTGCCGATCGTGATACGGCGATCGACCGCGTTGGAGAGCTGGACGCTGTCGCCGGCGGCGTCGCGGGCCTCGACCCGGACATGGTCGCCCGGGCGGAGACCGTGGCGCTCGGCGAACTCCAGGAATTCACGGTCCTGATCGGTCACCCGCGCGATCGTCATCAGCTGCTGGGCCGGGCAGGTCAGCAGGCTGTGGTACGCGAGGGTCGGGACGGTCCCCTCGGGACCGGGGATCGGATCGCCGTGTGGATCCGCCGCCGGCCGGCCGAGCATCTGGTCCATCAGCTCGATCAGCCGGTCGGAGGCCGCGTGCTCGAGCTGCTCGGCTTCGTCGTGGACTTCCGTCCAGCTCATCTCCATCACCTTCACCAGGAACGATTCAATCAGGCGGTGCCGCCGCAGGACCAAAGCCGCCAGCTTCTCGCCCGCCGGCGTCAGCCGAACCCCCGCATAAGGTTCGTAGAGCGCGAGGCCTGAATCCGCCAGCGCCTTGACCATGGTCGTGGCGGTGCCGGGCGCCACCGACATCGACGCCGCCAGCTGCCCCATCTGGACGAGCTCGCCATCAGGCAGCACGCTCTGGGCCTGGAAGATGGCCTTCAGGTAATTCTCGACGGTATGTGTCGGTCCCATTGGATTTCGAAACATGATACACTCAATTTTGAGTAATCAAAATTAATCCTGTGAAGATGCAAAACAAACAGTTCAGCCGTCGATCGCTGCTGGCCGGCCTCGGCGCCGCCGGAGCTGGCGGGATACTGGGACGGTCCAGCTCATCCCTGACGGGCAGCGCCATCTCGGCCTTGCCAGCCCCGATGATCCACGGACCGCATGCGATGGGTGTCGTCGGCCGCGTCGCACCGGGGCCGTTCAACCCGACGACGTTTCTCCGCACCTGGAACTTTTCCGACCTGCCGCCGGCCGAACGGGACAAGTTCTATCGCGAAACCCTTCGCCCCGACGGATCCCGCCTGCGCGAGTACCAGCTGAATGCCGTCGACCGCGAGCTGGAGATCGCGCCCGGCATCTACTTTCCGGCGTGGACCTACAACGGTCAGGTCCCAGGGCCCACGCTTCGCGCCACCGAAGGGGACCGGGTCCGGGTGACGTTCCTCAACCAGGGGTCGCATCCTCACACGATCCATTTTCACGGCTGGCACCCGCCCGAGATGGACGGCTCTCTTCCGGGCCACGAGGTCCAACCGGGGGACCGCTTCGTCTACGAATTCGACGCCGACCCGTTCGGCCTGCACCTCTATCACTGCCACGCGGCTCCATTGAAGCGGCACATCCACAAGGGGCTCTACGGCATCTTCATCGTCGATCCGAAGACGCCGCGCCCTCCCGCCGACGAACTGGTCATGGTGATGAACGGGTTCGACACGAACTTCGATGCGGACAACGAGGTCTACGCCGTCAATACCGTGGCGCACCACTTCATGCACGAGCCGATTGGCGTCGAGGTCGGGCGGCTGACCCGCCTCTACGTCGCCAACATCACCGAGTTCGACCTGCTCAACAGCTTTCACCTGCACGGCATGTTCTTCGACGTGTTCCGGACCGGGACGACGACGGTGTCGTCGGAGTCGACCGACACGATCATGCTCTGCCAGGGGGAGCGCGCGATTCTCGAGACACGGTTCCGCTATCCCGGCCAGTTCATGTTCCACGCGCATCAGAGCGAGTTCGCCGAGCTCGGGTGGATGGGCCTGTTCCGGGCGGAAGGAGCGCGCCGTGAGTCCTGATCATTCGGCAACGCTCGACCCGGCGATGGCGGTGTCGCGCTCGCCCTGGCTGACGGCCGTACTCGCGCTTGCGCCGATCGTGCTGCTTGGCGCGTTGCTCGCGCTCATTACCGGCGGCGGTCTCTCCGGCCTGCACAGTAGCCAGGCGCTACCGCCAGTCGAGCGTCTGGCCG
>JANMCN010000233.1:0-3154 GCA_031361295.1 Acidobacteriota bacterium | reverse complement strand
CCCAACCTCGAGGATGTGCCGAAGATCAAGGCGGCGCTGCTGATTCAGTCAGCTGAAACGGACGAGCGCATCAACACGAGCTGGCCGGGGTACGAGACGGCGCTCAAAGCCGCCAACGTGCGCTACGAGCGCTTCGTCTATCCCGGCACGCAGCACGGCTTCAACAACGACACGACGCCGCGCTTCGACGCCGCCGCGGCGAAGCTGGCGTGGGAACGGACGCTGGCGCACTTCAACAAGTATCTGGGGTAGGGGTGTAAAGGCAATGGTGGCGGGGCCCCGCAACCAGCTTTGTTTGGAGTACTGGAGAGCGAGGCGAGTCGCGCAGGCGCGAGAGACGCCATCCGCGCGCCACAGACAGCAAGAGGTCGCCAGAAACCGGCGACCGCCTACGCCGTAGCCTTGGCGTAGGCGGTCACCGGACCCTGTCGGCACCCTCGATCGCCCCCGTCTCAGCGCTGGTACGCTGAATCGTGGTCAGGATGGAGGGAGAGCAGCCGCAAAAACTCGCCGTCGCGAAAGGCGAGGGCCCGGATGCGTTGACTCAGCCGCAGCGAGCACACCTTGGCGCTGTTGGCGCCTTCAAGTGTTCAATGGCTTCCCAACGCAACCCCGTGTGGCGATACAGGCCGTTCCAGTCCAGATCGCGCAGACGGCGCAGCGCGACGACCACCTGTCTCAGTTCCGCAGCCTCGAACTGAAAGAAGACGTTCTGGAACTCCGGGCTGTTGAGGTCCAGCCGGATACGGCTACCGACGCCGGCCACGTCGGCGCCCCGCCCCCCTGGTTGGCGGCTTCAGCAACGTTTCGACATCGGTTTCCCGCGGCTCGTTCGCATTGGCCCACGCAAGCCCCCGCTCGATCCGCGAACGATGGGACGCGCAGATGAGCCGATCAGAACCGCACGGCCACCCCGATGCCCGTGTTCAACAGCACGGGCCGGGCGGTGATTCTGCTTGATGGCGCCGTGTATACCACCGTTTTTCCACGAAGCGCCCAATCTCCCAGCGCTCCGATACCCATCCCCATCCCAGCCAACGTCCCTGTCATGAGCGCGCAGGCCCCTAAGCCGAATGGCGCGCCACACCCGCCTGAGAGAATCGACAGCAACCCCAGTCCTCCACCGACGGCGAACCCGATGGTCATTCCGTCCGACAGCGAGTCACCCCGCTTTTCGACACGAAGAATGTCCGGGCGCGCCAGCTCGCGCTCCTGTCCCTGCACCAGTAAGGTCACACTGGCGGCCGACAGCCGCAGCAATCGTCCGCGGACCTCGCCCGCCGGCGAGGTCGTGACGTAGATGGTCTGCCCAGGTTTGATGCGTCCGGGCAGATCGGCAAACGTGGTGAGGTCGGGCCGCGTGGCATCCCCATTTCCTGGCGTCTGTGCGGCGACAGGTGAGAACGACAGCATGATGAGCCCACTGACCAGAAGCATGGGTCGATAAATCATACAAGCACCTCCGCTCGGTAATGCGTGGGCGGAGAGCAATTCGGCTCATCGTGGCGGATCTAAGAGGCCCGGCCTCAGCGACACCGATCATCGCGTGACTTTTTTGACAGCCAATCTGACAGCCAACCCCCCGGAACCGGGGCGGACTTGGCGGGCCGCGGCGGAGGACAATCTTCAGATTTACTCAGCAAACTGAAAGGGCGGCATCCAGCGGAGACCGCCCTTTCGGATTCGTAATCAGCAGGTCACCACTCGGCGGCTCCCACGACGACATCGTGTACGCACCGGGCGGCAGCGTCTGGCGCCATCGAGCCCTTCACTCCGACGCCGCCCGGTCGCCTCGTCACCGCGCCCGCGTCAACCGCCCCGCGGCGAATCGATATCCGTGCCGGCCCTCGCCGTGCCCGTCCAAGCCGCTGCAGTAGCCGGGATTCGGCGGCAACGGCTGCAACGACCCGAGGTACCTCGGCGCAGTCCGCGGCCGCAGCGTCTGCTCGAGCGCATACGCGAACGCGAGCAGCTTCGGCTCCTCGAGAAATCCGGCATACATCCACATGCCGGCCGGACGCCCATCGGCGGCGAAGCCGCACGGAATCGCGAGGTTCGGGTAGCCCGCAACGGCGGCGGGCTGGCTGGCCAGCGTGTAGCTCGGCGCGACGATGGCGTCGATGCCGGAGTTGAGCACCAGGTCGATGCCCTGAGCCCGCGAGAGCTGGAGGCAGTTGGCACGGGCCGCAAGGTAGGCGGGGTCCGTGAGGCCTCCGGTCGTGGCGTTGGACCACTCCCATACTTCCTGTCCGTAGTACGGCATCTCGACGGCGCAATTGGCGGTGTTGAACGCCATCAGGTCTGAAAGCGTCCGCATCGAGGTATGGGTGAGGCCGCCCAGGTACTCCTGGATCTGGACCTTGAACTCCTGCAGCAGCACCGTGAACTCGTCGCCGCCGTAGAGGAAGATGTCGCCGGTGTCGCACGGGACGAGCGTGGCGCCGAGCGACTCGAGCGCGTCGAGGCCCGCGTTGAACGCCTCGAGCGTCAGGGGATTCACAGGAAACGCGTACGGGCCGGTGAGGTAGCGCTGGTCGATGCCAATCGTCTTCCCCTCGAGGCTGTGCGCGTCGAGGAACTGGGTGTAGTCGTTCGGCAGCGAGCGCCCCTGTACCTCCCCGAACGGCGTCTGCATCACGCCGAGGAGGATCGCGAGATCGCGCACGGTGCGGGCCATCGGGCCGGCGGTGTCCTGGCTGTGAGCGATCGGGATGATCCCGTCCTGCGAGACCAGGCCGACGGTGGGCTTGAGTCCGAACACGAGGTTGTTGGTTGCCGGGCAGGTGATCGAGCCGTCCGTCTCGGTCCCGATGGCTGCGGCGCACAGGTTGGCGGCGGCGGCGGCGGCGGATCCGGAGCTCGATCCACAGGGGTCGAAGCTCAGGAGGTACGGGTCGCGCGTCTTGCCGGCGCGAGCGGTCCAGCCGTTGAAGTCCCAGGGCGGCAGGCCGCGCCAGTTGGCCCATTCGGACAAGTTGGCCTTGCCGAGCACGACGGCCCCCGCGGCGCGCAGCCGGGCGACGAGCGGCGCATCGCCGGGCACGCGGCTCCCGACGAGCGCCAGCGAACCCGCGGTCGTCTGCATCCGGTCGCCAGTGGCGATGTTGTCCTTCACCAGGATCGGGACGCCGTGCAGGGGCCCGCGCACGCGGCC
>JANMCN010000096.1:0-14798 GCA_031361295.1 Acidobacteriota bacterium | reverse complement strand
CCTGCACACGGCCGGGGTCGACAACATTACCGTAACCACCAACGACAACGGGGTGAACAAACAGCAGGTAGGCCCGATAAACCACTTCGCGCTCGACAAACCCAAAAATATAAACAAACACACGTTACAGCCGGTGTCGTTCACCGGACGCGACGAGGAGATCACGGACGAGCGCCGTGAGGCCCAGCGCTACACGTTGTCGCACCTCGCGCACGACGTGAAGAACCAGATCGGGCTCGGCGAGCCGATTCGAGACTGGTTCCCGATTTCATTCATCGGCACCTTCACCGACTGGGCAGACCTCGTCCACGGGCCGAGCGCGGAGTGGGGCAACCTGACCTGCGGCTGCCACCCGAACTGCGGCATCGGCATGGCGGTGATGATCGACAAGGAAACGAAGGAAGCGGTGCCGGTGACCGCGTTCCTCCACGCCGAGCAGATGGCGACCGACCTCAAGCGGGTCAACGACGCGGGACGCGGCAAGTTCCTGTCGTCGGTCGGCATGGCGCTCGCGCTGATGAAGAACTACGACCCCTTCAAGGCCCCGACCCATTTCAAGCTGTCGGACCTGATGAAGAAGTTCGACAAGACGTTCGGCGCCAGCGGCAAGGACTACGGCAAGGTCGGCGCCGATCGGACGTCGGCGGACATCGCGAAGCGGCGCGCGGATCGCTGGAACTTCCTCTTCATCGCGGGCATGTGGTTCCAGGACCTGTTCAACTATGACTTCCGCAGGACGGAACGCTGCATCATTCCGTACGCGACGCAGGAAGGGGAGATCTCCTTCTGTGCCTACAACACCGGCATCGGCTGGCGGAACATCATCGAGAAGATGCACATGACGGCCACGCTCACCAAGTGGTACGACGAGCACGGACGCCACGAGATCATCGCCGGCGGGAAGAGCGTCGCGCTCCCGACCACCACGCACTCGCTGGTGCTGGACGCGGAGGCCGTGGCGGTCGGGATTCAGCACGACCTGGACGACCAGGGCATCGCGAAGACGGCGCGTGAAGAGAAGATGCGAGCGAAGGCCGACGCCCGGAAGAAGGCGGAAGAGAACGAGCGAATGGCCGCACTCTACCGTCAGCACGTCCTCAAGGAGGAACCGGCCGGGCCGGTCATTCAGATCCAGGGACTGGGCGGGAAGAAGAAGGAGCCGGTCCAGGAAGTGTTGCACAAGGATCAGCAGTAAGGCTGAGCTGAGGCTCCGCCCGCCCTGCGTCCAGCGGGTCACACGGCCGCGCGACACCAACCGCGCGGCCGTTTTCTTTTTCGCTTACAATCCGCGGGCATGATCCCTTCCTCACTTCGTACGATCGCCCGCATGGCCGCCGCCCTGCTCCTCGTGGTGTCGGCCGGGGCGGATACCCCGGCGACGGCCCAGGCGCAGGCCCCGCACCTTCGCACGCGGTGGGCCGCGGATGTCACACCCGCGCGCGCGCTGCCTGAGTACCCCCGGCCGCAGATGGTGCGTCCTGCCTGGCAAAATCTGAACGGGGAATGGGATTACGCCGTACTCGAAGCGTCCGCGCCTGAACCGCAGGCCTTTGCGGGCCGCATCCTCGTCCCATTTGCGATCCAGTCACAGTTGAGCGGCGTGGCCGCCGCGGTGAGCGACACCCAGCGACTCTGGTACCGGCGGACCTTCCGCGCGCCCGCGCTCGCGCAGGGCTCACGGCTGTTGCTGCATTTCGGTGCCGTCGACTGGGACACGAAGGTGGTCGTCAACGGCAAGCCGGTGGGAAGCCACACGGGAGGGTACGATCCGTTCACGTTCGACATCACCGATGCCCTGAATCCGTCGGGGGATCAGGTAATCGTAGTCAACGTCACCGATCCCACCGATCGCGGCACGCAGCCACGCGGCAAGCAGGTGCTCGAGCCGAAAAGCATCTGGTATACCGCGGTCACCGGAATCTGGCAGACGGTGTGGCTCGAGCCGGTCCCTGCAGCCTATATCAGCGGCCTGGAGCTCGTGCCGGATGCGACCACCGGCAGCGTGACCGTCCGGGTCGTGCCGTCGTCGGCAGGCGCAGGCACGGCGCGGGTGTCAGCGCTCGACGGGACGCGGGTCGTGGCCGAGGCCAGCGGTGCTGCGGGAGCACCCCTGGTGCTGCGGATTCCCCACGCCAAACTCTGGTCTCCGGAGAGCCCATTTCTGTACGACCTGCGGGTGCGGCTTGGGCGCGACGAGGTCCGCAGTTACGTCGGCATCCGCACAATAGCGGTGGCCCGTGATGCGGCCGGCGTCAACCGTCTGTTCCTGAATGGGAAGCCGCTGTTCCAATACGGCCTGCTCGACCAGGGATGGTGGCCGGACGGGCTGTACACCGCGCCGACCGACGAAGCGCTGCGCTCGGACATCGAACGATCGAAGGCGCTCGGCTTCAACCTGATTCGCAAGCACGTCAAGGTCGAACCAGCCCGGTGGTACTACCATTGCGACCGGCTGGGGATGCTCGTGTGGCAGGACATGCCGAGCGGACCTGCCAAGCCGGCCGAAAATCGCGCGGCCTTCGCACCGGAGCTCGAACACGTGGTCGACGCCTTGCGGAGTTACACGTCGATCATCATGTGGGTGCCGTTCAACGAGGGCTGGGGGCAGCACCAGACCGAGCAGTACGTCGCCTGGCTGAAAGGCCGCGATCCGAGCCGGCTGGTCAACAACACGAGCGGCTGGACCGACACCGGCGTCGGTGACGTGTCGGACGTGCATTCCTATCCCGGGCCCGCGATGCCGCTCCTCGAAGACAGACGCGCCGCCGTCCTCGGCGAGTTCGGCGGACTCGGGCTGCCGCTCGAAGGGCACACCTGGATCGACAAGGGCAACTGGGGCTACCGGAGCTACAAGAGCCCCGCGGAGCTCGGGCAGGCCTATCGCGACCTGATGTACCAGCTTCGCATCATGGTCGGCCAGGGGCTCGCAGCGGCCATATATACCCAGACGACGGACGTCGAAATCGAGGTCAACGGCATCATGACGTACGACCGCGCGGTCGTGAAGCTTCCGGACGATGCGAAGGCGCTCCACGCGGCGCTCGCGTCTCCACCGGTCGTCCGCGATGTCCTCGTGGCATCCGACCGCGCGCCGCAGCACTGGCGCTACACGACCAGTGCTCCGCAGGCCACCTGGTCAGAGTCGGCATTCGATGATGCCGCATGGCCGCAGGGCAACGGTGGATTCGGCAAGCCGGACACGCCGCGCGCCCGTGTCGGGACGCCGTGGCTCACTTCCGACATCTGGATCCGCCGGACATTTGACGCGCCATCTCGCACGCTCATCAACCCGCATCTCCGCATTTACCATGACGACGACGCCGAGGTGTACGTCAACGGCGTGCGTGTCGCCGCGCTTGCGGGGGCGACTGGGGGTTACTCCTATATCCCTCTCGACGAGGCGGCCGTGGCACAGCTGCACGGTGGCGCGCCGAACACCCTCGCGATTCACGCAAAGCAACTGCGCGGCGGCCAGTTCATCGACGCCGGCATCGTCGAAATCATTGAGAAGTAGAAAGGCGCCCCCAGCGGTCCACCGGTAAGTAGGGCGGAGCTGCTCCGCCGATCGGTCAAGGACGGTACGAAGAGTGGAGCTTCCGTTCCGCCGAACGGAGATGAACAGAATGAGAGTCGTTCACTTGTTGATGCTTCTGATTGGTGCGGCCGCGGTCGTCGCGCAGCCGTTCCACGCGGCCGATGGCGGCCAGGGCCAGGCGGCGCCGGCGACAAAGCGTGGCGTGGCGCATGCGCCGTGGGGCACGACGCAAGACGGCACCGCCGTCGAGCTGTATACGCTGACGAACAGCCACGGGGTGGAAGTGCGCGCGATGACATACGGCGGGATCATCACGAACATCCGCGTGCCCGATCGCTCGGGCAACATGGGCGACGTCGTGCTCGGATTCGACACGCTGGCCGGGTACCTCAAGGACTCTCCCTACTTCGGTGCCGTGGTCGGACGCTACGGGAACCGGATTGCGAAGGGGCAGTTCACCCTCGATGGCCGGACGTACAAGCTGGCCGTCAACAACGGGCCAAACCACCTTCACGGCGGCATCAAGGGGTTCGACAAGCAGGTGTGGAGCGCCCGGCCGATCGACGATCCAACCGGCATCGGCGTCGCGTTCACGCGCGTCAGCCCGGACGGCGAAGAAGGCTACCCGGGGAACCTCACGGCGACGGTCACCTACACGCTCACCGACGCCAACCAGCTGATCGTGAAATATGAGGGGGCAACGGACAAGGCGACTCCGGTGAACCTGACGCAGCATACGTACTTCAACCTCGCGGGCAGCGGCGACATCCTCGCGCACGTGTTGACGCTGAACGCCAGCCGCTACACGCCGGTGGACGCGACTCTGATTCCGACGGGCGAGATCGCCCCGGTCGAGGGCACTCCGTTCGATTTCCGCAGCGCGACGCCGATCGGCGTTCGCATATCGAAGGCCGATCCGCAGATGAAGAACGGAAACGGCTACGATCACAACTGGGTCCTCGACCGGGCAGGGCAAGGCCTGCAGCTCGCGGCGCGCGTTGTCGAGCCGCGAACGGGCCGGACGCTCGAGGTGTCGACCACCGAACCCGGCGTCCAGTTCTATTCGGGCAACTTCCTCGACGGCACGGTGAAGGGAAAGCAGGGCGCCGTGTACCAGTTCCGTAGTGGCTTCTGCCTCGAGACACAGCACTTCCCGGACTCGCCGAATCATCCGGCCTTCCCCACGACGATCGTGGCACCGGGGCAGCCGCACTCATCGGAAACCGTCTTCACCTTCGGGATTCAGAAATAGCGTGCTCGCCGATCCCCGCGCCTGGCCGCGAGTGCTGTGCTCGGCTCTACTCTCGGCTGTCGTCCTGGGCTCTCCGCTCGGCGCGCAGGATGCCGCTGTGTCCATCCGCGTCGACGCCGGCAGGCGTGTCGGTCCGATGACGCCGATCTGGGCGTTCTTCGGGTATGACGAACCGAATTACACCTACATGAAGGATGGCCGCAAGCTGCTGTCGGAGCTCGCGGCGCTCAGTGCCACACCGGTGTTCGTCCGGACGCACAACCTGCTGACCACCGGCGACGGTACACCGGCTTTGAAGTGGGGATCCACCAACGCGTATACCGAAGACAGCGAGGGGCGCGCGAAGTACGATTGGACGATCGTCGATCGAATCTTCGACACGTTCGTCGAGCGCCGCATGAAGCCGATTGTCGAAATCGGCTTCATGCCGGAAGCGCTGTCGGTGAAACCGTTCCCTTACAGACACGACTGGGCGCCGGGGCTCGACTACAACCGGATTTACACGGGATGGGCCTACCCGCCCAGGGACTACGACAAGTGGCGTGAGCTCGTGTTCCAGTGGGCTCGCCACTCGGTCGATCGGTACGGCGCGCCGGAGGTGGAGAGCTGGTATTGGGAGGTCTGGAACGAACCAGACATCGGGTACTGGCATGGCACGCCGGAGGAGTATCAGAAACTGTACGATTTCGCCGCCGACGGCCTGAAAAGAGCCGTGCCTGGCGCCCGCATCGGAGGACCGACGGTGACCGGGCCGAACGGCCCGCGCACTCAGCAGATCCTTCGCAACTTCCTCGAGCATTGCCTTCGCGGCACCAATTTCGCGACCGGCAGGCCCGGGGCCCCGCTCGATTACGTGAGCTTCCACGCAAAAGGGGCTCCGCGCGTCGTCGACGGACATGTGCGGATGGGCCTCAGCAATCAGCTCACGGCCATTTCGAACGGCTTCGACATCGTCGCCTCCTTTCCGGAATTGCGCGACACGCCAATCATCCTCGGAGAGTCCGACCCTGAAGGCTGCGCAGCCTGTTCAGTCCGGACCAATCCCGAGAACGCGTATCGGAATGGCACGATGTATTCGAGCTACACGGCCGCGCAGCTTGCCCGGACGTACGAGCTCGCGGACCTCCACCGCGTGAATCTCCTGGGAGCGGTGACGTGGGCGTTCGAGTTCGAAGACCAGCCCTATTTTGCGGGCTTCCGCGATCTGGCGACGAACGGTCTCGACAAGCCGGTCCTGAACGTGTTCCGGATGCTGGGCATGATGCACGGCAATCGTGTGCACGTCGAGAGCTCCAGCGCCGCCGCCACCGCGTACATCAGAGACCGCGGGGTCCGCGGCGACCCGGACATCTACGCCGTGGCGGCTCGCAGCGACCGCGACCTGTCCATTCTCGTGTGGAATTATCATGACGATGATGTTCCGGCCGCCGCTGCGCACGTGGATCTGACGGTCGAGGGGTTGGCGGACGGGGTTCCTCTCGTGACGGAGTATCGCGTGGACGCGGATCACAGCAACGCGTACGAGGCGTGGAAAAAAGCAGGATCCCCGCGGACGCTGAGTGAGACAGGGTACCGGGAGATCGAGACTTCCGGGCACCTGCAGGTGCTCGGAACGCCGACGCGGTCGCGCGTCACGGCCGGACGGCTGTCGCTGCCCTTGACGCTGCCGCGGCAGGCCGTCGCGCTCCTGACCGTCACGTATTGAACGCCACACGTCGTTACCATGAGCGGCACCTTCGGGCGGATCCTCGGCTCCGCATTTGTCGTCGACTGGTCCCAGTTCGAAGGGGCTGCGGCGCTGAGGTGCACGCTCGGCGTGGCGATTCCGCTCATCGTCGGCCTGCTTCTGGGTCAGTCGGCGGTCGGGGTCTTCGGGGCGGTCGGGGCCGTTTCCGTTGGGTTCGGTTCCTTCCAGGGCGCGTACCGGAGCCGCGCCGCGGTGATGCTGTTCGCAGCGGCCGGGATGGCGCTCTCGATTTTCTTCGGGTCCCTCGCGGGGCACACCGATGCCGCTGCGATTGCGGCCGCCGCCGCCTGGGGATTCGGCGGCGGCTTGATCGTGGCGCTCGGACCATCCGCCTCCTTCGTGGGGCTCCAGTCGGTCGTCGCCGTGCTGATCGCGGGCGGCTTTCCGTCCGACCTGCGCGGTGCCGCGATGCGGGGAGCCCTCGTCTTCGGAGGCGGGCTGGTGCAGACGCTCCTGGTCGTCATGATCTGGCCGCTGCGACGCTTCTCGGCCGAACGCCGGAGCCTGTCGGCTGCCTACCGGAGCCTCGCGAGCTACGCGGCCGCCATTCCGGACTCGATCTCCGTCGCCCCCGAGCCGCACACCTTCGCCGGGACGGCGTCGCCGCTCGTGGACCCGCAGCCGTTCGCCAGGTCGCAGGATGTTCTCGTCTTCCAGGCGCTTCTCGACGAGGGTGAGCGAATCAGGGGGAGCCTCGCCAGTCTCGCCACACAGCAGCGGCGTCTCGGTCAGCGGGACGCCGCCTGCGCGGCGAAAATGGCAAAGATGCTGGGGGTGGCGCTCACAGAAATCGCCAGTGCGCTCGATGGCGGGCGCGAGCCGCGCGAGCCGCGGCGCCTCTGGGAGTCGCTCGACGAGTGCGGCGGCCAGCTCTCATCGATCACCGCCATCGAGCCCCTACTCGGCCAGGTGAGGGCCGCCTGGCGAACAGCCGGTGTCCTTGCGGGAGCGTCTGCGCCGGATCTTTCGCTCCCGCGGGGCGCCCGTGTCGTCCCGCTCCGCCGCCGCCCGCCGGTCCGTGATGCCGTCCTGACGCTCAGGGCGAATCTCACACCCCAATCAACCGCCTGCCGGCACGCGCTGCGGCTCTCGGTCACACTGGCGATCGCCACGGCGATCTATCGCGTCCTCGAGCTGCCGCGGGGTTACTGGCTGCCGCTCACGGCGGTTCTCGTCCTCAAGCCGGAGTTTCACGACACCTTCGCGCGCGGCATCTCGCGCATTGCCGGCACACTCGTCGGCGGCGGCTTCGCCACGCTGATAGCCCACACAATCGCGCCCGGTCCGCACGGATTGACCGCCCTCGTGCTCGGCTTCGTGTGGGCCGGCTACGCGCTGGTTGGCACGAGCTACGCCCTGTTCACGATCTGCATCACCGGGTATGTCGTGTTCCTGCTGATGCTGGCTGGCGTGCCCGAGCTGACGGCCGTGACGTACAGGGTGGTGTACACCGTGGAGGGAGGAGTGCTCGCGCTCTTCATTTACGCGCTCTGGCCGACGTGGACAGGCACGGAGGTCAGGCCGGCGCTGGCCGCGCTGCTCGAGGCGCACAGCCGGTATGTCGAGGCTCTGCTGACCGCGTATGCGGATCCGCGCCGCACCGACCTGCACGCGATCGGCGACATCCGCGCCGCGGGCCGTCTGGTCCGGTCGAATGCCGAGGCGATCGTCGAGCGCATGCTGGCCGAGCCCGCTGCCCGGCACGCGATCCCCGCGCCGGTGGCGCTCGGGTTGCTGGCGGCGATCCGGCGCCACGCGCTGGCCGCCCTCGCGCTTCACGCCGGGCTCGAGAACGGCCTCGCGCAACCGGTCCCGGGGATCGAGGCGCTGTCGGGCCAGCTGGCACTCAGCCTGACCGCGCTCGCGGGTGCGATTCGATCCGGCACCGCGCCGCCCCCACTCCCGCCGCTGCGACAGACGCAACTCGCGCTGAACACCGCCACGAATGACCTGGTGCGCGACGAAACGGACCTGATGGTGGACAGCCTGAACACGATCGCGTCGCTGCTCGCCCGCGCGGCTGGCACGCCCGCCGGGGAGTCCGGCCCGTGACCGTGCTGTCCGTCTCGAACCTGCGCAAGTCGTACGGCGCCGTGACCGCCGTGGACGGCCTGTCGTTCCAGATCGCGCGCGGCGAGATCGTCGGGCTGCTCGGGCCGAACGGGGCGGGCAAGACGACCATCATCAACATGCTCCTCGGCGTGCTCGAACCGACCTCCGGCTCGATCCGGATCGACGGCCGGAATCTCGCGACGGATCGCGGCGCCGCGTTGATGCGGACGAACTTTGCCGCCGTCTACGCGCCGCTCCCTGGAAATCTCACTGTCGCACAGAACCTTCGGTTCTTCGGGATGTTGTATGGCGTGCGCGGGCTCAAGGCCCGCATCGACGCGCTCCTGGCGGAGTTCGATCTCACGCGCTTCCGCGATACCAGTTGCGGCGTGCTCTCGTCAGGCGAACAGACGCGGGTCTCGGTCGCGAAGGCCATGTTGAACGAGCCCACCCTGCTGCTGCTCGATGAGCCGACAGCCTCACTCGATCCGGCCACGGCGCAGGACATACGGGCGATGATTCGCACGTTCGTGGCGGCCGGCAGGTCCGGCGTCCTGTGGACGTCGCACAACATGTACGAGGTCGAGGATGTGTGCGATCGGGTGCTGTTCCTGGCGCGCGGCCAGGTCCTGCTCGACGGCAATCCACGGACGCTCCCCCACGAGCATGGCAAGGCCTCACTCGAAGAGCTCTTCATCACCGTCGCGCGCGAGCCCCTCTCCCTCGAGCGATGACCTTGCAGCCTCGACGTACGCTGGCGATCGCCCTCCGGCAGGGCTACCTCATTCGCGGGAGCGTGGCGCGGTTGCTGCCGATGTTCGGCTGGGTCGCCGTGGACATCGTGCTCTGGGGGTTCATCACCCGGTACCTGAACACCGTCACGTCCCCGGGGTTCAGCTTCGTGCCCGTCCTCCTGGGCGCCGTGCTGATGTGGGACTTCTTCACGCGCGTCATGCAAGGCGTCACGATGGCGTTCTTCGAAGACGTGTGGTCGCGCAACTTCCTGAACATTTTCGCGTCGCCGCTGTCCATACCGGAATACCTGGCCGGGCTCGTTCTCTCCAGCATCGCGACGAGCGCCATCGGGCTCACGGTGATGCTCCTGCTGGCGACGTTCGTCTTCGGCCTGTCACTGATCGCGTATGGTGCGTCGCTGGCGCCTTTCATCATGGTGCTGTTCGTCTTCGGCATCGCGCTCGGCATCGTGGGATGCGCGCTGGTGCTGCGCCTGGGCCCGTCCGCCGAGTGGTTCGTCTGGCCGATTCCAAGCATGCTGTCACCATTCGTGGGGGTGTTCTATCCACTCTCGACGCTGCCGTCTTGGATGCAGGTGGTAGCGCGTGGGCTGCCCCCGTCGTACGTGTTCGAGGGCATGCGCGCCATCGTGCTCGGGGGGCACGCGTCGGCTCATGCGCTGGCGTTCGGAGGAGCGCTGTCAGTGCTGTACGTCTTCGGCGCGTGTCTCCTCTTCGCGCGGGTGTACCGTCAGGCGGTCCGCACTGGTCTCATCGCGCGGTACAGTGCCGAGAGCCTCAGTTAGACCTGTGCCAACGCATCGGCGCCGACCGCGAGCGCGGGCGACAGGAGCCGCACAGCAGAACCCCGGTTCGATGTCGTAACATACGCGGACGATGAATCGAACGATCGAGTCCTGGTGTCGCCCCGTCGCCAGATGACCACGTCACGAGCGGTTGTACTGGCCCGTGGCCTCGGATCGCGCATGCGGGCGCCGGATCCCCAGGCGCACCTGACGGCCGACCAGGCGCGCGCCGCAGACGACGGCCACAAGGCGATGATGCCGGTGAACGGCCGTCCATTCCTCGATTTCGTCCTGAGCGGGCTCGCGGATGCGGGTATCGCTCAGGTCGCGCTGATCGTCGCTCCGGAGCACCAGCCGCTGCTGCAGCGTTACACCGCAACCGCGCGCCCATCCCGGTTGACCGTGCGGTTCCTCGTCCAGCCAGAGGCACGCGGGACTGCCGACGCCGTCCTGGCGGCGGAAGAATGGACGGCTGGCGAGCCGTTCCTCACGATGAACTCCGACAACCTGTATCCCCGTCGGGCGCTCGAGGACATCGTCGGACTCGAGGAGCCGGGTCTCGTCGTCTTCGCACCCGGCGACCTGATGCGGCTCGGCAACATTCCTGCGGAGCGGATCAACGCCTTCGCGATCGTCCGCGTCGACGAGCACGGATTTCTCGGCGGCATCGTGGAAAAGCCCGGATCCGACGCGCCCGCCGCGGTGCCGGCCTGGAAAGACGACGACCTCATCAGCATGAACTGCTGGCGTTTTGACGCGCGAATCTTTTCTGCCTGCCGGGACGTCCGGCCGTCCGCCCGCGGTGAGCTCGAATTGCCGGACGCCGTGGCGCTCTCGGTCCAGCGGGGTGTGCGGTACCGGGTATTGCGAGCCGCAGGCGGCGTGCTCGACCTCTCGAAGCGCGCCGATGCCGCCGAAGTCGGCCGGCGCCTCGGTGATGTCGCGCTGCGGCTATGACTGACGTGATGGCGTCATCGCAGAGCTGCACCACACGCGGGTGCGTCGCCCGGGCATGACCCCCGCGCGCGCGGCCGAGAGACTCGGCGAGCTCGGTCTCGACTCCCGCGATATCGAATCCAGGCGATCGCTCTTCGAGCTCGTGTTGTCCCGGTTCACCGGCCGCGGGGTGGGCGCGCCAGAACACCTGTTCTGGGTACCGGGCCGTCTCGAAGTATTCGGCAAGCACACCGACTATGCGGGTGGGCGGACGCTCGTATCGGCGGTGCCGCGCGGGTTCGCGATTGCCGCGCGGCCCCGGCGTGACGCCCGGATCCATCTCGCGGATGCAGCCCGCGGTGAGGATGTCTCGTTCGACACGACCGTGGGGACAGCCGCCGGCACGGAGACCCCGGCGATGTCGACAGGCTGGCGTCATTACGTCCACACGGTCGTCAGGCGCCTGGCGCGTAACTTCCCTGGCGCTGCACTTGGCGCTGACCTCGTCTTCGCGAGCGACCTGCCCCGCGCCTCAGGCATGAGCAGCTCGAGCGCCTTGATGGTTGGCGTCGCCGCGGCGCTCGGACGCGCGGCGGAGCTCGAGCGCCGCCCGGAGTGGCGCGACAACATCCAAAATACGCTCGATGCCGCGTCCTATTACGCCTGCATCGAAAACGGCCTGTCGTTCGGAGCCCTGGCCGGCGATGCCGGCGTCGGCACCCACGGCGGCAGCGAAGACCATGCGGCGATCGTCTGCGGCAAGGCGGGGCGCATGTCGGCGTTCGGGTTCGTGCCGATGCGCCACGTCACAGATGTCGAGTTACCCGAGGACTGGCGATTCGTCCTCACGCCTTCCGGGGTCGCCGCCGACAAGACCGGCGGGGCGAGGGGTCCCTACAACCGGCTCGCGAAAGGCGCCGAGGTCCTGCTGCGTCTGTGGAACGGCACCGAGCCGCACGCCTCCTCCCTGGCCACCGCGCTCACTTCGTCTCCCGATGCCGCGGACCGACTGCGCGCGCTGGCCGTCGCTTCGCGTGTGGAGGACTGGCCGCCGACGTCCATCCTGAGCCGGTTGGATCACTTCGTCGGCGAAGATGCGCGGGTGCCGCTGGCGGTGGCCGCATTCAACGAGGCGGACGCAGACGTCCTGGGTCGCCTTGCCGCCGAGTCTCAACGGGACGCGGAGGCGCTGCTCGGAAATCAGGTTCCACAAACCGTTGCGCTGGCGGACGCGGCTCGCGGACTCGGCGCGCTTGCGGCTTGCAGCTTCGGCGCGGGGTTCGGGGGCAGCGTCTGGGCGCTGGTCCATGGCGACGAGGCCGCCGAATTTGCACAGCGATGGCATCCGGCGGCGTTCGTGGCGCGACCGGCGCCGCCGCTGACCGTGCTGTAGGCGGCCCGGGGGTTGCAATGGAACGGTCGGGGGTAACGTGGAGCACCAGCAGGCAAGCTCGGCCGGGGAAGCGCTCACGACCGATCAGAAGCGGGCCAACGTGATCCGCCTGGCATTCGGTGGCAGCCGGGCGGCGTTCGATCGCTTCGTCGAGGTCGTGCGCCACGCCGTTCCGTCCGGCGCGTCGGTCATCCTTCGCGGCAGCGCGGTGACGGGGCAGCGATGGAAAGACGGCGCCGCGTTCGATGCCGACGGCCCGGGCACCAGCGATCTCGATCTCACACTGGTCGGTGGCGACGAGGTGATGGGCCTGTACAAGCTCACGGGCTTCTTCGTGCCGGGTGTGCACTCGCGTCCGCTGAGCGCAGAGGATCCCGACATCGCCCCCACGCTCGTGCCGCTCCGGGCGCAGCTGATGGACATGGTCCGCCGGCCCGTGAACATCCAGGGTTCGCGCGACGCCGTGATTTATTTTCGCGGCGAACTGCTGGGGCAGCCCTACCTCACGTTGATCGAGAACGACGACACGAAGCCCGCGCCGTGACCACGCTGCGGATCCTGAGCTACAACATCTGCCGCGGCGGCCGGGGCAAGGAGGCGGACCTGTCCGCCGCGATCGCCCAGGCTCGGCCCGATGTGGTCGTCTTCCAGGAAGCGACCGATCCCGCGGTCATCGAGCGGCTCGCCGCGGACGCCGGCATGGCGCAGTGGGCATCGCGCCGTGGAGAATCGCTCGCCTTCATGAGCCGAGAGAAGGTGCGCCGTTACGAGTGGCATCGGCCACGTTTTTCACGCCACGCGTTTCTCGAAATAGAGCCCTGCGCGGGCGAGCCGCGGATCTTCGGCCTTCACTTGAGCGCGCTCTACTCCGCATGGACCGAGCAGCGGCGCGTCTTGGAGCTGCGAGCTCTCCTGGCCTCGATACGCCGTCATCAGGACGGGTTCCACGTCTTGACCGGGGACTTCAACACACTGGCCCCCGGCGATCTCCTCGACTTCCGCAAGCTCCCGCACCGGCTCCGGGCGCTCGTATGGCTGAGTGGCGGCCGCATCCAGTGGCGCACCATCCAGCTGATACTCGACGCCGGCTACGCGGACGGCTACCGGACACTCCACGGGCCCGATCCCGGGTATACGTTTCCGACGTGGGCGCCGCATGTGCGCCTCGACTACCTGTTCGTGCCTGCCGCGTACGCGCACCGCGTCGAAGCCTGCGAAATCATCCGCAGCGCTGAAGCCGCCGCCGCGTCGGATCACTTTCCATTCCTGGCGCAGGTGGCGGGGGAGCCGTGATGGGCTGGTTCCGGGTTCGGGGTTCCGGGAGCCGGTGGCGTTCGCCTGCAGCAGACTTGCAGATCGCGTGTCGCGCGCTCGTGCGGCCTGGGAGTCCTCCAGAGCATCCGTCGCCCGTTGCAGCAGCCCGTCGGCCGTTGCACCTCAGAGCGACCATCCCTTCCTGTACTCTCTCGTAAGGAACTGGTCGGCGGCGCTGTTGTTCGTCACGCGCATGTTGGCCGCGTCGTAATACAGCTTCGTGCCGGCCCGCAGCGACACGATCCCGAGCAGCATCGTCTCAGTCAGCCTGGCCGCGTAGTCGAAGGGACAGGAGATTCTGTCGGTGCCCTTGATGGCGTGTATCCAGTTCAATTCGTGCTCTTCGTGGGGCACTCGCACGAGGCGGTCCCCGGGCGGGCCGAATGCGTTGTGACGCGAGGCTGGGAGTAGCCGCGCTGGCGCGTCGCTCTCCTGCAGCAGCTTGCCTTTCCTGCCAACGTAGAGAATGCCCCCCGCCGCGTTCAACTTCTCTCCGTTCAGCTCTTCGGGCGCCGGCGGGATCAGCCCTCCGTCATACCACGTGAGCTTCACCGCAGGTCTGCTGCCCCGCGCGGGGAACTGGTAGTACGTGGTGGTCGCACTGGGGTACGTGGCACGGTTGAAGGGGGTCGCTTCTGTTTCGATAACGGCCGGCAGACCCAGGTCCAGGGCCCACATCGGGAAGTCGATGAGGTGAGCCCCCATGTCGCCGAGCGCGCCAACACCCCAGTCGACCCAGCCACGCCAGTTGAACGGATGGTAGATCGGATGATACGGCACCTCGGGCGCCACGCCGAGGAAGAGGTCCCACGCCAGCGATCCGGGAACGGGATAGGTCCCTGACATCGCGGCGGCGACCCGCTGATCCACGGCTCGGTTGTCCCATCCGGACCGTGTGCTTTCCGGACCCGCAGCGGGACGAGGGATCCCCTGGGGCCAGTATCCGTACGGACGGTCCGTCCAGACGTGTACCTCCGTCACATCACCAATCGCGCCGCTCTGGATGTAGTCAACGGCTCGCCGCTGGTC
>JANMCN010000062.1:0-7476 GCA_031361295.1 Acidobacteriota bacterium | reverse complement strand
GCCACGACACCGGTAACAAGCTCGGGTTCCTCAAGGCGGTAGTGTACTTCGCGCTGCGCCGCCCTGACCTCGCCGAGCCGTTCCGGGATTACCTGCGATCGATCGATCTGGACAAGGTCGGCACGCGCCGCTCGTGACCGCTAGTTCGTCTTCGTGTCTTTCGCCGGCGCCGGGGCTGGTGTCGACGACGACGTCGCAGCAGGTGCGGGCGTGCCAGAGTCCCCCGAGTCTGATTTCGACTCCGACTTGGAGTCGGACTTGGCGTCCGACTTCCCGTCCCCCTTGTCACCCGAGCCGCTCTTCCCCGCATCCGTCCCGGACTTCTTCGCGTAGTCGGTGATATACCACCCCGTCCCCTTGAACTGGATGGCGGGCGACGACGGCAGCCGCGTAACGGGACCTTCGCCGCACACCGGGCAGGCCTCGGGTGCCGGGTCCGTGAACTTCTGAATCTTCTCGAACCGGTGACTGCACTTCGCGCACTGATATTCGTAGAGGGGCATGAACCGTCCTATTCGAGCATGTCGCCGTTTTGCGCACCCAGCAGAAGGGCCCGGTGCAGCCACAGGGGCACGGTCCCGTTCGCGAGCAGCGCGTCGTGAAACCCGCGCAGCGAGTATGCCGCACCCGCCTGCCCTTTGTAGTCGTCGCGAAGCTTGAGGACCATCAACTTGCCGGCTGTGTAAAGCACGTAGCCGGGATCGAACGTCCCCCGCTCAGCCTCGCGACGCGCACTGGCATCCTCGAGGAACGCTTCCTCGCGGAAGAACCTGACGCCCTGCTCGACCGACAGATCCTCGCAGTGAAGTCGGATGCCGACGATGAGGCGGCACAGGCGCACGAGGGCCTCGGAGAGCTGCCCGAGACGCACGGCGTGTTCGTTCTTCCGAAAGCCCTCCTCGACCATCAGCTGCTCGCAATAGTGCGCCCACCCTTCGACGAATGCAGTGGACGAGAACAGAATCGACTTGCGCAGTTTGGAGTCGACCTGCCGCAGGTGCTGATAGTGGAGGAAATGCCCGGGAAACACCTCGTGGATGGAGATCGACCAGAGGGCGCCGTAGTTGAAGTCGCGGAGGTGCTCATCCTTCCGCTCGGCGGGCCATGACGGGTCGACGTCCGTAATGTAGTAGTAGGCCCGCAGCGGCCGCGATTCAAACGGCCCGGGCGTCCACATGCTGGCGAACGTCCATCGATAGAACTTCGGCGTCGGGGCAACCTCCACGGGGGCCCCCTCCGGAATCGTCACGATCCGCTGTCGCCTGAGGAACTCGACGATTTCCACCAGTTGCTGCTGCACGACGGGCACCAGCTGACCGGGGGCGGGGTGGTCGTTCTTCGCCTTGCTCCAGGCGGCGAGCGGGTCCCCGCCGTTCAATCGCGAGGCGACGCGGCGGAACTCCTCCTGGGTGTTGCGCAACTCCCGGGTCGCAATCGCCAGCAGCCGGTCGGCCCCGAGGGTAATGCCCTCGTCCAGCGTGAGCTTCTGTTCGAACCGGGCGCGGCCCAGGCGGAAGGAGCCCTTGCTGCGGGGCGCGAGATCGCGCTCCAGGTACTCCAGATAGCCGCCGATCGAGGCGGCGGCTTCGGTCGACGCGTCCGCCAGGTCGCCGAGCAGGTGCAGGTCGCTCAAGTCCCCGAACACGCGCGGCAGGTCCTCGTTGATGAACCGAAGCGTCCCGCGCATGCTTTCGAGCCCGACCTTGACGTAGATCCCGGGGGCGTCCTTGATGTTATCGCGCGCCGACTGGATGACGCGCGGCACCTGGCGAAGCTTCGAGAGCACGCGCCTGGCGCGCTCGGCGAGGGGGGCATACTCGAAGAGCGCCTGGCCAGCGAGGCTGGTCGCCAGAATCTCCGCGTAGTGCTGCGGGCTGCGCTCCCACGTGCGCACCTCCTCGAGCTCGAACACACGGGCCCGGATGCTGGCCTCGAGCGCCGGACGTTCGAGACGTTCGGTGTCGGTCAGCCTGGCAGGGTCGATGGCGCCGAGCCGCCGCGCAAAGCCGCCCAGATCGCGCACCTGGCCTTCGAGGCCCTGACGGCTCAGGTCTTCGAGCAGGTCGTCGTGCAGGTGAACGCCGTCGAACGTCGCGTTGGTGGGATGAACCTCGTAGAGATATGACAGGTATTCGTCGACGAAGTGCGGCAGTGGTTCGGCTGAATACATTTGGTACAATCGGCGCGTTCAGGCATGGCCGGCACCCTCTATGTGGTCGCGACACCTATTGGCAACCTGGAGGATGTCACGCTACGGGCCCTCCGCGTGCTGCGGGAAGTTTCACTCATCGCGGCGGAGGATACCCGCCGGACAGCGCGGCTCCTTCAACACTACTCCATCTCGACGCGGACGACGAGCCTGCACGAGCACAACGAGCGCACCCGTACCCCGTCGCTGATCGCACGGCTGGAAGGGGGCGATTCGGTGGCCCTGGTATCTGATGCGGGGACGCCGGTGGTCTCCGATCCGGGCACTCACCTCGTGGCGGCGGCCCACGCGGCGGGCATCCGGGTGGAACCCATCCCGGGCGCGAGCGCCGTCGTCGCCGCCCTATCAGTATCAGGACTGGGGGAGGGAGCGTTCGTGTTCGTCGGGTTCCCGCCAAGTAGGTCAAACGCAAGAAAAAAATGGCTCGAGCCGCTCATTACCGAAAACCGGGTGATCGTGCTGTATGAAGCGCCGCATCGGATAGCCGCGACATTACAGGCGCTTCTCGACACCTTGGGTGACCGGGTAATCGCCGTGGCTCGCGAGCTCACGAAAACTCACGAACAACTTAAAGTAGGTCATATAACAGATATAATGGCCCAGGATCTGCCTGAGCGAGGCGAATTCACTGTCGTTATATCTGGCAATCAACCTAATCTTACGCCATCAAATCCATTGTCTCCCGCTGCAGCGGCAGCGGCGTTCGGTCGTCTGACTGAAAACGGAGGCTTGCCGCGGCGCGCGGCGTTGAAGGCTCTCGCGCGGCAGTTCAACATCCCGGCCCGGGCGGTGTTCGAGCTTCTGGAGCAGGCGAAGCCATCCGGCGACTGACCAACCGGCGGCCATCGACGACAATTGTTCATGGCGCTGCTTGACCCCTCTCAAGGTGTTTGTTACTGTCGCACCCTGGGGGCCAGCCCTTCAGGAGGCGAATGGCAAAACGAAGCCAGGCGGCGAAAACGGTCGCGAAGCGCACGCGGTCCGGACAGCCGGCGGCACCAAAGAAGACGCCGGCTCGTAAGAAGCCGGCCGACAAGCGAATCGCGGTACAGAAAGCGGGATCCCGCAGGGCGGCGCCTCGCAAGGCGGCCCCTCGCAAGGCTGCTCCGCCCAAATCCGCTCCCCGGACCGGGCGAACCCGGGCCACATCGGGTCCGGGCCAGGCGGGACGGCCTCGGCGTCCGGGACCCGTGGCGGTGGCGGCTGCTGCGCCCGTCCCGGCAGTCGCGGCGCGAAAACCTGGTTTTTACGAGGCGGTCGCGATTTACGAGCGCGGTGTCCAGGCGCTGCAGCGTCACGACTACGACGGAGCGGCCGGGTTTTTCAGGGCGATTCTCGAACGCTACCCGGAGGAACGTGAGCTCCTCGAACGCGCCCGGCTCTATCTCCGTGTCTGCGAACGGGAAACCGCCCGTCAGCCCGCCGGACCCAAGACACCGGCCGAGCGGGTGTACGCCGCCACGGTGGCGCTCAATTCGGGGGATCACAGCGGGGCACTCGATCACCTGCAGCGCGCCTTGGGCGAGGACCCCGAAAGCGACCACGCCCACTACATCATGGCGGTGGCGCTCGGCATGCGAGGACGGGCCGACGAGGCCGTGGACCACCTGCGGCGGGCGATTGGCCTCAATCCCGACAACCGCGGCCTCGCACGTGAGGACCCGGACCTCGAATCCATCCGCAACCACGCACACTTCGGGTCCGCGCTGAATACGCCGCCGGCCGCGAACCGCCGCCGATCACCCCGCCGACACTGACCACGGCTGGCGGGCGGCCGCCCAAAGTACAGGACGGGTCTGCCATGGGAGAGTTGTCCGGTATCCACGTCGTCGTCCTCGCCGCCGGCAAGGGGACACGCATGAAGTCGGCGATGCCGAAAGTCCTCCACCACGCGGCCGGGCTGCCTCTGATCGATCATGTTCTGCGCGCGGCCGTGTCTCTGAGCCCCCGATCCATTGTCGTTGTCGTCGGGCATGGTGCCGATCAGGTGAAATCCGCGCTTGGCCAACGGATGGGCCTGCTGTTTGCAACGCAGGAACCTCAGCTGGGGACAGGCCATGCACTCCTGCAGGCCGAGCCGATGCTCGCGGAGGCGAGCGGAACTCTGGTCCTGCTCTCGGGCGACGCGCCACTCGTGAGCGCCTCCACGCTCGCGGCCCTCGTGCGGCGGCACGTCGAACGGCGCGCGGCCGCGACGGTCCTCACGGCGATGGTCCAGAGGCCGGACGGGTACGGCCGAATCGTGCGCGATGCGCGGGGCATCGCTGCGATCGTGGAACACAAGGACGCGTCCGACGCGCAGCGACAGATCGGCGAGATCAACAGCGGGATCTATGCCTTCGACATCGCGCCGCTGTTTGGCGCGCTCCGGGAGATCGGGTCGTCGAATACGCAGGGCGAGCACTACCTGCCGGACCTCGTGACGATTTACCGGTCCCGCGGGTTGCCCGTCGAGACCGTGACGCTCGCGGATGCCGCCGAGATTCTGGGCGTCAACAGCCGGAAGGAGCTGGCCGAAGTGGGATCGATTCTGAGGACCGCAAAGCTCGAGGCCCTGATGGAGGCCGGCGTCACGATCGTCGATCCCGCCAGCACCTTCATCGACCCGGACGTCGCCATCGGCGCCGACACGATCGTCCATCCCGGTGTGTATCTCGAGGGGCAGACGCGCATCGGGGCGGGCTGCGTCATCCACTCGGGTGTGCGGATGGTGAACACGTCGGTCGACGACCACGCGATCATCAACAACTTCTGCGTCATCACCGATTCCCACATCTCGCGCGGGGCGATCGTCGGCCCGTTCGCGCGCCTGCGGCCGCAGTCCCACGTCGGCGAGGACGCCCACGTCGGCAACTTCGTGGAGCTGAAGAAGACGACGCTGGGGCGCGGGTCGAAGGCGAGCCACCTCGCGTATCTCGGCGACTCGACCATCGGCGAGAAGGTCAATATCGGCGCGGGCACGATCACGTGCAACTACGACGGGACGTCCAAGTACCCGACGGTCATCGAAGACGGCGCCTTCATCGGCAGCGACTCGCAGCTGATCGCGCCGGTTCGCATCGGCCGCGGCGCCTACGTGGCGGCGGGCTCCTCCATCACGAAGGACGTCCCGGCCGACACGCTGGCGATCGCCCGCGGCAAGCAGATCAACAAAGAAGGCTGGGTTTCGCGAAACAGGAAGCCGCGCACCTGAGTCCGGCGGCAGTCCGGCCCAGGCCAGGGGCCCAAGAGGACCAACAGCATGTGCGGAATTATCGGATACATCGGTTCCAAGCAGGTCGTCCCCGTCCTCATCGACGGCCTGCGGCGTCTCGAATACCGAGGCTACGATTCGGCGGGTGTCGCCGTCGTGCGGAACGGCGAAATCGACCTCCGCCGGAGCGCCGGCAAGCTCGCGCGTCTCGAAGAGGTGATCGCGACCACGCCGATCGAGGGGGAGTACGGGATCGGCCACACCCGGTGGGCGACGCACGGCCGCCCGACGGAGGAGAACGCGCACCCGCATCGCGACTGCACGGGGCGCATCGTCGTCGTCCACAACGGCATCATCGAGAACTACCTCGACCTGAAGCAGCAGCTGCAGCGGGAGGGGCACACGTTCGTCACGGAAACCGATACGGAAATCGTGGCGCACCTCGTCGAGCGCGAGATGAAGGACGACGGCCTCGAGAACGCCGTGCGGCGATCGCTGTTGTACATGCGGGGCTTGTTCGCGCTCGTGCTCATCTCGGCCGACGACCCCGACAAGATCGTGACCGTGCGGAACGGCCCGCCCATCGTCGTGGGGCTCGGCGACGGGGAGTTCTTCGTCGCCTCGGACATCCCCGCCATCCTCAGCCACACGCGCGACGTCGTGTTCCTCGGCGACGAGCAGATGGCGATCATCACGCGATCCGGGGTCGAGTTCACCGACTACGCCGGAACCGGCGTCTCGGCGAAGAGCACGCGGGTCTCCTGGGATCCGGTCATGGCCGAGAAGGCCGGATACAAGCACTTCATGCTCAAGGAGATTTTCGAGCAGCCGCTGGCCGTGAAAGAGACCGTGCTCGGCCGGGCATCGCTCGAGAGCGGCCGGGTGTTCCTGCACGAGATCGAGATCCCGGATCAGGCGCTCCGCGCCGTCGAGCGGATCGTCATCCTGGCGTGCGGCACGTCGTGGCATTCGGCGCTCATCGGCAAATTCCTCTTCGAGACGCTCGCGCGGGTGCCGGTCGATGTGGACTACGGGTCCGAGTACCGATACCGCGATCCCATCGTGTCGAAGAACACGCTCGCAGTCGTCATCACCCAGTCCGGGGAGACCGCCGATACGCTGGCCGCTCTACGGGAGGCGAAGAAGAAGGGCGCTCGCAGCATCGCGATCTGCAACGTCGTGGGCAGCATGGCCACGCGCGAGACCGACGGTACGGTGTATACGCATGCGGGACCGGAGATCGGCGTCGCGTCGACCAAGGCGTTCACCACCCAGATTGTCGCGCTCCACCTGCTCGCGATGTACATGGGGCAGATCCGCGGATCGCTGACCGCGGAGGCGGCGAAGCCGCACATCGAGGGGCTGGCGCAGATCCCGATGCTGCTCGAGCAGACGCTCAAGTGCGAGCCGGTGACTGAGGAGATAGCCAGGCGCTTCTACCAGCGGAGTGACTTCCTGTACCTCGGACGCGGGATCAACTACCCGATTGCGCTGGAGGGCGCGCTCAAGCTGAAGGAGATCTCGTACATTCACGCCGAGGGCTATCCCGCCGGCGAGATGAAGCACGGCCCGATCGCGCTCATCGACGAGCAGATGCCGGTCGTGACCATTGCGCCGGACGATCACGTCTTCGAGAAGATGATCGGGAACATCCAGGAGGCCAAGGCCCGGGGCGGGTCTGTCATCGCGCTCACGACCGAAGGGCACAAGAGCATCCGCACGCTGCTGGATCCCGCGCAGGACTTCCTCATCGAAGTGCCCAAATCGCACCCGCTCCTGACACCCGTGCTGATGGCCATCCCGCTGCAGCTCCTCGCGTACCACATCGCGGTCCGGCGCGGTTGCGACGTCGACCAGCCGCGGAACCTCGCGAAGAGCGTCACGGTCGAGTAACGGCGGGGATATTTCCGGCTGCCCGGCTCAGGTGCGGGCCTGGGCCAGCAGCGCGGCCTCGATCTGAGCCGCCATCTCACGAGTGCCGACCTTCGCGTCGGCCGCTTCGGCCAGGTCCGCCGTGCGAACCCCCTTCCGCAGCACCGCGCCGATTGCGTCCTCAATCGCGCGCGCTTCCGTG